>JAAYZK010000030.1 GCA_012514895.1 Planctomycetota bacterium | reverse complement strand
GAGTGGTTCTGCAGGGAGTTCATCGGCGGCACGGCCGTCGTCTGGGCGACAGGCCAGCGCATCTGCGATCCCCAGCCCGAGGCATGGCACTACTGCGCCCGCTACCGCGGACCCCGGGTCAGCAACGACGTGTGGGTCTGGCCGAACCCAACGCCCCGGACGGCGCAGGTTGGCGCAGGTTCGAACATCTCCCCCCGGGCCGGCCAAGGACGCGACCACAGCCCAGTGCGAGACCTTGCCCACCTTGCCAGGCGGTTCATGGTTCCTTCCCGGCAGTCCGTCCGGAAGACCGCGACGGGAACGGTCGCGCGACCGCTTTTTGTTTGTTTCCGACGTGAACACGACCCGCCGCCAAGCGGGCAGCCCCCAGGAGAAAGCGATATGGACATCGAACTGAGAGACATCGACGGCATCCGGCCGTACGAGAACAACCCGCGGCAGAACGACCAGGCGGTCGATGCCGTGGCCGCCAGCCTCAGGGAATTCGGCTTCCGCCAGCCCATCGTGGTGGACGAAGCGGGCGTGATCATCGCCGGCCACACCCGCTGGAAGGCGGCGAAGAAGCTGGGCCTGACCAAGGTGCCGGTCCACGTGGCAAAGGACCTCACGCCCGCCCAGATCAAGGCGTACCGCATCGCCGACAACCAGACGAACACGCTGGCCGAGTGGGACTACGAGCTGCTGCCCATCGAGCTCAAGGACCTTCAGGCGGACGACTTCGACCTGGCGATGCTGGGCTTCGACGAGGACGAGCTCGCCAAGCTGCTCGCCCCCGAAGGCACCGAGGGCCTGACCGATCCCGATGCCGTTCCGGAGCCGCCGGCCGAACCCGTCACGCAGCCCGGGGACCTGTGGCTGATCGGTGCGTACACGAAATGCCCGCACTGCGGGGAGGTCAACGAGTCATGAGACGCCAATGCAAGTGTGCAAGATGCGGCAGGGACTACGAGGCCGACGTGCAGTCGCGACACCGACTCGTCTGCGGCGACGCCACGGATGTGGCGGCTGTCGAGCGGCTGATGGATGGCCAGCAGCCCAGCCTGTGCTTCACGTCGCCGCCGTACAACGTCGGGAACAACGCGCTGGGCGGCAACAAGAGCCGCGTGGACAGCAAGTACGTCGGGGTCAGCGACGACAGGCCGACGGACGAGTACCTGCGGCTGCTGGTGGACTTCACGGCCCTGGCGCTGGCACGGTGCCAGACCGTGGCGGTGAACCTCCAGTCGCTGGCGGGCAACAAGACGGCGGTCCTGGATTGGATTCACCACTTCAGGAACCACTTCGTCGACCGGATGGTCTGGTTCAAGGGCCAGGGCCAGCCGGCGATGGCGGCCAACGTGATGAACAGCCGCTTCGAGGATATCTGGATTCTCGCACCGCAGGAGAATCCCTCCCGGGCAATCCCGACCGGCCGGTTCCATTCCACGGTGTCGAACGTCTACGAGGGGCGTGGCGCCAGCGGCGAGAACGTCGCCCCGGACATCCACGCCGCGTCCATGCCCGCCCACCTGGCGACCCACGTTCTGGAGTCGCTCGATGGCACCGGTGGCGCGGTCTACGAGCCGTTCTGCGGGACGGGCACCACGATGATCGCCGCCGAGCGGCTCGGGCGTTCTTGCCTCGCCGTGGAACTGGTGCCGCAGTACGTCGACGTGGCCGTCAAACGCTGGCAGGACTTCACGGGCAAGGCCGCCGTCCTGGAAAGGACGGGCGGCTTGCCCATCCCCCTCGGAGACCACCAATGAGTATCGAACAGCAATGCACCTGCCGCAGGTGCGGCCAGCACTACACGGCTCCCGTTGAATCCCGGCACCGCCTCCTGTGCGGCGACGCGCGAAACGCCGGCGACATGGCGCGTCTGACGGACGGCCGATCGGCGGACATGGTCTGGACGGATCCTCCGTACGGCGTCGCCATCGCCAGCCGCGTCGGCACGACCAGTGGCATGTCGTCGTCACAGGCGCGGGCCGAGGGTCATGCCGGGATCGCCAACGACGATCTGGATGTCCCGCAGCTCGTGACGTTCCTGCGCGGCGCATTCGAGACGGCCCTCGACGCGTGCAAGCCAGGAGCCGTCTGGTACGTGGCCGCCCCGCACGGTCCCATGGGCGTGGCCTTCAGCATGGTGCTGCACGACCTGGACATCTGGCACAGCAGCCTGGTCTGGGTCAAAGACAGCATGGTCATCAGCCGCCTGGACTACCACTACCGTCACGAGGTGCTCTACTACGACTGGAAGCCCGGCGGCGCCCACCATCCCGTGCCCGATCGTTGCCAGACGTCGGTGTTCGAGTTCCCGCGGCCCAAACGCTCGGAAGAGCACCCGACGATGAAGCCGGTGGAACTGATCCGAAAGCACATCGAGAACTCCCGCGATCCCGGCCAGACCGTCCTGGATTCATTCGCCGGCAGCGGCTCAACGTTGATCGCCGCTGAACAGACCGGCCGCAATGCACTGCTGATGGAGCTCGATCCGCGGTTCTGTGATGTCGTGGTGAAGCGATGGGAGGCGTTCACCGGGCGCAAGGCTGAGAGGGTCCTGGCTGAGCAGCCTCAGGTGGAGGTGAGCTGTTGAGCGAGTGGCCGAAGAAGCCTCTGACCTGGATCGAGGAGCGGACGCTGTACGTGTCCGTTCCCTTCACCTGGAATCTGCCGGCGGTCCGGCGCAGGCTGGCCGAGGGCTCTCTGTTCTGGGACCGGGCCGTTGTCGGCGGGCCCGCCGTGCAGTTGATGCCCGACTACCTGGCCCACATGGACCATGTCACCCTTGGCTCGGCGACACCGGGTGTGCTTCAGCGAGTCAATCCCCTGGCGACACGCACGACGCTCGGGTGCGTGAGGTCCTGCCGGTTCTGTGCAATCGGCACGGGCGCCGTCGAGCCCGGAGGCCTGACCGAGCTACCCGATTGGCCCGATCTGCCGGTGTTGTGCGACAACAACCTGCTCGCGGCGTCGTGGGATCACTTCGAGAAGGTCGTGGCGCGGCTTGTTCGATGGGGCTGGGGGGATTTCAACCAAGGGCTCGACGCCCGTCTGATGACGCGCCGACACGCCGAGCTGCTGGCGGAGATCCGCAGGCCCATGGTGCGGCTCGCGCTCGACAGCCCGACCGACATGGAGGCATGTGAGCACGCGTTCGGCCTGTTGCGCGGCGCGGGCATCGCCAAGCGGAACATCCGTTCGTACTGCCTCATCGGATTCCGCGACACCCCGTCCGAAGCCTGGCGGCGCTGCCTGTGGGTCGAGCAGCACGGCGTCAAGCCGCTGCCGATGTGGTTCCACCGTCTGGACCAGCTCGAGCACAACGTGATCCTGCCGGAACAGGAGGCGCTGGGATGGCACCACACCCAGCGCCGGCAGATCATGGGCTGGTTCTACAAGCACCGGGGAACACCCGGTCCTGTCGTCTTGCCGATGGGAACCCCAGCAACCTCCGGGGCCTGTGAGGCCGACATGGAGGTGATGGCGTGATCTCCCACCCGCACCTATGGCAACGTGTCCGCATCCGCGATACGGAGGGTGTCGTCTTCCAGGCGCAGAAGCCCCTCGTCGTAGGCCAGGACACGCGTGCTGTTGTCGGCCACAGGCTTGGCCTTGCCGGGCAACCCGTCGGGCAGGCTGGCGAAGTAGAAGCCGTGACGACTCCGTCCGATGTGCAGGGGCTTGCCGCGGCGGGCAACCAGCATGCGGGCCGGAGCGCGCCAGATACCCAGTATCGCCAGGTCGCCCCGCGCCTGGTTGGCAGTCCACGCCGAACGTCGGGCGATGGAACCGGCGCCGCGGGCCATGAGCAGGCCCAGGACCTCGCTGTCGCACTGGCTCTGCTGGGCCAGACGGTAGTGCTGAACGAGCTGCTGGTGGTTATGGATGACGCCGTTGTGAACGATCACCCCAGCGCCGGCGACGTGCGGGTGGTTGTTGCGGTTGTCCCGCGGCGAGCCGTGCGTCGCGTAGCGGCAGTGGCCGATCATCACGACGGCGTCCCGGCAGCGGTTCAGTTCGTCGAGGTACCTGCTGGCCGGACCCGGCTGCTTGAACGTCTGGATCTCCCCATCTGCGTCAAGCCATGCCAGACCGAAGGCGTGGGCGCCGCGGCTCTGGGTGACCAAGGCCAGCCGTCGCAGGCGCGCGATCTCCGGGCCGTGGCCGTCGCTGGTGATGAATCCGAATACACCGCACATGGTTGTTCCTCCGTTTCAGGATTGGGTGTCGTACTTGGCGGCCAGGCGGCGGAACTCGCTCTTGACCTGGTCCTGGGCGACCACGTCGCTGATCCAGCCGTACTGGTGTCCGCCGTGGATTCGGGCGTAGCCGGCGCCCCAGGCGAGGAAGCCCATCAGGCGCTCGGCTTCGCTGGCGCCCTCGCCGGACTTCTTCCAGCCGCCCTTGAGCGGGCTGGGCGTCCACTTCGGCGAGCGTCTGCCGTTGATCGCCCGCTCGACCAGGCCGAGGCAGACCTGAATCCATCCGCAAACCTTCGTGGCGTTCAGCGATCCGCTGAACACGCGGAACTCGACCGTCTCGCAGCGGCCGCTGGCCAGGTTGGTCAGGTTCAAGGCGTGGTAGCGATTGCGGTCCAGGGCGGGCTTGGCGTCTTTGTCGTTGCCGTACTTCCGGACGCCGCCGCAGTAGGTGCCGCGCTCCCGGTTCTTCGTGCCGGTGATCGCGTAGAGGCCGCGTTCGCAGTAGGCGACGATCGTCACCAGCCGCGCCAGCGCCTCGGCGGGCAAGTCGCGCTTCCATCCGACGTGGACGTGCACTCCGCAGGAGACGTTCACTCGGTGGCCCTTCGCTTCGAGCGTCCGGACCACCTCGGCGACCTGCGCCAGGCCTTCGGCGCCGCGGAGGACCGGGCTTACGATCTCGCAAGGGTGTCCGCCGTTGGTGCAGCGGATCGACCCGTCGCGTTCGGCTCTCCAGCCTTGCGGGAGGTACGGCACCTGGATGCCGCGGTGGTAGGATCCGATCTGCAGGCCGTCGTTCTGCAGGGCGCTTTCCGGGGCGACCGTCTCGATCTCGATTCCGAATGTCATCTCGTTTGCGTTCATTGCGTTCTCCTTCGCTGTTGGACACATCAGGCCCGATCCATGCGAAACAGCCAAGGCGAACCCATGCCTAAATCCATTATTTTCAGCATGTTAGGATGGGTCGACTGGATGGGGCTGGCCATGCAAAGGCCGGTCCATTCCGGCGTGCCGGCGGGGAGAATGCGGTGGGCCCCCAACGAGAGCCCCGGTCCCAGATTGGACCGGGGCTGGAGAGATGCGGGTGCGGCGCTACCGCGGGCGAACGGCGCGCCGCAGACGGGCGGCGCTGCGGATACGGACGGCGCGCTGGGTCTGCGTGTTCACACCGTCCCACCCGCCGTACGGGCTCTCGCGCGTGATGCGGACGGGCACGACGTGGCCGCTGACCTTCGCGGTGTAGACGCCGCCGATGGTGATCTCGTGCTTCTTCATGGTCTACCTGGCCTCTCGCCCGGCGGCCGTCAGTTCGAAGTGGCCGCGGTCGGTCTTGCGGAAGCGGCTGGCGTCGCCCTTGACCGCGATCTCGCGGATGATGGCCGAGTAGATCGTGGCCGAAGGTGTCTTGCCGCCGGTCTGCCACAGGCCGGTCTCGAGCATCCGCTTGACGATGTCGCCGGTGGTCATCGGGACGCCCGCCTCGGCGAGCACCGTCACGGCCGCGTCCAGACCGCTGGGCTTGCGCTGCGTGGCCTCCGTGGCCCCGCTTGCGACCTTGGTTTTCCTCCGCTTCGCGGTGGGCGCCGCGGCAGGTGCCTCGGCGGGCGCCTCCGGCTCCTGCGGTCTCGATCGCGCCTCCCACTGCTCGACCGATTCGCCGTCGCCCCGGATGTCCTTGGATGTGACCTTCACCGTCCGCCCGTCTGGCAGGCAGACGCCCTCGTAGCGCCCGTGTCCCAGGGATGCGTCGATCCGCACCGGCAGGAACGACCCGCCGACCTTCGCGCTGTAGACCCGTCCGACCTGAATCTGTCTCTTCGCCATGGTGTTACCCTTTCCGTTGGACCCGGCGCCATACCGGGTGGTTTCTCAAAGTCCGATTTCTTCGCAGAGAACGTCGTACTGATTGCCGAGCATCTGCAGCAGTTGTTCGGTGAACCACGCGACCTCGCCGGTCACCTTCTTGTCGTTGGTCCTGACGATGCCGTGCAGGTGCGCTACGATGGCCGCCACAGCCTGGGGGCTGAGTTGCTCGCGGATCGCCCCGAAGAGGCCCTGCTCGTCATTCTCCGGCACGGTGACCTTCCGGCCGTCGCCGGCGTCGTAGCGCTGGGGGCGTTCGACCCATCCGGCGATGAACTGGCGCCATGCGGCTTCGTCCATCGGCTCGTGCGCCTCGACCCGCTCGTCGGTGGCCACACGCCACAGCCGCCGGTCGACGCTGTCGCGGCAGACGATCAGGCCGCGGACGCCCATCTCGCGACCGATGTTGGCCGCTTCCAGCGTGGTCAGGGTTCTGGACGGCGCCGTCTCTTGGGCGCTGTCGCGGCAGGTGGCGGCGAGGTACTTGGCGACGGCCTTGTCCATCGCCTCCTGCGGATCAAGCACGTGGAAGTAGTACGTGGCCTTGTCGATCTTCGCGGTCCAGCCGTTCGGGTTGCCGCGGCTGTACCGTCGGCGAACCCGCACCGTGATCTTCCGTCCGTCGATGGTCATGGTCTTCTGCATGGTGTTCTCCTACCGGCTCCTAACGATGGTGACCTGGAAGGTGCTGCCGTCATCGAGATGCAGCACCAGTCCGCTGTCGGTCGTCAGCAGGCCGGCCTCGGCAAAGGTCTGGATGCGGAACAGTTCCTCGATTCCGTCGGGCGTGTCGGTGTCGCCTTGATTGATTGCCGCATCGGCGTGCAGGTTCAGGGACTCGGCGATAAGCGTCTCGATGTCGTTCGTGTCCATGGTGGCGTGTTCCTTCGGTCAGATGTTGCTCAGTTCGAGGAGGCGATTGAAATAATCGTGGATCATGCTG
>JAAYZK010000249.1 GCA_012514895.1 Planctomycetota bacterium | reverse complement strand
TTTTGCCGCCCGGCCGCGTCGCCGAAGGCTCGACGTATCCCCTGGATACGCCTTCGCCTCCGCTCCTTGCCGGATCGGCAAAACTCCGCGCTTTCGCCTGCAAAGCAGGTTATGAAACAGCTTCTTAGCCGGGTTGCCTGCCGGTGGATCGAATCGTAGTTTTCCAATGGCCGACGGCGGTCACGGAGACCGCCGCTGGGAGGCCGGGGCGGACCAGCCCCGACAGGCCAGGACCAACGACCTCCGACGGCCGGGCGCCATGCCCGGCAAGATGTGCCATGCAGTCACCACGGACACCTTGTCTCGCTGAAGGGAGTGATACCATGAGCATGCGAGTTCATTCCGCGGCGATTGCGATGGTCACGACGTGGACGGATGGTGCCGAACCCGGGGCGACGGTTCGCCCGGGCGCCGAGCAGCCGCGTAAAGCATCAAGGTAGAAGCCTCCGTCGGGCCACGCTCAGTGGAGCCTCCGCCGCTACGGCGGCGACCAGCCGGGCCGTCGACGGCCGCCCAACGACCTTGACCGTCTAGTGCAGACACGCTGCAACCGGCCCGCAGACCGCCGACCTGGACCAACGCCATCACAGGCGCACCGCGCCTGAGCATGAACATCCGTTGCAGTCGCTGACCAGACGAATCGCAATCGTCCGGTACAACCTGGATCCGAGCCCGCGCGGCCATTCCTCCCCCGCGCGGGCTCTTTTTCTGTTGTCGGGGGTGGTCGAAGAGCCGGCGGCCGGACCGTCATCCCGGCGCAGGGAGACGTTGCCCGGTGCACAACGAGGACGGGTGCGGGGGCCAAAGCCATCGCGAGAGACTCGGATCGGGAACCCCGGATCGCAATACAGTCTTCAATAAACAGAACAGCAAGGCTCCAGGCGGCGGAGCCTTGCTGTCATGTGTCTTGCCGTTGATCCGTTTGTTTCGGATCCCGCGCATTCCCTCCGGGGAAGCTACGGCTTCTCGGCGGCCTGGGGCGCGGGGGCCTGGGTCGAAGCGGTGAGGAAGCGGTCCGGCGGCACGATCCAGATCTCCACGCGCCGGTTCATCGCGTTGCCCTTGTTGCCCGCGGCGTTCGCCACGACGGGATGGTACTGGCTGAAGCCCAGGACGCCCAGGCGGCCCTCGTCGACGCCCGCGCCGCTGAGCACCTCCTTGACGCTGACGGCCCGGTGGACCGACAGGTACCAGTTGGTCGGATGCCGCCGCAGCGTTTCGGGCTGGGCGATCGGGATGTCATCGGTGTGGCCGGCGATGTAGATGTTGAACGAACTGGCGTTGATCGCGTTGACGATCCCGGCGAACGCCTTGAGCGACGCGGCGCCTTCGGCCGATACGTCGTCGCTGCCCTTGGCGAAGACCAGGTCGGTCTTGAACTTCACCATGCCGCGGGCGCGGTCATACTCGACCATGTCGCTGTGGGCGTCGGCCCACGCCCGCAGTGCCGTGTCCAGTTCCGCCGGCAGCGCCACCAGGCCCATCGGCACCGGGCCGAGGTCGGCGGTGTCGGCATCATAGCGGGCCTTCAGGGCGGCGAACCGCGTCTCGGCCTCCCGCATCGCCTGCTGGAGCCGGTTGAGCGCCTGGTCCCGCTGGGCCAGCGTGTCCTTCAGAGCGAGGATGTCCAACTCCAACTGGCGCCTGGCCCGGGCGGCTTCGGCCGTCTTCTGACGGGCGTCCTCCAGGTTGGCCTGAGCGCGGCTGTTGGCCGCCAGCGCCTTCTCGTACTCGGCCTGGGGCACGCAGCCGGCGGCGGTGAACGCCGCGAGGACACCGACCAAGAGAACCAGGGGGAAACGTGAGGCCTTCATCATGAGCCGTCCTTTCGATTTGCCCTGACCGGCCGCATATCGATTCATGGGTGTACGACTTCTCTTAACAGGGGATCCGGCGTTTAGGCCGTCTTCGGCGCGGCGCTCCGCTTGCCCGCCATCATGCCGGCCACCGTCCCGATGACCACCACGACCAGGGCGGCGATGGCCACGATCGGCACCCGCCCAGCCAGTTGGGCCGTCACCGGCGAGTCCTTGCCCATCAGCACGCCCAGCGAAATGACGCCCAGCAGCAGCCCCACGATCGTCGCACCGGCGAGCATGCCGCTGAACAGAGGTCCGGAGGGGTCGTAGACGCGGATGACGGTGGGCACTTCCACCGTCGCCGGCGCGGCCGCCTCGATCTCCTGGCCGATCTCCCGGGCCACGCTCTCGATGGCGGGCGACTCGCCACTTTCCATGTCGATGGAGCCGAGCACTTCGGCGCCCAGGGACGTGTCGTCGCCCTCGCGGGTCAGGTCCAGCAGACCCGAACCGCCGCTGGACAGGCCTTCCAGGCCCATGCCCTCGTCGAGGCTGGGGGCGATCTGCGTCTTGGCCATGGGGTCGGCATCCTGCAGTTCCAGCTCCTCATCGTCGAAGATGCTGATGCCTTCGCTGGTCATGACCGTGTCGCTCTTGGTGCCGCCGGCGCTGACGGCCGGGGCCTCCTCGGTGTCGGCCAGGCTCAGCGGCGCATGGGTGCCGCTCAGTTCCACCGGCGACAACTGGATGTCGCTCTCGCCGGCGTCGATCGCGGGCTTCTGGACGACCAACTGGTCGATGTCGGCCACCTTGAACATCCGGTTGGCCCCGTCGGCGTAGGCGCGGACCTCCTTGGTGCGGACCTTCTCCATCAGCGCGTCGGCCGTGATGCCGAGCTTGTCGGCCGCTTCCGCCTCGGTGTAGTACATCTTCGCCATCAGCGATTCACTCCTTCATGACCTTGTCAGGGCGCCGGTGCTTGTTCCCTCAGGGGTTGATCGGACGACTCTGGCGAATCAAATCGGCGATTTCCGCCGGATCGGGTTCGGTGTTGTAGGCGTCCAACTGCAGGTCGTACCGCACGTTCCGGGCGGCCCGCAGCACCAGCCGCGAGCCCTCGCGGGCGCTGGGAATGTACTCGTAGACCGCCATCGACCGCAGGTCGTTGTCGATGAGATACAGTCCGTACGTGTTGGCCGACAGCGGGCCGGCCACGGCCGTGATCGGACCGGTCACCTTCGGCGCCAGCGTCTGGGCGTGGGCGAGCGGCGGCGGCGTCTGAATCCACGTCGCAACCAGCCCACCGGCCAGCGCCGCCAGAACCACAACCAGCGTCCACTGCGGCGTCGTCCAGCGTTGTCGAGAGCCGCCATCGCGGAGCGGCGCGGGCTTGAGTATCATAACAGGCTGCCTTTCGGGGAGTTAACGCAACCTCTGCCAAACCCTTACGATTATAGACTCCCCAAAGGCCGTTTCAAGTCTTTTCTGGTCGGTCACCGAAGCGGATTCAGTTGACAGAAGTTGCCGCCGACCGGTCTAATGGCGCCGGATCGGCCCGCGTTCGGGCCGGCATGGATCTGGGGTGCGGCATGCTCGGACGGACACGACGGACAACACGTACGGACGTGGCCCTGGCGCTGGTGATGGCCGGGTTCGTCTACCTGGCCTGGGTCCTGGCCTGCTGGGCCGCCAAGGAGGCCGCCGTCGGCCTGGCCGACGCTCCCGAACTGGGCCGCCTGGCGACGGCGGCAGTCACGGTGTTCAACTCGCCGGCGCGGTACATCTTCGACATCCTGGGCCCCATCTGGATGCTCGCCAGCCTCTACCTGGTCATCCGCGCCAGCCGTCAGCGCCGGATCATCTCCTGGAGCTGGCTGCTGATCAGTTGCCAGGCCATCGCCGCGATCCTGATCGCCGCCGGGGCCGCCTTCGCCCACCTGGGCACATACAAGCGCAGCGGCGGGCTGTTCGCCCGCGCCGCCGACTGGTTCCCCGCCGTGCTCGTCGTGGCGGTGCTGATCTGGCTGGCCACCCTGGGCTGGCTGCTGTACGACTACCGCTTCGGCCGGCGGCCCCGCACCATCCGCGACACCGCCAAGACCCACGCCTACCGCCGGTAGCCCGCCCCGCCGGCAGGTCGCACGCGCCCCAGCGGACATGCCGGAACCCCAGGCCCGTCCGAGCGAGAGGCGGCTTTTCCCTTGACGTCCGGCGGGATGCGGCTATCCTCTTGTTTTTGCGGTGGATTCATCAGCTGACTCCCTGCGCTCGGCACCTCTGCCGACGAGCCGACGGACAGGCTCACTGGGCTCCCAACCCCGTTAGGAAGCGAGATGAACAAGAAGTACGCAGACACTCTGAGATCGCGGATGGATGACGACAGCTTCGCCAAGCTGGACGTCCTGGCGAACGATGCGCTGTTCGCCTTCATCGCCGACGCCGTACGCCTCTGCGCGCCCGAGTCGATCAAGGTCTGCACGGACGACCCGGCCGACCAGGCCCACGTCCGCCAACTGGCGATCGACAACCGCGAAGAGCTGCCCCTGAACATCGAGGGCCACACGGTTCACTTCGACGGCTACTTCGACCAGGGGCGGGACAAGCAGGTCACCAAGTACCTGCTCGGCAAGGGCATCTCGCTGGACAAGAACCTCAACTCGATGGCCCGCGAGGAGGGTCTTCGCGAACTGCACACCCTCTTCGCCGGCTCGATGGCCGGCCGGCAGATGCTCGTGCTGTTCTTCTGCCTGGGGCCGACCAACTCGCCGTTCTCGATCCCCTGCGCCCAGATCACCGACTCGGCGTACGTCGGCCACAGCGAGTACATGATGTACCGCTCGGCCTACGAGCACTTCAAGGCCATGGACCCGTCGGAGGAGTTCTTCCGGTTCCTCCACACCTCCGGGCGGCTGGTCGACAACGTCAGCGCCGACGCCGAGAAAAAGCGGATCTACATCGACATCGCCGACAACACCGTCTACAGCGTCAACACCCAGTACGCCGGCAACACCATGGGCCTCAAGAAGCTCGCCCTGCGTCTGGCGATCCGCAAGGCCGACCGCGAAGGCTGGCTGGCCGAGCACATGTTCGTGATGGGCGTGCGCGGGCCACGGGGACGCAAGACCTACTTCACCGGCGCGTTCCCCAGCGCGTGTGGCAAGACCTCCACCGCCATGCTGCCCGGCGAGACGATTATCGGCGACGACTTGGCCTATTTCCGCGTCATCGACGGGCAGGTGCGGGCCGTCAACGTCGAGTGCGGGATCTTCGGGATCATCCGCGACGTCAACCCCGAGGATGACCCGCTCATCCACAAGGTGCTCACGCGGCCCGGAGAGGTCATCTTCGGCAACGTCCTGGTCAAGGACGGCGCTCCCTACTGGGAGGGCATGGGCCGGGCGCTGCCCAGCGAAGGCATCAACTACACCGGCCAGTGGTACGACGGCAAGGTCGGCCCGGACGGCAAGGAGACCGACGCCTCCCACAAGAACGCCCGCTACACCATCCGCATCGCCGACCTGGACAACCGCGACGAGAAGCTCGACGATCCGCTGGGGGTCCCCGTCGGCGGCATCATCTACGGCGGACGCGACAGCGACACCTCCGTGCCGGTCACCGAGAGCTTCGACTGGGCGCACGGCATCATCACGATGGGCGCATCGCTGGAGAGCGAAACCACCGCCGCCACGCTGGGGGCCGAGGGCGTCCGGACGTTCAACCTCATGAGCAACCTGGACTTCCTGGCCATCCCGCTGGGCAAGTACATCCGGAACAACCTCCACTTCGCCGACGACCTGCCCCAGCGGCCCAGGATCTTCGGCACCAACTACTTCCTCCGGGACGACAACGGCCGCTACCTCAACGGCATGCTCGACAAGTCCGTCTGGATCAAGTGGATGGAACTGCGGGTCCACGGCGACGTCGAGGCCATCGAAGCACCGACCGGCCTGATCCCCCTCTACGACGACCTCAAGCGGCTCTTCGCCGAGGTCCTCCGGAAGGACTACTCGCAAGAGGCGTATGTCAAGCAGTTTACGATCCGGATCCCGGAGAACCTCTCCAAGCTGCACCGGATCGAGAACATCTACCGCCACGACGTCGCCGACACGCCGGCGATCCTCTTCGAGGTGCTGAGTGCCCAGCGCGAACGGCTGGAGGCGCTGATGAAAACTGCCGGCGAATACGTTTCGCCGTTTGATCTGTAAGCCTCTTAACTCAATTCACTTGGAATACGAACCGGCGGCCGGATACTTCTTCCGCCGCCGGTTTGTTTTGCGCGACGGCGCAAGATGGGCAAGATATCGTAAGGTACCGATGAGGTCATGCCATGGATATCATGCCAGTCATCTTGGTCGTCGGGTATGTGTTGGCGGGTGTGGGAGCGGGGTACCTCGCCAGCGTACTGATCTGCCGTCTTGCCACCACCAGGACCGCCCGCAGCGGAAGCCGCATGGCGCTGCTCGGGGGGCTCGTGGGCGTATGCGTCGCCGCGGGGGTGGCTCTGGCGGCGCCGAAGTATGCGCCGCCGCTGGAGCAGTTGGCGACCGTCGCGCAGTTCGACAGCGCGCTGACGCAGAGCGGCGGCACGCCGGTGGTGGTGGCGTTCTACGCCGACTGGTGCGCCCCGTGCCGCGCGCTGGCTCCGCAGTTGCGGCAGCTTCAGCTCAAGTGGGGCGGGCGGGTGCTGTTCTACAAGGTCAACATCGACGAATCGCCGGAGTTGAAGGACCGCCTGGCCATCCGCAGCATCCCCACGCTGGTGTACTTCCAGAGCGCCCAGGAAGCGGACCGGACCATCGGGATGGTCGGCGACGACCAGATCGAGTCCCGTCTGGTCAGCCTGGTCCAGGCCGCCGACGCCGTCGGACGGGCCGACCCGGCCAGCGCTCGGCAGGCCAAATGATGATCGTCCTTGACATGCCCGGTTCGACCCGGTAGAAGAGCGGTTCTTGTCCGGGCAGGCTGGACGTGCGGCCTGTCCACGAAGCGAACGATCTTCTGCAAGCAACCGGGAGCACCATGGCCAAGCCAAGACGCCGCAGGAAAGTCGGCAGCAAGAAGCGCCGCGAGCGCCGCAACCGCCGCAAGAAGTAGGCGGCCGGCAGGGTCGCCGCTTGCAGCCGCCCGGCGCCGGGCAGTCCTGTCTCGGCGGTGGCGGGCCTGTGAAGAACCCTCAGGGGCGAGTGGGCCGTACGTGCGGCCTCTCGCCCTGTTTCTGTGCGCTCAGGCCCAGATGCCCGGAATCGCCCGCCCGCACTGGGGGCAGGCGCCGCCGGCGAGGCGGTTGGTCTTGAGGCCGAAGGGGGCGCGGCTCACGACGACGGCGCCGCAGCCGGGGCAGGACGTGTCGGCGCCGGCGGCGACGTTGCCGCGGTAGACGTAGTGCAGCCCGGCCTCGCGGCCGATCCGTTCGGCCCGCTCGATCGTCGCGATCGGCGTCGAGCCCCGACCGTTCATCTCGTAGTCGTCGTGATAGCGGCTCACGTGCCAAGGCACGTCGGGGCCGAGCTTGCCGGCGATGAAACCGGCGATGTCCCGCAGTTCCTCGTCCGAGTCGTTCATCCCCGGCACGACCAGCGTGGTGACCTCCACCCATACGCCCTCGCCGACGAGGGTTTCGAGGCACTCGAGCACCGGGGCCAGGCGGGCCTTCATGACGTCGCGGTACGTCTGGTCGCGGAAGGCCTTGAGATCCACGTTGATCGCGTCCAGCACCGGCGCGATCGTCCGCACCGCCTCGGGGGTGAGGAACCCGTTGGAGACGAAGCAGTTCTTCAGCCCCGCCTCGACCGCCAGTTGAGCGGTGTCGAAGGCCATCTCGAAGTAGATCGTCGGTTCGGTGTAGGTGTAGCTGATCGAGGCGCAGCGGTTCTGACGGGCGGCCTGGACGACCTGGGCAGGGGTGGCGCACTGCCCGACGTCCGGCGAGCCCTCCCGCGGCAGTTGGCTGATCTGCCAGTTCTGGCAGAACGCGCACTGGAAGTTGCACCCCGCCGCCGCGATCGACATGCTCGTCGAGCCGGGCAGGACGTGATAGAGGGGCTTCTTCTCGATCGGATCGACGTTGGCCGCCACGAGGTACCCGTAGTTGCGGCTGATCAGCGTGCCTTCGCTGTTCTGGCGGACGCGGCAGCGGCCGTATCCCCCCGGCCGGATCACGCACCGGTGACCGCAGAGGTTGCATCGCACCGCCTGGCCGGCCAGGCGCTCGTAGAGCATCGCTTCGCGTTGGGGCGGCTGCTGGCTCATGCAGTCTATTATAGGATCCGCCCCAGGCGGCGCCACCCCGCCATCCACAGCAGACCCGCCAGGACCGCCGGCCCCTCCCACCGTCCCCGCGGCCGCGCCGGCGCCGCCGCCGGCGGCGCGGCCCTCCGCACGACCGGGGGCACCTGGCCGTGCCAGGAGGCCCGTCCGGCACCGGTGACGGCCCACGCGAACGCCTCCGCCGCCGGCGGCGGGACGTCGGCCTCCGGTACCCGGGGCGCGCCATCGAGAGCCGCCTCCAGGCCCGGCCCTTCGGCCAGCAGCATCCTGGCGGCGTCGGCCGGCGCGACACCACGGGCGCCGCCCGGCCGCGGCCAGCCCATCCACGGCCGCGCGTGGCGCACGCCGGCGCCGGGCGCCGGCAGGGGGCTCGCCGGCCGGTACGCCAGGGCCGGCAGACCGGCCGACAAGTCCTCCCCCACGGCGGCGGCGAACGACGCGGCGTCCGGATCGGACGGGACGGTCCGGCGCGCCATGGCGCCCATGAGCCGGCGGATGAACGGGTTGTCCCGCCCGAAGGCCGCCGCCGCCGCGTCCGGCGATCGCCGCCGGGTGAGCGTGGCGGACAGGGCCCCGTCGCCGCCGACCAGCACGTGCAGTGCCGCCGCCGACGGCGGGACGTCGAAGACCCGCACGACCCGCCCCCCGGGCGGCAGGATGAATCCCGCGGTGAGCACCGCCCCTGTCGGCTCGGCCAGGACCGTCACGACCACCGGACGGGCAAAGGCGGCCTGGCTGCGGAGGGCGACGAAGAGCTGATCGGAGCCGCCGGCGACCGCGACGGCCGCCACGGCGTCGAAGACCATCGACGGCGCGGCCGCGGGCGGCGCAGCCGGCGAGGACACCTGCCGGTCCACGGGTCCGGCCACGGCGATCACCGCGGCAATAGAGCCCCCCAGCAGCAGCCACCATGCCGGCAGAGGCGGACGAAGCCGTCCCGGACAGCCCGGCCCCGCATCCTCCACCAGCCCGCGCCACAGGTGAACGCTCGCCACCACCGTGGAGCGGCGGATCGGCCGCCACCACGTCGCCACCGCAACCGCCGCAACCGCCGCCAGCAGCCACAGGGCCCACGGATGCATCCACATGACCCCCCTCCCCTCCGGAACACCCGGCGGCGCCTCGTCTACAGCGCTCCCGTGTCCCGGTATACCAACATGCGGCGAATGAGCAGATAGCGGTCCCCGCGGTACGTCGTGATCTCGCCGCTGACCTTGAAACGGACCGTCGTGCGGCCGGAGGTCTCCATGATGGTCTCCATCGCCTCCAGCAGCCGGTTGGGCAGCACCCGCATCGGCGCCTCGTACAAAACGTCCTGCTCGCTGTCGAAGTGGAACTGCCACCACGCCGCGCCCTCGTCGCGGCCGAGGCGGCCCAGGCGGCCGACGATCATCGCTCCGGGCGGCATCGGCAGGGGCTTGACGATCTCGGCGGGTGCCACGGCCTGCGGCTGCGTCGAGGGGGCCGTCGACGGAGCGACCTCGTCCGTGACGGCCTGGCGCGCCTCGCGGCGCCGCATCAGCTCGCGGATGACCTCGTCGGCCGTCACTTCGGGATCGGCCGGCTGCGTCGCCGGGGCATCCTCGGCGGCCGTCAGCGAGAGGGTCGCCATCAGCAGGGCCGTCGCGATCGCACACAGCAGCGTCGTCTTCATGCTCTCACCCTTCCTGGTCGCCGCCGCTCACGACGACCGCCCGGCGGATCACCAGGAACACGTCGTCGCGGTACCGCGTCACTTCGCCCGACACGTCGAACAGCGTCTCGGGCCCATGCCGTTCCATCGCTTCCAGCAGCCCGTTGGGCAGGACGATCATCGCCGGCAACGGGCGCTGCTCGGGGGCATCGTCGAACTCGAAACGCCGGCGCCCGTCGTCGGTTGCCGCGAGCCGTCCGGTCCGCCGCGTGATCCAGTCGCCCTCCCGCAGCGGCTCGTGCGGCGAGGGATCCGCCGGCGGCGGGACATACGCGGGGCTGACCGCCTCGGTCGCCGGGTCGATGGGCAGCAGGGCCTCGGGGGCGTCCGGCCTGCCCGAACCGACCAGCGCCGGCGCCTCGCGGACGGCCCCGGCGGCGGCGTCCGCGTCCTCGGCCGCCCGCCCCCGCAGCGGGGGCGTCAGCGGCGTCGGCTCGGGTCCGCCGTGGCCGAAGGGCCAGTACACGCAGGACGTCGCCGACAGGCCCGCCAGGCCGATCGCCATCGCCAAAGCCATTCGCACCGTTGATGTCCTGAATTGCAGCGACACACTTTATCCTACCGAGCCCCGCCCCGCCGGGCAAGACGCCCCCCGTCACACCTCGAAGGGGCTGTTGGGGCGGGTGAACTCGAAATCGCCCCGGCTGTTGCCGGCGTAGCGCCGACGCGCCATCTCGAGGATCCCCGCCACCCAGTTGGCGTTCTCGTCGAGGGCCAGCAGCCGCCAGCCGACCTGGTCGACGAACCCTTCCGGACCGGCCTTGACGATCTGGGGCCAGGCGGTCTTGAGGTAGACCTGGCACGACTCGTACCACACCTCCCGCAGGCGATCGGGATCGGCCACGATCGCATCGAGCATCGCGTGGTGGGCGTCGGCCTCGGCCCGCCCGTCGGCCGTCAGCGGGTAGGGGCGCCCCTCGTCGGGGTCGATGCGGAAGCTCTCGCGCCGGAACGGGCCCACGCGGCCGTCGACGAGGTCCACGTGCAGGATCGTCGCGCGCGTCACGTGGGGCCCGCCGCAGTTGCGCAGATACGTGCCGCACGGGAAGACGAAGTTGCCCAGGCTGTAGGCGATCAGTCCGCCGCCCCACCGCTCGATGCCCTGGGGCACGTGGGGATGGTGGCACAGGACAAGGTCCGCCCCGGCCTCGACCATCGCGCGGCACGCCTTGACGCGGGGGACGCTGGGGCCCAGGCGGAATTCCAGGTCCGCGTGCAGGCTCACCACCAGCGTGTCGACGTGCCCGCGGCAGCGGGCGATGTCGGCGCAGGCCCCGGCGGGGTCGAACAGCGACACCTTGCCGCCCCCGCCCCGCAGGACCCAGTTGCACGGCTCGAGGTAGCCCAGGAAACCGATCCGCAGCCCGTTGCGTTCGACCACCCGCATCGCCCGCGCCTCGGCGGGGTCGGGATCGGCCCCGAGGGGCTGGGTGCCCATCGCGCGCAGGCGGGCGCAGGTGCTGGCCAGCCCGCGGCTTCCGCAGTCCAGGACGTGGTTGGAGGCGGCGTGCATCACGTCGAATCCCACCAGCGCCAGCGACGCGGCCGCGACGTCCGGCGACTGCAGCGCCCGGCCGGGCAGCTTGTCGGCGGGGAAGTCCGCCGGCGTCAGCACCGACTCCTGGTTGCCGAACCGCACGTCGGCCGCCTTCAGCGACGCGATCACGTGCTCGAAGGGAAAGCCGGCCCCTTCGGCCGCGATCCGCTCCATCATCAGGTTGCCGCAGAACGAAATATCGCCCACCGCCGCCAGCGTCACACGTCCCATGGTGTTACCTTTCAGCGCCCTGTCGGGTGTGGTTCAGCAGCCCGCCGGCCGCCAGGATGGCACGCTGCCGCGCAGAGTAGTTCAGACGGCACGTGAAGGCGGTCCCGCGGGTCGCGTTGACCACTTCGACCGTGTCGGCCGAACGCACCGCCTCGGCGGCGCGGTCGATACGGAGCTCGTCGCCCGCCTCGATCGCGTCGTAGTCGGCCGCGTCGGCGAAGACCAGCGGCATGACGGCGAAGTTGACCAGGTTGGCGAAGTGCATCCGCTCGATCGACTTGGCCAGGACGGCCCGAACGCCGAGGTACATCGGGCACAGGGCCGCGTGCTCGCGGGAGGAGCCCTGGCCGTAACTGTCGCCGGCGACGATGATCGAGGCGGCGCCCCGCTCCCTGGCGGCCAGGCAGCGCTGGGCGAAGGTCGGCTCGCCGTCGGTGTTGAAGCAGTCGAAGACGTACCGGGCATAGACCGGCACGTTGGAGCGGTACTTCAGGAACGTTCCTGCGGGCATGATGTGGTCGGTGGTGATCTTGTCGCCCACCTTGATCTGCACCGGCCCGGCGATCGACGCGGGGACCGGCTCACCGGACGGCGGCTTGACGATGGTCGAGCCGCGGACGACCTGGACGGCGGCCGGATCGTCGGCCGGGGGGTTGATCATCCGGTCGTCGATCACGAACGCCTCGGGCGCCGCGACCGTCGGGCACGGGATGCCGAGCGTCTCGCTCAGCGTGCGGGGGTCGGTGATCCGCCCGGTCACCGCCGCGGCGATGGCGGTCTGCGGGCTGACAAGGTAGACCTGATCGTCGGGCGTGCCGCTGCGGCCGGTGAAGTTGCGGTTGAACGTTCGCAGGCTCACCCGCCCGTCGCCGGGGCTGAAGCCCTGGCCGATGCAGGCGCCGCAGGCGCTTTCGAGGATCCGCGCCCCGCAGGCGACCAGGTCGCCCAGGGCCCCGCCGCGCTGGAGCATCGCCAGCACCTGGCGGCTGCCGGGGTGAATGCCCAGTTCCACGTCCGGATGGACGGTCCTGCCCTTCATGACGGCCGCGCAGGTCACCAGGTCCTGGTAACTGCTGTTGGTGCAGGAGCCCAGGAGCACCTGGTCGACCTTCGTGCCGGCCAGGGACGCGACGGTCACGACGTGGTCGGGCGATCCGGGGGCCGCGGCCAGCGGCTCCAGCTCGCCCAGGTCGATCACGATGCGGCCGAAGCTCACCTCGACCTTGCCCGAGGCGTCGGGCGCCGAGACCTTCACGTCGGTGCAGTACCGCCGGATGTTCTCGATCACGGCCGCGTCGGTCTTGGGGTGCAGGCGCTTGGCGATGCGGTCGTAAGCGGCCCCTGCGTCGGCGGCCAGGGCGGTCCATTGGTCCTGGCGGCCCTGGGCGACCATGAACTGGCGGGTGACGTCGTCGGAGGGGAACACGCTGGTCGTCACGCCCAGTTCGGCGCCCATGTTCGTGCACGTGCTGCGGGCCGGGACGTTCAGCGTCGCGACGCCGTCGCCGAAGTACTCCACCAGGCAGCCGACGTTGCCCTTGGTCGTCAGGATGCTCAGCAGGCGCAGGATGATGTCCTTGGAGGCCACCCAGGGCGACAGGCGCCCTTTCAGTTCCACGCCGATGATCCGCGGGCAGGGCGTGTAGAACGTCCCGCCCCCCATCGCGACGGCGACGTCCAGCCCGCCGGCGCCGATGGCGATCGCGCCGATCCCGCCGGCGGTCGGCGTGTGCGAATCGCTGCCCAGTTGCGTCGCGCCGGGGCGGGCGAACCGCTCCAGGTGCACCTGGTGGCAGATGCCGTTTCCCGGACGGCTGTGGTAGGCGCCCACCTTGGCGGCGATCGACGCCAGGTAGAGATGGTCGTTGTGGTTCTCGGGCCCGAACTGGGCCATGTTGTGGTCGACGTAACTGACGGACACCTCGGTGCGGACACGGGGGATGTCCATCGCCTCGAACAGCAGGAACGCCGTCGTGCCGGTCGCGTCCTGGGTGATCGTCTGGTCGATCCGCAGCCCGATCTCGCTGCCGGGGGTCATCGTCCCTTCCACCAGGTGGGCCGCGAGAATCTTCTGTGCCAACGTCTGCGCCATGGGGGTACTCCTTCGGTCGCCAAAGCGGGAAGCATAGCACAATGCCCCGCAGTGTTCAAAGGCAACCGCAAGGAGGCGAAATCCCCCCCTCCCCCCCGATCCGGCCCCGGTCAGCGGATCCTGATCACGGCCGGCTGGGACTGCAGGAGGCGTCCGTTTTCGTTCTGGTAGCGTGCGACGAGGGTGACGGTGCCGCTGGCGGGGCGATGGCCGGGCCAGTAGAGCGTCAGGGCGTAGCAGCGCAGGCCATAGTAGGCCGAGCGGAAGGCCGCAAGCTGCTCGCCGGTCACCTGCCAGACGTGGAACGGCTCGGCGTCGTCCAGGCGGCGGCCGCGGAGGTCGCCCTCGTACATCGCCAGATCCACCCCCTGGCGGACGACCACCGCCTCGGTCTTTCCCCCAGGGGCGACGTCGTAGAAGATCAGGCGCACTGAGACGCCGTCCGTGCCCGAGCGGCCGTCGGCGTCCTCCGCCAGGGGCGCCGCCCACAGCGTGACCTGGTCGGCGGCCGGGCCGGCGCCGCCGGCGCCGCGCAGGATCGGCCCTCCGCAGCCGGCCGGCACCGCCGCCAGCGCGGCCAGGATGAGCATCAGTCCTCGCCTCACCGTGCACCTCCGATGACGGTCACGTGCGGGCCCAGCGGCTCGGCACGCTCCATGGGGATGCGGACCGATCGCGGCGCGACGCCGCCATCCAGCGTCGCCGGCGTGTTGGCCGGAAGGCTCGGCCCGCCCTCGCCGGTCTGGTCGCCCAGCAGCGCCTGGTTGAACGGCGCCAGCGACTCGGGGCACAGGTGGGTCTGGCCGATCTCCCGGCGGGTCAGGTCCTGCGCGTCGACGTCGTTGCGGATGATCCGCGGCGTCAGGATCATCAGGAACTCCGTCCGCCGGTCCTCGTCGACGGTCCGGCGGAACAGCCGTCCCAGCACGGGGATGTCGCCCAGCAGCGGAATCTTCGTCTCGATCCTGTCCTTGGAGGTGTCGATCAGCCCGCCAATGACGATGGACTGCCCGTCCCGCACCGACACCGTGGTGCTGGCCGTCCGCTGGCTGAAGATCGGCGAGGAGGCCCCCCCGCCCAGGTCCAGCGACGTCCCGGACTGCGAACTGAGTTCCGGCTTCACGTCCATCAGGATGAACCCGTCGGGGCTGATCCGCGGGGTCACCTCGAGGATCACGCCGACCTCTTCGTAGTCGATGGAGTTGATGACGGCCCCGCTGTCGGTGATCCGCGTGTTGGTCAGGTAAGGCACCCGCTCGGCGATGTTGATCATCGCCAGGTGGTTGTCCATCGCCGTGATCGTCGGCCGCGCGATCACCTCCAGGTTGCCCTTGCTCTGCAGCGCCTGGAGGAAGAACTTCACGTCCCCGCCCGTCACGGCGAGGTTCAGCCCGCCGTTCAGGAAGCCGTTCTGGCCGACCGTGCCGAGGAACGTTCCGGCGTTCAGCACGTTCTCGGTGTCCCACTCGAACCCCATCTGCAGGTCCCAATCGAACCCCAACTGCATCGTCTCGTCGAGCCTGACGGCGGCCATGATGACGCTGATGTGCACCTGGGGCTGGGGCTGATCGAGCTGGTCGATCATCGACAGGATCGTGTTGAGGTACCGCTGGCTGGCGGCGATCAGCAGCGTGTTGGACGTTTCGATCTCCGTCTCGCCGATGGTGGTGGTGCTGGTGACCGCCACGACCGACACCTCCTGCTCCATCAGGCGCGGGACGGCCCCGGCGTCCCCGCCCATCGCGTCGATGATCCGCTGGCGCTCGTCGTCGAGCCACTGGCGGACCGCATCCTCGATGTCGGTCGCCTTGGCGTTGCGCAGCCGGTAGACCACCGGCACGCGCTCCAGCCCGGGGTCGTTGTCCAGTTCGGCGATCACCTCGGCGGCCATCTGGACGTACTGCTGGGACCCGCCCAGCAGCAGCGTGTTGGTCCGCGTGTCGACCGTCACCGTCAGCGACGCCTTGGCCGCCGTGTCCATCGTGACGCTCGCGCCGCCCGCCCCGCCGTCGGCCGTCGTCAGCGTGTAGCTGGCAGCCTTGGGGTCGCCGGCGGCGTTCTCCAGGCGGAACAGCTCGCTGAGCACCGTGGCCATCTGGGCGGCGTCGGCGTTGGCCAGGCGGAACATCCGGATCTGGGCGGCCGGGGTGGCCACCGAGTCGAGGGCCTCGATGAGATGGGTCAGAAGGTTCATCGCGTCGGCCGCCGCCACGACGACCAGGGCGTTGGCCCGCGCGTCGGGGGCGATCACGACGCCCTCCTGCAGGGCGCGGCTGACGACCTGCTCGCCGCCGGGCAGATGGCGGATGAACTGCATCATCGCCTGGAGGGCCGCGTCATCGCCGTTGGGCGACCGGGGCGCCGTCGTCAGTGTCGTGTCCAGCAGATCGGCCAGTTCCGTCGCGTCGGCCTGCCGCAGCGGGATCACGCGGATCTCCATCACGTGGGTCACGTTGCCGGCGTCGAGCTTCTCGATGATCTGCCCGATCCGCTCGATGTCGGCGGCCCCGCCGCTGAGGATGACGGCGTTGGTCCGCTCGTCGGCGCTGATCGACAGCCCGATCTTCTCCAGCCCGCCCTGGCTCTCGTACAGCTGCGTGATGGAGTCGACGACCTGGGCCGCCCGGGCCTTGCGCAGCGGGAAGACCGTCGGCGCCGTCCCGCGGGGCGTCCCGTCAGCGTCGAGCCGGGCGATCATCGCCTCGATCTCGGCGAAGCACTCCCGCCCGCCGGCGACCAGCAGCGTGTTGGTCCGCGCATCGGGGACGATGGTCACCTCCAGCGAACGGGCGACGCCGCCGGTGGCCTCTTCGCTGCTGCGCTTGGAGTCGAAGAAGTCCTTGAGCGTCTGGGCCAGCGTCTCGGCGTCGGCGGTCTTCAGCGTGTAGAGGCGCACGCCGCCCAGCAGCCCGTACCCGTCGGCGGCGTCGAGCTGGGCGATGATCTTCTCGATCACCGCGAAGTTCTCCCGCGACGCCGAGACGACCAGCACGTTGGTCCGCAGGTCGGCGACGATAGAGACCTTCTCGCGGGCCTCGATCAGGTCGCTGTCGCCGGCAACGGCGATACCGGGCTTGTACAGCCCGTCGCTGACGAGCGACTCGAGCAGTTCGGCGATCCGCTGGGCGTCGGCGTTGATCAGCGGGTAGAGCCTCACGATGCCCTCGACGGCCGTCGGCTCGATGTCGACCTTGGCCAGCAGCTCGCGGATCAGCTCGAGGTTCTCGGCGCTGGCCGCGACGATCAGGGCGTTGTTCAGCGCGTCGATCTCGACGCTCACCTGGTCCTGCGGGGCCGGCTGGGTGCCCTGGGGGGTCATGGCGTCGCGGCGGGCTTCGAAGATGTCCTCGATCACGGGTGCGACGACGCCGGCGTCGTTGTGCGCCAGGGCCAGCACCGCCAGGTGCACCGAGGGGTTGACGGGCTTGACGTCGAGTTTCGCCAGCAGGTCTGCCAGCACCTGGCTGTCGCTGGCGTTGGCGACCACCAGCAGGCAGTTGGTCCGCACCTCCGGCAGGATGATGGGCTTCTGCCGCTGGAGGTCCTCGGTCCTGGCCGCCTCGTAGCGCCGGTCGAACAGGTCCTGCAGCATCTCGGCCATCGTGCCGGCGTTGGCGTGGGTCAGCGGGACGATCCGCACCCCGTTCATCGCCCCGGCCCCGGGGATGTCCATCGAGGCGATCACGTCGGCGATGAGGGGCATCATGTCCCGCCGGGCGGCGACGATCAGCGTGTTGGTGGCCTCGTCGGCCTCGATCGTCAGCGCCGCGCGGGTGCGGGGAAACTGCGTCGCCAACTGTTCCCCGCCGGGCATCGTGCGGACCAGTCGGGTCGCGTGCGTCCGCACGCCCTCGGCCGCCGCGTCCCCGCCGCGCCCTTCCTCCTCGGCGAAGACCGCTTCCAGCACGTCGGCCAGGCGGACGGCGTCGGCGTACTGCAGCGGGAACAGGCGGACCTCCGTGGCCACGCCGGAGGCTTCCTGGTCCAGGTCGGCGATGACGCGGGAGGCCAGTTCGAGCGTGTCGGGCGCGCCGCTGAGGATCAGCGTGTTGGTGCGGGGGTCGGCCGAGACGTTCAGGGGCTTGACCAGCCCGCGCCCCGGCTGGGTCGCCGGCTGGGCGCGTCCGGCCACCGGCCCGCCGGGCGTGCCGGCAAGCTGCTTGGCGCCCTCGGTGAAGATCTCCCGCAGCACCTCCAGGACGCTGGCGGCGTCGGCGTGCCGGAGATGCTCGATCTTCACCACGACCGTCTCGCTGATGGGCACCGTGTCCATGATCGCCACGACCGCCGCCAGGGCCGCGACGTTCTCCGGCGTCGACGAGAGGATCAGCGCGTTGGAGCCGCGCCCCCCGCCGCCGGCGGGGTCGGCGCTGATCTTGATCGGGCGGGTCAGGTCCAGCTCGGGCACCGCCTTGCCGTCCGGCCCCACGACCTTCAGCCGCCGGACCTGCTCCTGGAGGGCCCGGGCTTCGGGGGTGACCTGGCCTTCGCGGCTGGGGCGGAGCATCTCGTTGAGCACCTCGGCCAGCGGGCCGGCCTCGGCCTTCATCAGCGGGAGGATCCGCACCTCGGTCGCCGGCGTGGCCGGTTCGACGTCCAGGGCCGCGAGGATCTTCTCGATCTCCTCGAACGCCTTGGGCCGCCCGGTCACGACAATCGACCGGGTGGGCTCATCGGCCACCAGCCCCACCGGCTGGTCGGGGTTGGCCCGGCGGTACTCCCGGAGCATCGTGTCCAGCAGGCCGATCACCTTGGAGGGCTGGGCGTGCTCCAAAGGGTAGATCCTGAACTGCACCTCCGGGCTGACCGTCTCGGTGTCGAGCTGTTCGATCAGGCGGGCGGCGTCCTCGATCCGCCCGGTCGAGCCGGCGACGACGATCGAGTTGGTCTGCTCCAGGGCGGTGACCGTCACCGCGTCCTCGGGGCGGCCGGTGCGGGCGAGCCGCTGGAACATCTGGTTGAGCGACTGGGCGATGCGGGAGGGGTTGGCGTGCTTGAGCACGAACAGCCGCATCTCCGGCTTGGCCGCCGCGGCGGCCGTGTCGAGCGTCTCGACCAACTGGCGGATCATCTCCCAGTCCTCGTCGGACGCCTCGATGAGCAGTTGTCGCTGGTTGGGCAGGACGGTCATCTCGAACGGCAGGTCGCCGCCGGCGGCGCCGCCGCGGGGCGGGGCTGACCCGCCGAAGAGCTGGCGGATCGCCTGCTCCACCTCTTCCGGGTCGGCATACTGCAGCTTGAGGATCCGCGGCTCGCCCCGGCGGGGATTCATCTCCTCGATCTGGTTGACCCACTGGCTGACCTGCTCGAACTGTTCGGCGGTGCAGGCCAGGACCAGGGCGTTGGCCCGCTCGTCGGCGGTCACCGCGATCGGCTCGACCGTCGTGTTGCCCCGCCGGGCCGCGGCGACCTGCTGGCCGTGCAGGTCCGTGATGCGCTGGGCCATCTGCGCCGCCTTGGCGCGGGTCAGCGGCAGAATGAACACGCCGACCGTCTCCGAGGCGGTCGTGGTGTCCAACTGCTCGGCCATCGCGCGGATCCGCTGGAAGGTCTCGTCATCGGCGCGGACCAGCAGCGTCCGCGAGTCGCGGTTGCCCTCGATGACCACCGAAGCGGCGGCCGAGCGGCGGCCGCCCTGCTGGGGTGCGAACACGCGGGTGAGCACCTGGGCGGTCGCCTGGGCGTCGGCGCTGGCCAGCGGGATGGCCCGTACCAGCGATTCGCCGCCGGGAGGGGTGTCCATCTCGGCGATGATCGCGGCGATCCGCTCGTGCTCCTCGGCGACGGCGCTGATGACGACCGAGTTGCTGCTGGTGTCGGCCGTCACCCGCAGCGCCGCGCCGGCGGCGGGGGCGCCCGGACCCCGGCGGCCGGGGCGGGCGGGCGACGAGGGGTCGAAGGTTCCCTGGACGGCATTGGCGATCTGGGTGGCGTCGGCGTAGCGGATCTTGTAGACCCGCACGAGGGCCGCCCCGGCGGTCGCCTGGGCGGCCTGGACGTCGGCGAGGACCTTGGCGATCAGTTCATGCTGGTCGGCCGAGGCCGAGACGATGAGCACCTGCCCGGCCTGGTCGGCGGTCACGATGACCGGCGCCTGCTGAGGCGCCGCGGCCGCGCGGCCGCCGGGGCCGCGGGGCGTGCGGCCGGCGGCGTCGGCGAAGATCGTCTGGATCGTCTGGGCGAGGCTGTCCAGGTCCCCCCCGCCCACCGGGTACAGGCGCACCACGGGGCGCGTCGTCTCCCCGGCGGACTGGTCGAGCTCCTGGACGATCCCGGCGATCACCTTCATCGCGTCGGCCGGGGCGGACACGACGATGCTGTTGGTCGTCCGGTTGGCCGCGATGGCGACCATGCTGGTGGCGTCGACCTGGATCGGGCCGTCGGGGCCTTCCATCTCGAGCATCTGGCGGACCGCCTCGGCGCGGGCCAGCGTGGGCTGGCCCGGCCGCACGGGGGCGGCGGGGCGGCGGGAGGAGATGCGAAACAGCTCCTGGAGGTTCTCGGCCACTTCCGTCGCGTCGGTGTTCTTCAGCGGGAAGGTCCGCACCTCCGTCACGACGGTGGTCACCTGGTCGAGCCTCTCGATGATCAGGGCGATGTCGTCCAGCTCGGCCTGCTTGGCCCGCACGATCACGTGGCGGGTCCGCGCGTCGGCGACGACGGCGATGCGGGGCAGCGGCGCCGGCGGGGCCTGGGGCTGGCGCTGGCGGGAGGCCTGGCGATCGTCGTCCCCGTCGTCCTGGCCGCCCGGCCGCTGCTGGGGCTGCGGGCGGGCCTGGGCCCGCGCCGCCGCCGCGGGGTTGAACAGCGCGTTGAGCGTGGCGGCGACCGACTCGGGGTCGGCCTGCTTGATCTCGAACCAGCCGAACTCCTCCTCGGCGTTCTGCGCCCCCAGCGACAACTGGCTGATCAGGTCCTCGATCGTGTCCAGTTCCTTGGCGGTGCCCGAGACGATCAGCGAGTTGGTGACCTTGTCGATCGCGATGAGCACCGGCGGGTGCATCGGGTCGTTCGGGGCCGCCGGGACCGTCTGCCCGTGCGTGTCGCCGGCCGGGCGGATGTTCGCGTCGGGCACGACCGGCGTCGCCGTGGCCTCCCGGCCGTTCCGCGCCGGAAGCTCCTGGACCACTTCCAGCTGGCTGTCGGACACCTGCGGGTAGATCCGCCGCAACTGCTCGGCCAGCTCCTCGGCCTTCAGCGCCGCCGCCGGGATCACCCGGACCGTCACCGTCGCGACGCGGTCGAACTCCTGGATGATCGGCTCCATCCGGCGGAAATCGAGTTCCTTGGCGATGATCGTCAGCGAGTTGCTGAACAGGTCGCTCTCGATGATCGGCGCGCTGGGCCCCTTCTCGGGAAACATCGTGCGGAGGTAGTCGGCCAGGTCGTACGCGTCGGCGTTGACCAGCGGGATGTAGTGGACCTCGCGGTCGCTGGTCATCGGCTGTTCGAGCTGGCCGAGCAGTTCCTCGAACATGGCGAAGTACGCGTCGGTCGTCGAGACGATCAGCGAGTTGGTCCGCCCGTCGGCGCTGATGCTGAAGGGCACCTGCGGCGCCGGCCCGCCCCGGCGGGTCGCGGCCGCGGGCATCTGCTTGATCATGTCGCGGAACAGCGTGCCGAGCTGGTCGGCCACGTCGTCGGCGTCGTTGTGCTGGAGCTGGTAGGTCTTCAGCCGCGGGGTCGTCGAGTTGCCCGACCCGTCCAGGCGGCGGATCATCTCCACCACCGCCGGCACCTCGGCCGCCGGGCCGCGGATGAGCACGCTGTTGGAGTTCGGCTCGGCGGTGACGGTGACCAGCCTGCGGTCGCCGGCCGGCGCCGGCCCGCGCCGGCCGGGCGCGGAGGGGCCCTGCTGGGCCGCCAGCGACGCGGTGACCGCCTCGGCCAGGCTGGCGGCCTGGGCGTTCTGCAACGCGACGATCTCGATCACCGTCCGCTGGCCGGCCTCGGCGACGTCGAACTGCGCGACCAGCTCGGCCGCCAGGGCCAGCTTCTCGGGCGGGCCCTGCACGATCACGCTGTTGGTCGACGCCTGCGCCGCCACGCGGACCGAGCTGTCGCCGGGCAGCCGCAACTGCGGTCCGCCGCGGCCGCCGGGGCCCATCGCCGCCGGGGCGGCGTCGAGCATCGTTCGGAGCAGCTCGGACAGTTCCTCGGCGTCGGCGTGCTGCAGCGGGAAGACCTTGGTCACCTCGATCGGCTCGGCGCCGGCGTCCAGCGAGGCGATGAGCTGCTCGATCACGGGGTACTGCTCGGCCGTCGCCGCCACCAGCAGCGTGTTGGTGCGGCGTTCGGCCTCGAACCGGGGCTGGGGTTCGCCCCCGCCGGCGACCGGCGCCATCGGGCTGCGCGGGAGGCGCTGCTGCTGCTCGGCGAACAGCCGCGCCAGCGACCGGGCCAGCTCCGCCGCGTCGGCGACCTGGAGGCTGTAGCTGCGGGGCAGCAGCGCCGCCGCCCCGCCCGACTCGACGTCCAGCGACGCGACGAGCTGCAGGATCGGCTCGATCCGGCCGGCCGGCGCGTCGATCACCAGCGCCCGGTCGCCCGGGGCCGGCGTGATCACGACGCGGTTGTCCCCGCCGGCCAGGGAGGGCATGCGCATCCGCCCGCCGGAGCGCGGGTCGGCCGGCGAAGAAGCGTACAGATCCGTCAGCATCGGCGCCAGGTCCGACGCTGAAACGTGCTTCAGCGGGTGGATCCGCGTCTCCCGGGCCGTGCCGCTGGTCGCCTGGTCCAGCCGGGCGATCATCGCCTCGAGCTGCTCGCGCTCGGCGGCCGGGGCCCGCAGCATCACCATGTTCGACTTGGGATCGGCGGCGATGAAGACGCTCTGCTGCTGCCCGCGCGCCGGCGGGGGCAGCATCGACTTCAGCGCGACGGCCACCTCGTTGGCGTCGGCGGCGGTCAACTGGATCATCGCGACCGGATCGGCCGCCCCCGCTTCAGCCACGTCCAGTTGGGCGACCAGCTCGGCCACCCGGGCGATCTCGTCCGGCGAGCCGGACACCAGCAGCGCGTTGGCCTGGCGGCTGGGGGCGATCTGCACCGGCGAGGCCATCGCCGGCACGCCGCCCCGCCGCATCGCCGGGCCGAAGACCTGGCGGAGCGTCGCGGCCATCTCGTCGGCCGCCGCGTGCTTCAGCGGAATCAACTGCGTCGACATCTCCGTCGAGGCGGTCGCCGATTCCAGGCCCGCCAGCACCTGCTCGATCCGGGGCCACTCCCCGGCCGGCGCGGCGATGATCAGCGTGGAACTGACCGGGTCGGCCTCGATGCGGATCCGCCCGCCGGTCAACTGCGGGGGAAGGCGACGGCCGGGCCCGGCGGCGCCGGGCGAGCTGTCGGCCAGGACCATCGAGAGGCTCCGCGCCAGCGTCCGCACGTCGCCGTTGTCGATGCGGACGACCCGGACCTCCAGCGTCTCGGAGGCGCCGCTCACGTCCAGTTGCCCGATGAGCACCGCGGCGGCGTCGAGATCGCCGGCCGAGCCGGCGATGATCAGCGTGTTGGTGGCCGGATCGGCCGACACGCTGACGGTGGAGATCACCCGCCCGCGGGCGTCGCGCTTCCGCGTGGCCTCCGTGACGATCGCGGCCATCTGCGGGGCGTCGGCGTGGGCGAGTTTGACCACCCGCCACCCCGTGCCCTCGGCGCGGGCCTCGTCCAGCGATTCGATCAGCCGCTGGATCTCCGCCATCTTGTCGACCGCCGCCGAGACGATCAGCCGGTTGGTCGCGGCGTCGGCGGTGACGCGCGGTCCGTCCCCGGCGCCGGGCAGGCCGGGCAGGCGGCGGCGGGGGTCGACCGGCGACCCCAGCGTCTGGTTGATGGTGGCGGCCAGTTCCTCGGCGTTGGCGTGCTTCAGCTCGTAGATGCGGAACTCGCCCCCGGCGGCCCCGTTGGGCGTGTCCAGCCGTTCGATCATCTGCCTGGCCAGCTTCAGCTTGGCCGGGTCGCCCGAGATGACCAGGATGTTCGTCCGGTCGTCATGGCTGGTGCGGATGATGTCGCGGGGATCGGGGGGCTGGGCGACGTTGCGGCGGGTCCGCTCGTCGTACACCGTCCGCCGCGGCGCCGCGGCCGGACCCCAGAGGTTGTCGATCACCGCCGCGACGTCGCCGGCCTTGGCGGTGGTGAGCTCGACGATCTCCATCTGCGCGTCTTCGGTCGTCTCGACGGTGTCCACCAGCTTGAGGAACCCGGCGACGCGGCGGATGTTCGACAGCCGGTCGGTGATCAGCAGCCCCTTGCTCTTGGCCAGCGGCGCGATCGAGCCGAACGAGCTGACCATCCGCACGACCAGGTCGCCCGCTTCCTTGGCGTCCAGGTACCTCAGCGGCAGCAGCACCGTCACCAGTTGCTCGTCGCGAAGACCCTCGGTGCTGTCCAGCCCCGCCTGGATGGGCCAGGGCGCGCCGACGCTGTCGTCCAGGGTGACCAGCCGCAGGAACCGCCCATCCTCGACCAGGTAGTAGTTGCGCATCCCCAGGAGGATGTTGATGACGTCCATCGCCTCCTTGAGGGTGTAGGGCTGGCTGTCGAAGAACGTGATCGTCCCGTCGACGTTGTAGTCGCCGATGAGCGGCTTGCCGGCCGCCTGGCTGAACCGGCGGACGACCGAGGTGATCGGGACGTCCTGGTACTGCAGGTAGATCACGGGCCGGTCGTCGCCGCCGGGCCCGGCGGCCTCGACGGGCGGCGGGGTCGACGCGGGCATCGGCCGCGGGGCGGGCGTCGCCGCACGCGCCGGCGAGGACGGCCGCGAAGACGGCCGCGTCAGCGCCGGCCGGACCACCGCCGGACGGCCCTGCGGCGGCTGAGGCGCCTGGGGCTGCTCAGGCTCGCCGGGCTCCTCGCCGGCCGGCTCCTCCACGGGCGGCTCGGTCGGACCTTCGTCCTGGACCTCCTCACGCTGGTTGGCACGCGCACGACGGATCTCCTCCAACTGCCGCGCCTCGGCCTCCCAGTCCGGCAACGCCTCGGCGGGCGCTTCCTGCGCCTGGACGTCCACCGCCGTGACGACCTGCCAGGCGGCCGCCAGCATGAGGACCACCAGGACGCTCACGATCGTGCGCTTCAACCACATGCAACTTCTCCTCACAGTGCGGCAACGTCCATCACCGGCGGCCGGTCAGGACAGACCACCGGCGCACCGGGCGCTTATACGGTCTAACCCGCCTGGGCGGGGGAAGTTTCGGCCGAATCGGCCGCACCCACCCCGTCCCGCAGGGTGTCGGGAAGGTCGCTTTCCGTCAGAACGCGTTTCTCGGCAAGGGTTTGCCCCAGTTCGACCGCGTAGTAGCGCTCGCCGATCTTCAGGATCGCGCGGCTGGGACTGAGGATCTCCGGGTCCCCCGGCGTCGGCAGGGGGCGATAGTCCACGCAGGCGATCGTCCCGTCGCCCAGCTTGTCGCCGACGAGATGCTCGGCGGTGTGACGGGTGCGGCTGTCGGTGACCACGATCACCGCGTCGGCCGCGTCGCCCGACCACGTCGAGAGGCCCACGATCCGGTAGTACTGGTCCGTCGAGGGCGGCGGCTGGTGCCTGGGCGGGTCGTTCCTGCCCACCGGCGTCGGGGGCGGCGTCGGTGCGGGCCTGGCCACGAACGGGCGGAACAGGTCCCGCGAGGCGATCGCGTCGAAGGCCCGGCGGGCCGGATCGTCCAGCGGCGGGACGGGTCGCGGCTGCGTGGTCGGGCGCGTCGCCGCCGACGGCGGATCGCCGGAGGGCGGAAGCATCGCCAGCGTCGTGTACCGCAGCCACACCTCCACCTGCCCCGCCGCCAGGTCCGGACGCAGCCGCAGGCTTTCGATGCGATGCGGCACCGGCTCGGCCCGCAGCAGGTAGAGGAAATCCGTGACCGCCTGGAGGCTGCCGTTCACCGTCGCGGTCAGCCCCACGTGGAGGAAGCCGTGCTTGATGCCCTCGCGGCCGATCGACTGCGGGCGGATGTCGAGGGTCTTCTCCTCGAGGCCCGCCGCCAGGGCCAGGGCCTTGAGGCGGCGTTGGGCGGCTTCCTGGGTGGCCTTGCCGTCCGGGTCGTAACCGCCCAGGTACGTCCGCTTGAGGAAGTCCTCGTGCTGCTCCCGGAAGCGGATCTCGCGGCCGGCCTTGCCCTGGAGTTCGGTCAGTTCCTTGCCGCGTTCGGCGATGCTCCGGTGCAGCGCGGCCCGGGGCTTGAGCAGCAGGCTGTTCACCAGGCCGTACACGACGGCCAGGCCGATGGCGCTGCCGATGGCGATCATGAGCAGTTTCTCGCGTCGGTTCATCAGCGGACCCTCCCGCGGCCGGCGTTGAGCCGCTGGGGCAGCAGCGTGGCCGATCCGTCGTTGTCGGGCCGTCCGGGCGATGCGCCCGGCGGTGCGGGCGGGGCCTCGGGCTTCACGCGGAGTTCAACGGTGGACTCGTACTCGAAGCCCAACTGCAGCGGGTCGCGCCGGGTCGGCGCCACGCGGGCGGGGCTGACCTGGTAGCCCGCGGTGGCGATCAGGCGGGTGCGCAGGTCCTCGATCACCTCGCGGCCGGTGGCGCGGACGGTGAAGGTGACCTGCCCTTCGTCGCCGGTGGCCAGGTCGCCCAGGTAGACCGCCCTGGCGTCGGGCAGGGCGGCCGACAGGTAGGCCAGGTGGCCCAGCCAGTCCGCCGAGGTCCTTTGCCAGTCGCTGATCGCCTGCACGCCGGCGATGAGTTTCCTGATGCCGTCCTCGGCCTTCCTGGCCTGGGCGACCTTCCGCGCGAGGGCCTGGTCGCGGTTCCTGAGACCTTCGAGGTGGAACCATCCCCCCAGGCCGGCGCCGGCCAGAACCAGGATGGCGACGATGGCCGCGGCGGCGACCCTGTCGCGCCGCCCGTCGCGCTGGACGACGGGGCGCTTGGGGTCCAGCAGGTCGAACGCCTCGCGGTCGGCGGCGTCGATCATCGCGGCCCCCAGCAGGGCCGCGTGGGCCGAAGCGTCCGACCGCGTCGCCAGCCCCAGCCCCCCCGCCGGGACGAACCGTTCGCAGGGCGTCAGCGCCTCGGCCAGGGCCGCCGTCAGGTCGTCTTCCAAGCCGCTGTCGCCGGCCACGAGCACCCCGCCGAGCGTCGCGGCGCCGCCGTGGGCGGTCTGGTAGCTCTGCACGCTGAGCGTCGCTTCGCGGACGATCGCCGCGATGGCGGCGCCGCGATGCTCGCCGCCGCCCTCGTCGGCGAACACGTCGAACCCGGTGACGGCGCCGTCGCCCTGCGCGGGCCCCTCCTCCGGCAGCGTCACGGGGGCCGAGCGGCTGAAGGCGATCCGCCCGTCGACGAACACGTCGATCTCGACCTCGCCGGCCGTCACGTCCACCACCGCGATCGCCTCATCGGGGGCGGCGGCGACGCAGCGGCGGACGCAGCGGCCCATCGCCTCGGGACGCAGCCCCAGCCGCAGCAGCGGCGCGCCGGCGGCGGCGGCGACCTGGCGGTGGAACTCCACCACCGACGCGCGGGCCGCGACCGCCATCACGTTGACGGCGTCCGGGTCGGGCACCTGGCCGTCGCCGGCCATGTGGACGGTCCGCGCGTGGTCGATCACCGCCTCGTCGGCCGCGAAGGGCAACTGCGGGGGCACCATGTACTGGACCATCCCGGGGATCTCGGCGTCGGCGGTTCCCGCCGGCAGGGCCAGGGGCTTGAGGATGACCTGCCCGCGGGGCAGGTTCATCACGAGGGCGGCCCCGTCGAGCTTCAGCCGCCTCAGTTCGGCGGCGATCGCCCCGCCGACCGCGGCGGCGTCGGTCGGATCGACCGACTCGCCCAGCGCCGTCGAGGTCACCGCCAGGACCCGCGGCCCGCCGCGGGCGCGCCGGAACGCCACCAGTCGAAGCCGTCTGGCGTCGAACTCCACCGCCGCCACGAGGCGCGGGGCACCGAATGTCGCTTTCCATCCCATAGTCGCGCTCTCACTACCGCTGCGGCGGCCCGGTCAGCGCGAACGGCGCGCCGAGCCGCGTCAGTTGACGAAGATGCATCACCCGCGGGCGGCCCGACTCCAGGTCGATCACCGCCTCCAGCACGCAGAACCGCCCCGAGGGCAGCCCGTACCCGACCGCCTGCACGCGATACTGGTAGCTCCGCGTGGTGAGGATCGGGGCGATCCGTTTGAACAGTTCCTCGTCGACCAGCTCCTCGGTCAGCAGCCACGCGGGCGTCCGCGCCTGGTCGGCCTCCAGCAGCGTGCGGTGCTCGACGATCCGCCGGGCGGCCTGTTCGCCCATGTCGCCCACCATCGCGAGCACCTCGACCGGCGCCGTGTTGACGTTGACGCGCCCGGCGCGGGGGGGGTTGGCCTGCGCGGGCCTCGACGACGGCGCCGGGCTCTCGGGGGCGAGGCCGTCCAGTTCGAAGGGGTCGAACCGTTCGACGGACATGCCGCGCCCGCCGGCTGGGGGGCCGAGGATCGCCGTCAGGTCGCCGGTGGGGAACGCTGTGAACCGGTCGAGGATGTCGGCGATCTGCCCGGGACCGATGCCCGCCTCCTCGCCCAGCAGTTCGCTGGGGTCGTTGAACTGGTGGCCCTCCATCCGGTAGCGGGCGATGAAGGTCAGTGCCTGATCAGGCAGTCCGGCGTTCTGCAGCGATTCGGGGTCGCCGTTGAGGTTGATCCTCGGGTTCCCCTCGCCGTCGACGTCGGGCTCGCGCGTCACGGTGGTCACGAATCCGGCCAGGCCGCGGTCGAGGACGCCGTCGGTGTTGTCGGGGGGGAAGGTGATGTCCCCGTCGTTCTCGTTGGGGTCCAGCAGGCCGTTGCGGTTGGCGTCCTCGCCGTACACCACCGGCGCGTCGAACCCGCGGACCAGCAGCAGCTCGCCCAGCGTCGTCAGGTCGGCGTTGGCGATGAGGTACGGGTGATCCAGCCGCGCGTAGGACTGGGCCTCGGCGCCCTGGGCTTCGGGCATGTCGTCGGGATCGACATAGTCGATCAGGGCGTCGATCAGCTCGTCGGTCATGCCCGGCAGAGCCGCCAGGGTGGCGCGGTTTTCGCGGGGCCGGTTGTTGACGTTGATCCGCGTCGCCTCGTCGGTAATCCCGTAGCGGACGATGCCGGGGTCCTGGTCGTTGTAGGCGTAGACGGTGAAGTACCACTGTTCGGCGCCGTCGTCGCAGACGAGTTGATCGCGGAACATCGCCTCGTTGTCCCGCAGCGCCTCGGGGTCGTCCGGCCCGGTCCGCAGCACGAGGACCGCCCGCTGGATGCCGCTCAGCGCCGCCAGGTAGGCCTGGCCGGCGGCCTGGCCGGCGGTGGCGGCCTGGAGGTCGGCCTGGACGCGGAACATCAGGCTGACGGCGACCAGCGAGACCATCGCCAGGATCACCAGCACGGCGTAGAGGATCAGCCCCGACCGGCGCGCGGCCGCGGCGCGTCCCCGCCGACAGCCCGTCGTCCGTGCCGATCCGCGCTTGCGCATGGGCGTCACTCCCGCCCGGCGGGCACATCCACGACCCGCCGGAAGGTCTCGTAGCGGTCCAGGTACTCCTCGGCGTCCATGCCCTCGGGCAGGGCTTCGCGGCCCAGGGTGATCTCCACGGCCGCCGGTGCGGCCGTCTGCGTCCATTCGGTCACCCAGCCGTCGTCGGTGATGCCCCCGGCATCGCGGCCCGCCCAGTAACGGAAGCGGACGAACCGGACGCAATCGGCCAGCAGCACCGACGACTGGAACGCCGGCGTCTCGTCGGCCGGCGCCAGCGGCGGCGCCGTCAGGGCCGTCCGTTCCAGCCCCTCGATCACCTGCCCGCCGGCGTCGTCTTCGCCGGTGCGGAGGGCATAGCTGACCAGGACGACGTCGTGCACCGGCGGGACGGGCGCGCCGGCGAGTCCCGGATCGGCCCACGCCGCCGCACCCGGCACCACGGTGGTCTGGAAGGCCAGCGTGTCCGACAGCCACAGCACGCGGTCCTCCATCATCGGGCGGCCGATCGCAGCATTCAGTTCGACCGTCAGGCGATCCATCACCCCGCGGACCGTCCGCTGCAGCCGCATGTGCTCGCCGATCGCCTCGCGCGTCGCGGCCACGTACTGGAAGAACCGGAAGGCCGCCGCCATGACGCCCAGCACCAGGCTGATCGCCAGGATGACCTCCAGCAGCGTGAATGCCTTGCGGTTGGTCGTCTTCATCGCTTCCACCGGAACGCTACCCGCCATCTCCGCTCGAGCGTCAAGCCGCGGCCGAACACACACACCCGGTCCCAACGCCCGGCTCTCACGGTTCCGCCTCGCCGGCGGGATCATCCATCAGCCAGGCCAGGCGGCTCATGACGCCGGTGGGTTCGTGACGGACGGTCGCCACGACCCGCAGGGTCTGTTCGATCTCTTCCAGCGTCTCGACGCCCAACTGCCACGTCCAGCCTTCCAGGCGTTCATCTTCGTACGCCGTCGGATCCGTCGGCGCCGGCTCGATCAGCCCCAGCAGGATCTCGCTCCGCAGCGTCACCGCCAGATCGGCGGCCCGCCCGCGAAGTTCCACGCGGCCGGCCGACGCATGGCAGCGGCCCAGCGCCGCCGCCACCGTCGTCACGGTAGCCGCGAACAGCGCCAGGGACAGGACGACCTCCAGGAGGATCACTCCGGCCGTCCGTCGGGTTGTCCGCGGCGATCGGGTCATGGATGCTCATCCCACCACCGGGCGAACCGCTCGGCGCTCATCACGTCCACCGTCACGTCGCCGGTCAGCCCGTCGACGTCCAGCACGGCCGCCCGGGCGTCGTCGCCGGCCGCGCTGACCAGGACGATCTGGGCCGAGTCGCCCGAGCCGTCCGGGTAGAACGTCACCGGCGCCAGGTCCGTCTCGGTGCCCTCGCCCAGCCAGACGATGCCGTACGCCGCGTCGCCTGTCAGACGGCAGCGGCGAACGCGGACGAGATCGTCGCCCCGCCGCAGGGCCGCCGACAGCCCTTCGTAGGGAACGAATTCGCCCGGCGCTTCAAGCGGCCGGGGCTCCCACGTCAGCACGAACGGCGCACCGGTCCCGCTGGCATCGCCCGCGGGGTCCGGGGCGATCCGCAGCCGCCGCCCCAGCCGCGCCGCATCAAGCCGCGCGGCCCGAAGAGCGACGGCGAAGCGTTCGGCGCCCTCGTTGAGCGCCGCCCTGGTCTGCCAGCCGGAGAACGCGAACACGGCCGCCCCGGCCAGCAGGACCAGCAGGATCATCGCCAGCAGGACCTCCAGCAGCGTGAAGCCGCCGGAAGTGCCGTGCCTAGTCCTCATCCTCGGCCCAGGCCGGGATGTCATCGCCGGTGCCACTGTCGTCCTCGCCGTTGGGGCCGGGGGAATAGACGCGGAAGTACAGGCCCGTGGTGTTGGCCTCGTCCTCATCCGTCACCTTGTAGAGCAGATCGCGGCCCCATGCGTCCTTGGGCAGCTTGCCGCCGACGACGAACGGGCCGCCGTTCTGCCACCGCTCGGCCTGGACCTCGTCCGAGGGAGGCGCGATCAGCATCTGGAGTCCCTCGTCTTCGTCGGGGAAGGCGCCGACGGCCAGACGGTACTGGTTCACGGCTTCCTCGATCCTGGTGACGGTGAGCAGGGTAGTGTCCCGCTCGGCCCTGGCCTGGTACTTCACCACGCCCACGACGGCGCCGCCGGCCAGCATGGTCAGAATGAGCAGCACGAGCATGATTTCCAGCAGCGTGAAGCCCGCCGAGCGTCGGTTCCGCGTCTTGTTCATTGCGATCTCCTGCATGAGCATCTGGCACTCCCGCCCGCCGGGGATCCGACCGCCGGCGGACCTGTAAGAACTCGCCGCTACTGCAGCGTCTGACTCATCATGAACACCGGGTACAGCAGGCCCATGGCGATGAAGCCCACCAGGGCCGCCAGCAGGATCAGGATGACCGGCTCCATGAGCCTCACCGCCTGGTCCACCAGCCGCGCCGTCCGCCGGTCCACCGTGTCGGCCGTCCGCACCAGCACGGTCTCCAACTGGTTGGACTCCTCGCCGACGGCGATCATCTCGACGATCTCCGGGGGGAACAGCCCGCTGCGGTCCAGCGGCTCGGCCAGCGCGTCGCCGGCGCGGACGTTCTCGGCCGCCTGCTCGATGCTGGCGGCCATGATCGCCGAACCGGTGGCGTCCTTGGCGATGGCCAGGGCCTGAAGGATCGGCACGCCGTTGGCCAGCATCGTGCCCAGCACGCGGCAGAACCGCGTGACGCCCACCATCTGCAGCGTCCTGCCCAGGACCGGCAGCTTGAGGCGCCAGGTCTCCCACAGCAGCCGCCCGGTCCGGCTGCCCAGCAGCGACCGCAGGCTGACGGCCGCCAGGACCAACCCCCCCACCACCAGCAGCAGGTGGTGGCGCAGCAGCCCGCTGAGGGCGAACAGGACCCTCGTGGGCAGGGGCACTTCCATGCCCTCGAACATTCCCTCGAACCGGGGCACCAGCCAGACCAGCAGGAACGTGACGATGGCGGCCCCGGCCACGGTCAGCACCGTCGGGTAGATCATCGCGCCGCGGACCTTGCCGCTCAGTTCGTCCTGGCGTTCGATGTAACCGGCCAGGCTGTGCAGGGCGTCTTCGAGAAACCCCGCCCGCTCGCCGGCGCGGATGACGGCGGTGTGCAGGCCGCTGAAGACCTCCGGGTGCCTGTCCATGGCGTCGGCCAGCGTCTCGCCGGCGGCGACGTTCTCGCGCACCTCCACCATGATCCGGGCGGCCCGGTCGGACAGGCCCACGCGAGCCAGGATCGTCAGCGCCCGCATCATCGGCACGCCGGCGCCCAGCAGGTCCCCGAGCTGGCTGTAGATCACACCGACCTCGCGAAGCCTCACCTTCCCGCCCCGCCGCCGCCCGGGGGCCTGCTGGGGGACGATCCGCACGGGGACCATCGCCTGCTCGTCCAGCGCGCGCACGACGGCGGCTTCGCTGTCGGCCTGCATGAGGCCTTCGACCTGCTCGCCGCTGCGCTTCCGGGCTGTGTAGACGAACGTGGGCAAGCGTCCTATCCTTTCGAGACGCGCATGACTTCCTCGGGGGTGGTGATCCCCGCGCGGACCTTGTTCCAGCCGTCCTCGCGGAGCAGGCGCATGCCGTTGTCGCGGGCGGCCGAGACGATGTCGTTGACGGCGGCGCGGGTCATGATCCGGTCGCGGATCTTCTGGCTCATCACCATCAGTTCGTAGATGCCCGTCCGCCCGTAGTAGCCCGTGCCGTGGCAGTGCTTGCAGCCGGCCCCGCGCCAGAGCGTCTGGCCGGCCTCGATGGCGAAGTCGGCCGGGAGGCGGTCGATGTCGGGCTGGTAGACCTCCTTGCACCTGGGGCAGATCGTCCGCACCAGGCGCTGGGCCATGGCGGCCTCCAGCGTGCTGGTGATCAGGAACGGCTCGATGCCCATGTCCAGCAGGCGGGTGGGCGCCGAGCAGGCGTCGTTGGTGTGCAGGGTGGAGAACACCAGGTGGCCGGTCAGGGCCGCCTGGACGGCCGCCTCGGCGGTCTCCAGGTCGCGGATCTCGCCGATCATCGCCACGTCGGGGTCGTGGCGGAGGATCGCCCGCAGCCCGCGGGCGAAGGTGAACTCGATCTTCGGCTGCACCTGGATCTGGTTGACCCCGTCGAGGTGGTATTCCACCGGGTCCTCGACCGTCAGCACCTTGATCTCCTTGGAGACGATTGCCGACAGGGCCGCGTACAGCGTGGTGGTCTTGCCGCTGCCGGTCGGGCCGGTGACCAGGAGGATCCCGTGCGGGCGGGTGATCAGGTGGTTGAAGAGGTTGAAGTCCCGCTCGCTCATGCCCAGTTGGGGCAGGGTGTACAGCACCGTGGACTTGTCCAGCAGGCGCATGACGACGCCCTCGCCGAAGAGCATCGGGATGATCGACACGCGGATGTCGATCTGCCGCCCGCCGGCCATGATCTTGATCCGCCCGTCCTGGGGCAGGCGCTTCTCGGCGATGTTGAGGTTCGCCAGGATCTTGATGCGGCTGATGATGGCGGCCTGGAACCGCTGGATCTGCGGGGGCATGGCCGCCTCGTGCAGCACCCCGTCCACGCGGAAGCGGACGATCAGTTCGTGCTCGTAGGGCTCGATGTGGATGTCGCTGGCCCGCTGGTTGAGAGCCTCCAGGAAGACCTCGTTGACCAGCTTGATGACCGAGGCCTCCTGGGCCATCTCCATCAGGTCTTCATTCTCGCCCGACTCGGCCGAGACGACCTCGAGATCCTTGGACCCCATCAGCTCGTCGATCGTCTCGCCCCCCAGGCCGTAATGGGCCTTGAGGAACTTGTCGATCTCCTCGGCCGCCGCGAGCACCGGCTCGACCTGCAGGCCGGTGATCAGCCGCAATTCGTCGAAGGCGTACAGGTCGAACGGGTCGCAGGTGGCCACCCGGAGCACGCCGTTGGCGCGGTCGACGGGGACGAGGCGCTTGCGGTAGGCCATCTTGGAGGGGATGACGCGGAGGACGTCGACGTCGACGGTCACCGCGTCCAGGTCGATCACCGGCAAGTGGAGGATCTCCCCCATCGCCGCCAGCAGGGCGTCGGACGTGACGGCCCCGACGTCGACCAGCGCGCGGTCGAGCCGCTGGCCGGTCGACTCCCGACGCGCATTCGCTTCGGCCAACTGGGCTTCCGTAATCACGCCCTTGGCCACCAATGTCTCGCCCATGCCCATGGAACACCACTCCAGGTCCGAAGATACCGCGCCCCCCGCCCGTCGCCCCATGACCTTGAAACACCGCCGGCGGCCCCAGGTTCCGCCCGAAACGGCGGATTTCCTCCCCCCGCCGGCGGCCGGGCGAGGGCCGGGCGACAACGGTCCGTGCAAGTGGATATCGCCCATGCGGTTGCGGGGGTTTACCGCCTTGTCGGACAATTCCCCCGCGACAGGGGCCGGCGGCGGCGGTATACCTGGAGGACCGGCGCGTTCGGGAGATGGGCGACCATGCGACTGCGGATCATCCTGGTGACAGTGCACCTGGCGGCCGTCCTGGCCGGCGGGGCGGATACGGCGGCCCCGACACGTGCGGCGCCGCCAAGGGCGATCGTGGCGGTATTCGACTTCGCCTGCCCCGCCGACGGAGACCTCGGCGCCGACCTCGCCCGGCGGCTCCGCCGGCGACTCACCGAGAGGGCGGAGGGAACGGAAGTCATCGATTCCCTTACCATGCAATCACTTACACAGCGGCTCGCCGTCACCGCCGCCACCGACGCCGACCGGATCCGCTCGTGGCTGGACGAGCCGATCGCCGCCACGACGGCCGTCTGGGGCGACGTTGCCGCCGACGGCGAGGCGATCCGCCTGGAAGTGCTGGTCCTGGATGCGTCGGGGGCGTTCTGGCGCCGGACGTTCACCGACAGCACCGCGCGGGCCCGCCCCGTCGTCGTCCGCCAGGCGGCCGAGGCGATTCTGGACCGCCCCGCGTGGGTGCCGCCGCAGGTCGGCGACGAGGCCCGGCCCGATCCGCGGACCCTGGGCAAACCCCTTAACCCCAACGGCTCCTTCGACGCCGGCCGGCCCCATCCCGACGGGTGGGACCCCATGGACGGCGCGGCGACGCGCCTGATCGACTGCGACGGCCGCGGGCAGGTCCTGAGGATCAACACCCACCTCGACCGCGATGCATGGCGGGCGTGGCGGCACGCCCTGGACCGCGGGGAGGCAGACGCGGCCGACCCGCCGGCGATCGGCCCGGCCGCCAGTCCCTACCGAAACGTCGCCGGCCTGGAGGGCGTCCACGTCGCCGGCGACTGGATCGAGGCACGGCCGGGCAGTCGGTACTGGCTGACGGCCGACGCGCAGGGGCCCGCCGACGCCGGCCATTTCCCCAGGATCTTCGTCAAAGGCTACGCCGACACGCCCGCCGATGCCCTCGGCGCCGCGGCCCTGCACGAACTGGGCCTCACGGCCGAGACCTTCGCGGCCCTGGAGGAGCCCCGCCGCCGAGAGCTGATCGCCGCCGACGCCCGGCTTCACCCGGAGCGGCACCGGCGGGAGGTCTACCGCTGGTATCTCGCCTGCCGCCCCGAAGCCGGCGCCGACCCGGCCGCCTGGCGCCGCCATGACGGCCCTTTCCCCCCGCGCGGCGGACTGCCCGCGAACGTGCGCTACCTCCGCCTGGAGGTCTACGCCTCCTGGCCGCCGGGGGTGTACCTCTTCGACAACGTACACCTGTACCGGATGGACAGCGCCCCTACAGCACCAGCGTCTGGTACTCCGTCATCCCCTTGCCCCGCCACCACAGACGGCAGGCGTTGACGCCGGCGGCATCGCGGGTGAACGGTTCGCCGACCAGACGGCCGATCGCCTCGGCCGCCGCGGCGCGGAGGGAGGCGCAGGTAACTTCGTCGTCGGTGTCGCCCAGGGAGACCTGCTGGGCCAGGTAGTACACCACCCGCGGATCGCCCAGGGCGACCAGTTGATCGACGATCAACTCCTTCATCCGCAGGCCGTTGCCGTTCTCGGGGGCGCGGTAGCTCTCCAGCACCCGCAGCAGCGGGATCACCGCCGCAGCGCCGCGGGCGGCGATGTCGCGGCAGGCATCGAGGCGCTGCCCGTCGGACCAGGCGCCGAACTCTTCGTACATGGCCTCGACGGCCTGCTCGATCGCCGCGGCGGTCGGGTCGTCCACCACCGTCGCGTTGGTGTGCGGGGCGGCGTCGATGATCATCGCCTCCAGGTCGGCCGCACTGCGCCCCATGTGGTGGGCGGCCTTCTGGAGCACCCGCTTCTCGGCCTGTCCGATCGCGTCGTCGGCCGCGGCGGCCTCCACGAGCTGACGCAGCGCCTGCTCGGCGGCCTCGCCCTCCCGCGGAACCTCCAGCCTGCGGCGGTCCGCTCGAACCTCCGCGCACAGCGCGCGGAACTCCTCCTCGCCGATGCCGAGCCGGTCGCGGAGGGTGCGGATGTAGGCCTTCTCGATGCTGCTGACCTCCCCGTCAACCATGACCATGACCAGGGCGTTTTTGAGATGGGCTTCGGCGCTGTCGTTCATGGCGTCTTTCCTTGCATGGCGATCTGAACCCTGTCTACAATACCGGGGTGCCCGGTGCAACGGCCCCTTCGCCGGGGCCCAAGATGCCCAGTCGAGAAAATTGGCCATGCCCTTGACAGGAGCAAAGCCTCTGACATAATACGTGGCTCTTTATCGAATCGTAGGCGCCGGACAACCCTGGCAAGAAAGTGTAACGGATGGCAACGCCGACAACAAGCAAGACATTCATGGCCAAGCCCGGCCAGACAACGCCCTCGTGGTACGTGGTGGATGCGACCGACCAGGTCCTCGGGCGGCTGGCCGTGCGGCTCGCGACGATCCTGATGGGCAAGCACCGGCCCGAGTACACGCCCCACGTCGACACGGGCGATTTTGTCGTGGTCATCAACGCCGAGAAGGTCCGCGTCACCGGCTCCAAGCGGGACCAGATGGAATACGACTGGTACACCCGCTACCCCAGCGGGCGCAAGGTCCTTCCGTTCAACGAGATGCAGGAAAAGCATCCCGACCAGATCATCGAGCTGGCCGTCAAGCGGATGCTGCCGAAGAACCGGCTGGCCCGCCAGATGATCAAGAAGCTCAAGATCTACGCCGGGAGCGAGCATCCCCACCAGGCCCAGCAGCCTGAAAAGCTGGAACTCTAGCGCTAAGCGATACTTGCAGAAGGAATAATTCATGGCTGATACGGTAGCGGCCCCCGCGACCCCCTCCACGACCCTGGTCAACCCCTTCATCTGGGGCGTCGGCCGGCGCAAGAGCGCCGTCGCCCGGGTGCGCGTCCGGCCCGGCAGCGGCAAGTTCATCATCAACAAGCGCGAGCTGGATGAGTATTTCAAGCTGATCCCCGACCGCGAGGCGGCCCGGGCGGCCCTGACGGTGACCGAGAGCGCCGGCCGCTGGGACGTGTTCGTCAACCTCAACGGCGGCGGCACCACCGGCCAGGCCGGCGCCGTCAAGCTGGGGCTCGCCCGGGCGCTGGTCAAAGCCATGCCCGAGGCCGAGTCCACCCTGCGCGACCAGGGGCTGCTCACCCGAGACGCCCGCAAGGTCGAGCGGAAGAAATACGGCCGCCGCGGCGCCCGCAGGAGCTTCCAGTTCTCCAAGCGCTAAGCGGTCGGATACCTCCAGTACAGAACGAACGGCTCCGACTGCCGCGGGCGTCGGGGCCGTTTTCATGCACCGGCGTCCAGGAGACACCATGACCCACGCACGCCACATCACGCTTCCGGCCGGTTTTGTCGCCGGCGCCGTCCGCTGCGGGCTCAAATCGACCCAGCGGGAGGACCTGGCCATCATCGCCGCCGGCGACGGCCCCGTCCCCGCCGCGGTCGTCACCACCCGCAACCAGGTCGTCGGCGCCCCGGTCCGCTGGTGCCGCTCCGTCCTGCCCAGGGGCTACGGCAGGATCCGCGGCGTGGTGGTCAACGCCGGCAACTCCAACGTCTGCAACGGCAAGCGCGGGGACCGCGACGCGGCGGCCATGGCGTCCATGACCGCGGGCTTCCTCGGCGGGACGGCCGAAGAGGTGCTGGTCTGCTCGACGGGCATCATCGGCCACCCGATGCCCATGGACAAGGTCCGCCAGGGCATCGCCGCCGCGGCCGGAGGGCTCTCGGCGGGCAATGACGCCGCCGTCGCCGCCGCGATCATGACCACCGACACCCGCCCCAAGTCGGCCGTTGTCCAGGGGCGGATCGGCGGCAAGCTCGTCACCGTCGCCGGCATCGCCAAGGGCGCCGGGATGATCGCCCCGTCGCTGGCGACGATGCTGAGCTTCATCACGACCGACGCCGCCCTCCGCCCCGCCGCCCTCGGAGGGGCGCTCAAGGCCGCCGTCGAGCCGACGTTCAACGCCGTCACGATCGACAGCGACACGAGCACCTCCGACACCGTCATCGTGATGGCCTCCGGCGCCGCGGGCAACGCCGCGATCGCCGGCGGGGCCGACCTGGCGAAGTTCGCCAGGCTGCTGACCGAAGTTTGCGCCGCCCTGGCCGAGATGATCGCCCGCGACGGCGAGGGGGCCACCAAGCTGCTCCGCGTCACCGTCCGCGGCGCCCGGACAGACGCCGACGCCCGCACCGCCGCCAAGGCCATCGCCAACAGCCCGCTGATGAAGTGCGCCGTCCACGGCGGCGACCCCAACTGGGGCCGCGTCCTCATGGCCGCCGGCAAAAGCGGCGCCGCCGTCGACCAGGACCGCGCCACCTGCAAGATTGGCCCCGTCACCGTCATGCGCCGCGGCACGAGTTGCCCCTACGACACCGCCGCCGCCGAAGCCCACATGGCCGGCGACACCGTCGAGATCGACCTGAACCTCGCCCTGGGCAAGGGCCGCTTCACCGCCCTGACGTGCGACCTGTCGCGCGAGTACGTCGCGATCAACGCGGACTACCACACTTGACGGCAGGCCGCGGACCTTCCGGCGGTTCCATCATCCGCCCAGCAGCCGGCGCACCTCCGTCAGACACTCCTCCAGCACAGGCGAGGAGGGCTTTTCGGCGGCGAAGAACGGAATCGTCTCCAGCGGCGCCGGACAGGCCTCCAGCCGAACAGGCCCTTCGATCACCGCGCCGCTGTTGACGTCGCGCCACGCGCCGGCGGGCAGGACCACCGGACGGCTCTCCGCCCGCCCCAGGACCGGGGCGACCAGCAGGTCGTCGCCCATGAGGAACTGGTCCTCGACGGCGCAGGCGGCCGGATCGTCCGCGAACGCCAGGCACAAGGCCCGCACGAAGGGCATGCCGGTGCGGCAGCACGCCGCCGCCTGCTCGCGGATGTAGGGCAGCAGCGCGTAATGGATCTTCGTCCACCGCCGGTAAAGCTCCACGATCGGCACGTCGAAATCGTACGGCCGCGTCACCGTGCCGTGCGTGCTCATCATGGGCCAGAACGCCGCCATCTGCGTGCCGCGGACAAAGACCTCGGCCTCGGGATCGCCCTGCCCCTCGCGGGCCGGCACATAGCCGGCCATGTCGTGGCCCATGAAGGGCACGCCGGACACGCCGGCCGTCAGGGCCGCCAGCAGCATGGCCCGCAGGCCGCCGAACTCGCGTCTCTGGTCCCCGCACCACAGGAAGGGATAGCGCCCCGCCCCGATGCCGCCCCCGCGGCTCCAGCACAGGCCGCCGGCCGGGCGGCAGCGCTGGAACATCGTGTGCATCATGGCGTTGTAGACCGTCGGGAACAGGTGGTGCATCCCCGCCGCCGAGCGCCCGTCGGCGAACTGAAGGCCGTCGTCCTCGGGGAACTGCTCGCAGAAGTCGATCTTGGCCCCGTCGACGCCCACCTCGGCCAGCAGCGGCCTCCAGACCTTCTCCTCCCAGGCGCGCCGGGCCTGGGGGGAGGTGATGTCGATGAAGCGGCTGGTCCTGCGGTCGGGCGCGTCGGCGGGGTTGTAGTGCTCCGACTCCCGCAGGTCCGTGCGGCCGGCGCGGTCCCGCACGAGGAACCGCTCCATGTCCGGCAGCTCGTCGGTGAGCTTGTCCCGCACCCGCCCGCAGGCCTCGTAGACCAGGACGGTCTTGCCGCGCGCGTGCAGCGCGTCGACCAGGCGCTTCAGCTCGCCGTAGCGGTCGCGGGCGTAGGTGGGCCAGCCCTCGATGATCGCCCCCGACCAGGGCAGGTCGAGGCGGTCCATCGTGTCCGCCATCGCCAGGACGCCCTCGGCCGACGCAAACTCCTTCGTCCTGCCGTGGCGGCTGACGAGCATGCCGAAGGCCCAGTCCGGCGGCATGGGCGGACGGCCGCACAGGGCGGTGAGGTCGGCGAGGATCTCCCGCGGGGTCGGCGCGAGGAACACGTACAGGTCCAGCGGCGCCCGCAGGTCCCGCAGCGCCCAGCGGTCGGCGCCGCCGGCCCCCAGGTCCAGGCGCATCTTCTCGTAGCGGTTGACCAGCAGGCCGTACCCGCGGCTGGACAGGAGGAAGGGGATGGGCACGTAGCTGTTGCCCTCGGTCGCCAGCCAGCGGTCCTCCGCCCAGATCGTCACGTCCCGGCCCCGCTGGTCCAGGGCGTTGAAGCGCTCGCCGGTCCCCCACAGCCGCTCGGAGGGCTCCAGCGGCCCGCCGGCGTGCCACGCCCCGCCGCGCCGGTCCACGCCGTCCAGGACGACGCGCCGGCCGGCCTGCTCGAAGGCGATGTCCCGCCCGCCGATCCGGACGGCCCCGCCGCCGGCGCGGACGGACGGGCCGGGTCCCAATTCGAGAAACGCGGGCGCCTCGTCCAGGGGCCGGTCCAGCGCCTCGGCGAGCTGTTGGGCGGCCCCGGGGGCGTCGAGCTGCGCCGCCTCGACGGCCGCCTGGAGCCGCCAGGCGCCGCCCAGCAGACGGGTCAGGCGGAAGTGCAGCACGTCTCCCTCGGCGCCGGCGGCGGTCCACTGAACGGCGGTACGGTCGGCGGTCAACTCGGGCATCGTGTTCTCCTCAAGCGGTGGCCGCCCCCCATGGTCCGCGCGGCGGCGGCGGCGTCAAGAGCGGACCGCATCAAGGGGAATTCCGTTGGCGCGTGCCGGGTGAGTCCCTATGGTACGCCAGGATCGGTGAGCGGCCGGCCGTGCGCGGGCGCGGCGGCGTTCGCGGGCGCGCCGCTGGCGGCAGGGTCGGAACCATGGTACATCGCACGCTCGTCAGATCAGCGTGTTGGGCGGCACGGCGTCTGGCGTGGCTTCCGGGCCGATGGCGCCTGCTGCGGTGGATCGACGCGCGGCACGAGGCCGTCAGCCGGCTGGCCCCCGGCGTCGTCCGCCTTCGGCGCGGCATCCGCATGTGGCTCGACCCGCGGGACTTCGTCAGCCGCGATCTCTACATCGCCGGCGAATACGAGCCGCCCGTCGCCCGCGTCTTCGACGCGCTGGTCCGGCCGGACGACGTCGTCTTCGACGTCGGCGCCAACATCGGGTTCTTCAGCCTGCTGAGCGCCCGGCGAATCCGCTCGGCCGCCGGCTCGGGACAGGTTCACGCTTTCGAAGCCTCCCCGCCCATCCAGGACCTCCTGCGCCGCAACCTCGCGCTGAACAACGCCGACAACGTGACCCTTCACCCCCTGGCCGTCTGCGACCACGACGGGACCGCGCAGTTCCACACCGCCGCCGGGGACTACCTCGGCCTCTCCTCGCTGCGGGCCCTGGACGGCTCGTCCACGACCACGCACACCGTCCGGTGCGCGCGGCCGGATTCGCTGCGGGACCTTCCCCCGCCCACGCTGCTCAAGATCGACGTGGAGGGGGCCGAGATGCAGGTGCTCCAGGGCGCCCGGGGCTGCATCGACGCCGGACAGCCTTGGATCATCTTCGAGCTGACCGACGCCTACCTGCGGCAGATGGGCAGTTCCTCGACGGAGATCCTCCGGTGGCTCACCGACCGGGGCTACGCGCTCCACCACATCGCCACGGACGGCCTCCACCCCCTGGACCCCACCGACCGCCGAGCGGTGAACGTCCTGGCCAGCCCCTCGGGGCGCACCCCGCCCCCGTCGCTCCAGGCGCTCCTCGCCGACTGACGCCGCCGGCACGCGGCCTCCTTCCTTCGCCCGGGCTACGGAGGACAAAACGGTCGCAGGATCACGTCCTCACAGCAGCGGTCGCGCTGCCAGGACGTCGAACACGGAGGGAGTGGCGGCGTCGGCCCGAGCGCGGCGGGGCCCCCGGCGAAGCGGATGCGGGCGGAGGGGCTCCACCGCTGTCGCCGTCAGCAGATCGACGGCCCCGGCGGCCGCGGGGACGGCGGCGCCCGCTCCGAAGTTCCACTTCAGCAGGGCGAAGTCGTCCAGGTCGACGTCGCCGTCCGCGTCGAGAGTCAACCCGCCGGCGGGGCCCTCGATGGCGATCGCGCCGGTCAGCCACAGTTGGCCGCCGGTCAGCGCGATCGTGCCTGCGGCCAGGTGCGGCAGGAAGGTCACCGTGGAGGGGTCGGGGTCGAACATCGCCCAGGCGAGCGCCTCGCGCAGGGACGTCTGCCCGTCGGCGGCATCCACCGCGTCCTGGAGTGTCGTGACCCTCAGCGACGGGTCCTCGCGGCCCGGGTCGGGCGGGCCTTGATACTCGAACGCTCCCACGTCCACGGCGGCGTCCGCCACACGGGGCAGGCCATCCCCGTCGGTGGTCAGCGGCGCGCCGCCGGCGTCGACGGCCAGGGCGCCGTCGCCGACGTTGATCGCGATGCTCGCGGGTTTCAGGCGATAATCGCCGGCGGCCGGATCGACGAACCCGGGGTCGATGCCGATGAGGGTGTGGCTGCCTGCGACCGCGCCGCGGACGTCGGGGTCGAACTCGGCGCTGTTCATCGCCACGATGCTGTTGTTGATCACCACGGTCGACTGATCGCTCGTGTCGATGCCGCCGCCGGAACCGCCGGCGGCGTTCCCGGCGACGGTCACGTGGGTGAGCGTGAGCGTCCCGCGGACGGCGCGGACGCCGCCGCCGTCAAACGCGGCGGCATTGCCGGTTACGACGGTGTTGATCAGGACGGCCGTGCCGAACTGGTTTGCGACGCCGCCGCAGTAGGAGGCGGCGCTGTTGCCGCTGACGGTCGCGGCAAGGAGGGTCATCGTGCCATGGTTGCCGATCCCGCCGGCGGAGCCCTCGCTGCTGTTGTCGCTGACCGATGCGCCGGTGAGGGTCAGGAGGCCCTCGTTGAGGATTCCGCCCCCCAGGGCGCGGCCGCCGGTGATGTGGTTCCCGCTGACGGTCCCGCCGGTGATCGTGAGGGTGCCGTCGTTGTAGAGGCCGCCGCCCCAGGAGACCGCGTCCGCGTCGACGAGGTTTCCCGCGATCCGGACGTTGAGCAGCGACAGGTCGCCGCCGCTGTTGCAGACGCCGCCGCCGTGGTTGCTGGCGGCGTTGCCGACGATGGTGACGTCGCAAAGGGCCAGCGCCGCGCTTTCGTTGAGGACGCCGCCGCCCGGCCCATCGACCTGTCCGCCGGTGATCGTCAGGCCCGACAGGCTGGCGTCGGCGCCGGCGGCGACGCGCAGGACGCGGCTTGCGCCCGCGGCGTCGATCGTCAGCACATCCGCGCCGGGTCCGATCACTTCCAGCAAGCCGGCGATCGTCAGTTCGCTCCCGCCCAGCGTGCCGTCCTACGTGAACCGGCGCGGCGGATGCACCTACGCCCCGATCTGCAACTCCCGCTGGTCAGACGGGATGCATTGTACCACGGCCCGACATCCGGCAACCCCGATTCCCCCCCTCGACCGGACTGCCTGGCAGGGCATCCGGTTCCAGCTTTCCGCCCCGTGCCCCGCCACCGGGACAGGAGTTGCGCCCGTCCAGCGCATTCCTGCTCAAGGGGAAGCGGTGCATCCCAACGGCGCCTCGCCGAAGCGGTCGTAGACAACGCGGCCGCCGACGAGGGTGAGGTCGGCGCGGGTGTCCAGGAGGTCCTGGGGCGGGGCCGCGAGGATATTACGGGACAGAATGACCATGTCGGCCAGTCTGCCCGGCTCGATGGAGCCCTTGCGGTGGTCCTCGAACTCCGCCCAGGCCGCCCCGAGGGTATAGGCGGCCAGGGCGTCGGCGAGGGCGACCTTCTCCTGCGGGTGCCAGCCGCCCGCCGGGTCGCCGCCGGCCGTCCGGCGGGTGACGGCGGCGTAGAGGGTGAGCATCGGGTCCAGGGGCTCGACCGGCCAGTCGGTGCCCAGGGCGACGGCGACGCCGGCGTCCAGGAGCGATCGGAAGGGGTACATCAGCGCCCGGCGCGGGCCCAGACGCCGGTCGACCCAGCGCAGGTCGTCGATGCAGTGGGACGGCTGGATCGACGCTACGACGCCCAGGGCCGCCAGGCGCGGCAGGTCCGCCGGGTCCACGAGCTGGGCGTGCTCGATGCGGTGGCGGGCGCCCCGCCGCCGGCCGGCGTCGGCGGCGTGCTGGAGGGCGTCCAGGCACGCCCGCACGGCCCGGTCGCCGATGGCGTGGATGACCGCCTGGAGGCCCGCCGCGTCGGCGCGGCGGACGATTTCGCGCAGCGCCGGCTCGTCGTGGATGGGCTGGCCGAAGTCGCCGCCGCCGGGGTAGGGGTCGATAAGCCACGCCGACCCGGCCCCCAGCGAACCGTCGGCGAAGATCTTGACCCCGCCGATCCGCAGCATCGGGTCGCCGAAGGGCATCTCGACGCCCGCGGCGCAGAGGCCCTCCATCGCTTCGGTCTCCAGCGGGGCGTAGACGCGGACGTCCAGCTCGCCCCGCCGGCGGACCTCCTGGAGCGTGCGGAGATCGCCGGCGCCGCAGGGGGTCTGCACGCTCGTCACACCGTGTGCCGCGGCGTGGCGGAGGGCGCGTCGGGCGGCGGCGTAGAGGTCGGCGGCGTCGGGTGCGGGGCAGACGCCGGTCACCAGCGCCATGGCCTGGTCGATCAGCACACCGGTCGGTTCGCCCCGGCCGTCCCGCTCGATGCGTCCGCCGGGCGGGTCGGCGGTGCCGCCCGTGACGCCGGCGGCCTTCAGCGCCAGGCTGTTGGCGACGGCGATGTGGCCGTCCAGCCGCCGCAGGAAGACCGGGTGGCGGGGCGTGACCGGATCGATCAGTTCCCGCGTGGGCCGCCGGCGGCTGGGCCAGGACTCGTGGTCCCAGTTGCCGCCGGTGATCCACCGCCCCTCGGGCAGGCAGGCGACGTGCCGGGCGATCCGCTCGACGAACTGGCGTTCATCGGCTGCGGTTCGTAAGTCGAGTTGCGACAGCGACATTCCGCCGCCGATCAGGTGAACGTGGGCGTCGTTGAACCCCGGCAGGACCAGCCGTCCCGCGGCGTCGATGACGCGGGTCTCCCTCCCGGCCAGGGCGCGGACGTCATCATTGGACCCCACGGCGACGATGACACCCCCCGCCACGGCGACCGCCTCGGCCGCCGGTTGGCCGTTGGCCGTCCAGACGGTGCCGTTCACGAGGATCAGGTCAGGCATCATGGATCGCCCTCCGTGCAACTCGTGCCGGTCCCCGCAGGGATTCGCCCCGGCCGGCCAGACAGTTCCCACGGCAGCGCCCGCCGGCATTCTCAGACACCGCCTACCCCCCCATCAGGTGGCTGATGAGGATCCTCACCCCGATGGCGATGAGGATGATCCCGCCGAAGGCCTCGGCGGCGTGCTCGAAGCGGTGGCCGAGGCGGCCGCCGAAGAGGATGCCCAGGGCCGAGAGGGTGCAGGTGACCACGCCGATGATGACGGCGACCAGCCAGATGGACACGCCCAGCAGGGCCAGGCTCAGGCCGACGGCCAGGGCGTCGATGCTGGTGGCGACCGAGAGCAGCAGCAGCGACCAGCCGACCGTGGGATCGGCGGCGTGGCCGGTCGGCGCGGGGTCGTGGCCGCGGGCCTCGTAGAGCATCTTGCCCCCCAGCGCCGCCAGCAGGGCGAAGGCGATCCAATGGTCGATCGCGCAGACGCACCGGGCGAACGTTTTGCCGGCGAACCAGCCGATCACGGGCATGCCGAACTGGAACAGGCCGAAGCAGACCCCCGCCCGCAGCACGTGGCCGTGCCGGACCCGGCGGATCTTGATGCCGGCGGCGATCGACACGGCCAGGGCGTCCATGGCCAGGGCGACGGCGATGCCGAACATGGTGATCAGCGCCACGGTCAGCCCCCGCTTCCCGCGACGGCGCGCTCGAGGTCGAGCAGGCGTTTCTTGAGGTCCGCGCCCCCCTCGGCGGTGAACCCGCCCAGCCCCCCGCCGGCGGCGACGACGCGGTGGCAGGGGATGACCAGCGGGACCGGGTTGGCCCCCAGCGCCTGGGCCGCGGCCCGCTGTTTGCCGTCCTCCTTGGCCATGAGGGCCAGTTGCGTGTAGGTGCGGGTCTGGCCGTAGGGGATGGTGCGGCAGGTCTGGAGGATCCGGCGGGCGAAGGGTCCGACGGCGGACAGGTCGCAGGGGACGTCGGCGAAGTCGACGGCCTGGCGGTTGAAGTACGCCCGGCACAGGGCCGCGACGTCCTCGAACGCCGCGTCATCGGCCGCGGCGCCGGCGTGTTCCCACGCCAGCAGAGCCCGCAGGTCGTCCATCGCGTAGTGCGGCAGGATGATCCGCCGCAGCCCGTCAGGTCCGCGGACGCCGCCCATCGGCCCGGCGGCCGTGGGCCAGACGCCGATCGTTTCCGGTACGGCACGTTTGGTGGCACTCATGGGCGCATCGTACCACGGCCGGCCCCCTCATGCCACGGCCGCGCGGGCCAGTTCGGCGGCGATCCGCCAGGCGAGGTCGGCGGCGGGCATGGCGTCGTCGATGGCAGGCGCGGGGCGCTTGCCGGCGGCAAGGGCGCCCAGGACGGCGGCGAGGGCGTCGCCGGTGCCGTCCGGGGCGTCGGGGACGGCGATGTCGACTTCCATGCGGTCCCCGCGGAAGCACCGCAGCGACGGGCCCTCGGGGGCCTGGACCGTGGCGACGGCGCGGAAGCCGCTGCCGGCGATCGTGTAGCGCTCCAGGGGGGCCGGCGCCTCGCCCTGCAGGCGGAGCGTGCCGACGACGGCCTCGCCCAGCGGGACCGTGACAACGGGGCCGGCGGCCAGCGTGTACCCGCCGGCCCGCCCGGCCAGGTGGGCCAGGACGTCGACGGCGTGGGTCACGGCGGCGGCGCAGGCGGCGTCGAGGGGGCCGCCGGTCGCCAGCGTGCAGTCGATCGACCGGACCGGACCGATCTGGCGGGCCCAGCGGCCGGCGCGGGTGAGGCAGGGGTGGAACCGCCGGTTGAGCACCACCGCGTGGGGGGTTTTGCCCTCGGCGGCGGCCTCGGACAGCTCCATCATCGCCTCCAGCGAGTCGCCCAGCGGCAGTTCCAGCGTGCAGGGCATCGACTGGGCCAGCAGTTGGGCGCCCTGCATCATCGTCTGGTCGGCCGGCAGGGCCAGCAGGCACAGGTCGGGCTTGTGGTCGCGGAGCGCGGCGGCGATGTCTTCGGCGGCGGCCGCGAAGCCGAACTGCCCGCAGGCCTCCCGGGCCCGCCCCGCGTCGGTGTCGACGGCGACGGCCAGGCCGATGCGCCCGGGCTGCTCGGCGGCGCAGTGCGCCAGGGCCGGGCCGTAGACCCCCAGGCCGCGGCGGCCGCACCCGATCAGGGCGAGTTTCAGTGGTTTGGCGGCCTTGGCCATGGCTCGCACCGGCCCGCGGCGTCAGCAGCCGGCGCGGACGCGGGCGGGCTCGGCCCCGATCGTCGCGTCGCGCTGGAAGCCGTGAAGGATGCGGCCGAGACGTTCGAGGGTCCTGCGGCCGCCGGCGGTCTCGTTGAGGCCGACGATCTGGACGCCCAGGGTCGTGCCGAACTCGTCGGCGTTGGTGTGGCGGAACTGGCAGTCCAGCTTGATGGGGTCGTTCCCGTCGGCGTTGAGCAGGGAGGCGCCGAGGGGGGCGCCGGTCTGGAACCGCGGGTCGCCGTCGCCCAGCAGGCGGAGCTGGAAGCCCCCCACCGACAGGTCGACCAGTTGCCCGTGGAGCACGAGCCGGTCGCGCAGGGCCGAGGAGGGCTCCATGTCGGACCCGCCTTCCCACAGTTCGACGAACACGCGCCGGTCCTGGGGCACCTCGACGCGCTGGAAGGCGCGCCGCTGGAGCTGGTGCATCCGGGCGGGCCAGGCCAGGCAGACGCCCCGGACGACCGTGTCGGGCCCCAGGCGGAACGTGGCGGTCTGGGCGGCGCCGGTGGAGAAGACGTACTTGTGGTGGCGCTGCTTGAACGCGATGCCCACCTTCTGGCCGACCGCCAGGGGGGGCGGCGGGCGGTCGTCGCCTTCGGGGGCCGCGGGATACTCGATCCAGATCTTCCCCTCTCGCATGCCCAGGAACCGGCTGCGGAAGGTCTGCCAGGTCTGGTCGACGCGGCAGGTCAGGGCCAGGGGGGTGTTGCGCAGCGCGGAGATCTCGAGGATGTCGCGGATGCGTTCAGAGGCAACCGATTGCTGAACCGCCATGACGTCTCGTCCTTATCGATCTTTGCGGCGCCGCAGTTGGATGCGCTCCTGTCGCGAGACGAAGCGCACCAGGTCGTCCACGACGCGCTGGTGCCGGCCCGGATCGACGTACTCGATGAACTCGATCCCGGCGTGCTGGGCCCGGCTGTCGGCCATCGGCCGCAGGTGCCGCAGCCCCACGCGAAACAAAAGGCTCTCATTCTCGCCGGGCAGTGCGAAACGGGCCCACAACTGCTTGTCCCCCAGGTCCGCCAGGCCGGCCGTGTCGATCAGCACCACGCCGGCCCCGCCCCCCGAGAGATCCACCAGCCTGCCGCGGACCTCGCCCTGAACGCTCCCCGCTTCGTCGAACGGGTCGATCACCCACAACGTCACGTCGGCCGAGTCGTGGCCGGCCAGCGGGACCCGGAAGTACCGCCGCCGCTGCACGACCCGCGGCTCGGTCAGATCCTTCAGCACCAGCGCCGGAATCCGGCGATCGGCGTTCAACTGAAAGCCCCGCCGCCCGAGGATCACCCCGCTGAACCGCAGGATGTCCCGCCCCAGGCGGCACGAACAGACCAGCGTGCGGCCCTGGGCGTCCCGGGTCACCCGCCCCACGTGCGTCAGGTCGGCGATCCACAGCCGCTCGTCGCCATAGTGCAGCATCCGGGAGGCAAACGTCCCGTCGTCGGCGTCGCCCAGGAAGCAGTCCAGGTGGAGATTCCGCAGCGCGCCTTCGGCGAGTATCGACACAACCCGTTCCTGGACACCGCCTTTTGCGCTCATTTCCCGGTCCATTGGGGCACGGAATCGCTGCAGTAGATCCACGTTCTTCATCGGCAGACGGGGGGAAGACCTTAAGCAGATGTCCGGGGCGGCCTGAGGCGCGGGGCGCGCCAGCATCGAACCACCCACGGCGGGATCGGCGCTCCCGTCTGCGGCCGCACCAGAAGCCCCAAGTCGCTATGCCGCCTCGTCGGCCCCCAGTTCGGCCTTCATGCGGGCGGCCGAGGGGTGCGCCGGGCCGCCGACGGCGACCAGGACGCCCGGGAGGGCCAGCAGCATGGGCACCAGCCGCGCCAGCAGGGCCATGGCCAGGATGCGGCTCTCGGGCGCCCAGGCGGCGAAGACGGCGACGTAGAGGCCTTCGGCCAGCCCCACCCCGCCCGGGACGATGGGGACCGCGGCGATGATGTAGATCAGCGGAACGCAGATGGCGTACTGGTACCAGGGGATGCCCGCGCCCAGGCTGGCGCCCAGCAGGCCGATCGAGGCGACGAACAGCAGGTGGATCGCGATGGTCAGCGCCATGGCCCCCGCGACGGCGCCGACGGCGCGGCGGTAGCGGGCGAGGGCCGCGTCGGCCGAGCGAAGGTACTGCGCCAGCGGCAGGCGGCTGTAGAGCTTCTGGAGATGGAGGGCCTCGCGCACCCGGCGGCTGAAGACGAGGACCACCCCGCCGGCCAGGGCCGCCAGCAGCACCGCCAGGCCGACGGCGATGGGTCCCAGCCGTCCGGTGTAGCCCGCCTCCAGACCGAACCACGCCGCCGCCGCCGCGACGCCGGCGAGCATCGCCGCCGACAGCAGCGCCAGCCCCGCCAGGCCCAGCGCGCGGTCCATGAGGACCGACACGAGGCTGCCCATCCTGCGGGTCGGGGCGTGCGTGGCGGCATACCAGGCCTTCATCAGGTCGCCGCCGGTCGTGCCGGGGATGACATAGTTGAAGAACGCCCCCATCCACGTCAGGCGGACCGCCTGCCAGCGCGACAGCTCGACGGCCTGCACCGCCGCCAGGCGCCGCCACCGCACCGCCGTGCCGACCACCGTCGCCAACGAGCACAGCACCGCCGCCGCCAGCAGGGACGGTCGGATCCCCCGCAGGGCCGAGGCGAACCCCGGCCGCACGTACGCCGCCGCCGACGGCGCCGCCGCCGCCCCCTCGGCCGGGACGATCGACGCCCAGTCCAGGACGACCTGCCCGCCGTCGAGAGTCGTCACCGCCAGCCCCGCGTCGGTCGCCCGGGCGCCCGTCACGGCCAGGGAGGGGCCGGCGGCGGTCGCCACGACGTCGTGCCACTTGACGCCCCAGAGCACCCAGGCCAGTAAGCCGATGGCCACGGCGATCTTAAGACCCCACATCACGGTTGTGCGCAACGGCTGTGCCATGGGGGCATTGTCGCCGAACGGGCGGCGGGCCGCAAACATCTTCACCGGGGCCCTGGAATCGCCCCAGGATCGATGCCCGGAAGGTTCGTGGCCTACCGGGCCAGGTCGGTCAGCGTGTAGCCCAGGTAGGTGGTGAAGGCCTCGCGCAGCGCCGGGGCGACGTGGCCGGCGGTGACGCTGACGTGGTGGCGGTAGCCGTTGCGCCCGATGTACTCCAGGGCGTCCTGCAGCCGGTCGATGCGCGCCACGCCGGCGCAGCCGAAGAAGCCCTCCTCGATGGGGTCGTCGGTGAACTCGCCCTGCCCGAGGTAGCAGCAGAGCTTGCCCTCGGCGGTCCTGGAGCTGGCGAAGGTCATCGCCGTCGGGGCGATCCGCCCGACGTTGCAGCCCCACCCGCAGCCGGCGCCGAAGGACTTGGCGAACATCGGGTGCTCGACGATCCGCCCCTTGCCGGCCATCAGGCTCTGGGGGACCGGGCCGCAGTGGAACAGGATGCACTTGTCCGGGTCGTCGCCGTAGTTGTTGTTCCAGTCCAGGCAGGTGGCCGCCCGCCCCGACGCCAGGCGCAGGGCGACCATCGGCACGGCGTTGCACACGTCCAGTTCGCACGCCGCGACCACGCCCCGGTCGTTCATCTCGCTCAGCAGGACGCACGGCGCCACGCCCAGTTCCCGCTCCATCTCGATCCAGCAGTGGACCGCGATGCAGTCCAGCCCGCACTCGGCGACGATGTCGTCCAGCGCCACGCCGACCTTGGCCAGCGTTTCGAGCTTCCCGGCCGGCACGCCCTTCCAACTGACGTAATTGCCCAGCCGCTCGGCCTTGGCGCGGTACTTTCCGTCGGTGGTCTTCACGTCGCGGACGCGGAGAAAGACCTCCGACAGGTCCAGCGTCTCGGTGGTGATGCCGTACCGCTGGAGCGTCAGCTCGTCGAAGCGGACCGTCTTGAACGCCGTGGTGCGGGCGCCGATCGCCCCGACCGTCAGGCGCCTCATGCCGCCGGCCACGCGGCAGACGGCGGCGAACTGGCGGACGTTCGCCTCGAACGCCGGGTCCGACGGGGCGACGACGTGCGGCTGCAGCGTCGTGAACGGCAGGCCGTACTGCCAGAAGACGTCCATGACCGAGAACTTCCCGCAGAAGGCATCGCGGCGGTCGGCGAAGCCCATCTTGCCGAACTGGTCGGGGTAGGCCTGGATCAGGATCGGCGCCCCGCACTCGGCCAGGGCGGCGATGGCGCCCGTCTCGTCGCCGAAGTTCGGCAGGCACAGGATGACCCCGTCGTACTCGCCCCGATGGTCGGCCAGGAACCTGGCGTACTTGCGGCCGTCTTCGGTGCCCTCGATGGCGCCGTACCGCGTGAGCGACTCATCCATCAGCAGCGTGCCGTAGCCCAGGCGCCCCAGCGCGCCGGTGAGCTCCGTCCGGGCGGCGGCGATCAGCTTCTCCGGAAAGAAGCCGCGGTTGCCGAAGTACAGTGCGAAGGTCAGCGGGGTGTCCATGGTCGGTTCTCCGGATAAAGGTGTCTGGCGGCATCCTGCAGTTGAAGACCGCCGGCGATGAGCGCCACCCGCGTCTCGCAGACGGCGCCCGGTTCGGGCGCGTTGCCGGCCCGGCGGGCGCGATCAACCCATTCCTGCGTCGATGCATGCGGCATGGCGGCTCCTCTCTGCTCGGGGCGCGAGCATACCCGGCCAGGAGGGGTTTGGCAATGGCCGGCGCGGGCTGAGGATGCGGAATCCCGCCGGACGGCGGTCCCATTCCAGTGTCCCGATCCCCCGCGCGTCGCGCCCGGCCTTGTACGGCAGCCTGTCCACCTCTATGATTCTGTGTCTCGGCCGGCCGCGAGGGCGTATTACGGAAAGGCAGTACGATGGCTGTCGAACTGACATGGTTGAGTCACGCCAGTTTCCGCCTGGCCGCCGGCGGGCGCGTGGTCTACATCGATCCGTGGAAGATCGAGGGCGCCCCGCACGACGCGGACCTGGTGATCGTCTCGCACGAGCATTACGACCACCTCAGCCCCGACGACATCGCCAAGGTCTCCAGGGCGGACACGGAGATCCTCGCGTCGACGGCGGCCGTCGCGCGGCTGGGGCGCGGTCACGCGGCGTCCCCCAACCAGACGGTGACGCTGGCGGGCATCGAGGTCCGGACGCTGCCGGCGTACAACCCGGCCAAGCGCTTCCATCCGCTGTCGGCCGGCGGGCTGGGCGTGGTGATCGCGCTGGGGGGCCTGAGGATCTACTACGCCGGCGACACCGACCTCATCGAGGAAATGGGACGGCTGGAGCACATCGACGTCGCCCTCCTGCCGGTCGGCGGAACCTACACCATGAACGCCGCCGAAGCCGCCCAGGCCGCCCGGCGGATCACCCCCGCCGTCGCCATCCCCTACCACTTCGGCGACATCGTCGGCACACTGGCCGACGCCGAAGCCTTCGCCAACGCCGGCTGCCCGGTCAAGATCCTCCAGCCGGGCAAGACGGCCGTGTTCGGCGAATGAGCGGCCGCCGGCGGCGGGCGGGGAATCCCCCGTTCAGTACGTCCCCACCTTCAGCCCGTATTCGACGAACGTCCGATACGTCTCGTAGTCGACGCGGCTGGATACGCTGTGATCGGTGTGGAGGATGTAGCCGCCGCCGGCCATGGCGGCGGGGAGCTTGGCGTCGATGAGGGCCCTGACGCGGGCGAGGTCGTTGCTTTCCAGTTCGCGGATGTCCAGGCCCCCGCAGAAGGCGATGCGGTCGCCGTAGTGTTGCTTGAGCTTCAGCAGGTCCATGCCGGCCTTGACCTCCATCGCCTGGAGGCAGTCGATCCCCGCCTCGATCATGCCCGGCAGGAGCGGCTCGACGTAGCCGCACGAGTGCATCACGACGGGCAGGCCCCTGGCGTGGGCGTAGTCGCAGGTGCGCTTGTGGGCGGGGAAGATGATGTCGCGGTACATCGCCGGCGACATGAAGGGGCGCTGCTTGAAGCCCATGTCCTCGTAGAACCAGATCCCGTCAGGCAGGCCCTCCTCGGCGAAGAGGATCTCCATCAGGTCGATCGTGAGCGTCGCGTAGACGTCGCACATATCCTTGACCCAATCGGGGTCCAGCGCCATGCCCATGAGCATGTACTCGTGGCCGCACACCGGGTGCATCATCTCGAAGACGTTGACGCCGGACCACATGAAGAACAGCTCCCGCTCGGCGCAGTAGGCCTTGGTCCTGCGATAGCCTTCGAAGTTGATCCGGCGGCGGTAGTTGTCGGCGTTGACCAGGTAGGGGCGGGCGTGTTCGTCCCAGCCGGCGCGATCGGTGACGAGGAAGTCCACGTGCTCGGGCGTACCGCTCTTGTGTTTCCACCACCGCAGCAGGGCGCCGTTGCCGTTGCGGACGAGCTTGGTTTCGTCGGTCTCCTCGACGATCCGCTCGCCGAAGTCGAGGTCGGCGACGGTGTTGAAGGCCCACATGAGGCGGTAATCGTGGCCGAAGTGCTCGGCCAGGTTCGCACCGGGCCGGACGTGGCCCTGCTCGGTCCATCTCGCCTGCGTGTCGGCCCAGAACGACTCGCCGACAGGGACGCGGTCGACCGGCTCGCGGCGGAGGGTGCGGGCAACGCGTTCCCTGCTGGTCAGCGTTTCACTCATGGATGTACTCCCGTGGTCCACGCGCGCGGCGATCCGGGCGCCGGCGCGTCGGGATGGGATTGTAGCGGGACGGCCCGGCGGTCTCAAGAAGCTCCGGTTCGGCCCTTCCCACAGGCCTCGTTCTTCCCGTCAGATCACGACCGAGCCCACCGCGGACAGGTCGATGATCGAACTGGCCTTGATCATCCCGGGGCTGATCGTGTAGAGGGTCGCCCCGAGGCGCAGGCTGCGGACGATCGTGTCGTCGTGCGAGATCGAGCCCAGGCGGCTGAAGCCCTCCTGCGTCACGTGCAGCACCTCCAGGGCGGCGGCGCCCGTCCCGCCGGATCGGTACACGGGAATCGCCAGCACGCCCTGCTCGGGGAAGAACGAGAAGGCGTGGTGGTCCCACCGGGCGGCCGACGAACTCCAGCCGTCCGCGTCGAACGCGTACGCATCCACGCGGCTGGGGGCGGTCAGGTCCGAGACGTCGAACAGCGACACCTCCACGCTGTTCAGCGTCTCGCCCACGCCGACGCCGATGAGATGGTCCGAGCCCATCGGGTGCAGGTACGAGGAGAAGCCCGGGATCTTCAGCTCGCCCATCACGCGCGGGCGGGAGGCATCCGACAGATCCAGCGTGAACAGCGGATCAATCTGCCGGAACGTCACCAGGTAGCCCTCGTCGCCCATGAACCGCACCGACTGGATCCGCTCGTGGACGGCCAGGCCCGTCAGGCTGCCCACGGTCTCCAGCGCGCCGTTCGCGGCGGCCAGCGTGAAGAGGTTGTTGCCCCACGCGCCCCCCCCCAGGCTGGTGGTGGCGATGCGCAGCACGCCGTCGTGCTCGTCCATCGAGAACTGATTGACGATGCTGCCGGCCACCGAGCCGGTGGCCAGCAGGGGCATCGCGTCGGTTCCCAGGCCGAACTGGTAGAGGAACGTGGTGGGCGTGTAGTCGTCGCCGCCCTGCCAGGTGTCGGCGGCCAGGTAGAGGTTCTCCTGGCTGGCGTAGACGGTTCCGCCCAGCCCCAGCGTGGTGGTGGAGGCGTCCGGGCCCGCCTGGCCGTCCGGCAGGTCGAACAGCAGCAGCGAGATCATGCTCTCGCCGGCCCGCGCGCCCGTCGCGTACACCGTGCCGTCCAGCACTGTGCCGGCCGACGCATCGGACCCCGCGGCGACGGCGAACCGGCCGATGAGCGACTGCCAGTCCTCCGCCAGCCGCAGGCGATACTCCGCCTCCGTCTCGTAGCGACGGCTGTCGTCGGCCTCGTCGGCCCCGTCGGCCACCAGCAGCGGCTCGGGGGCCCACTGGCTGTCCTGGGTGACCACGACCAGCCGCTCGCCGATGCTCCGCGAACTGAGGATCCGCCCGTCGCCGGTGGTCTGCTCCTCGATCACCGGGCGGGCCGGGTCGGAGACGTCGTAGACCGTCACGGCGTAGGTCGGCTGGGGTCTGATCGGCCGCACGGGCATGATGCTTGTGACGATGCGGCCGTCCTCGGCGACCAGGCCTTCTTCCAGGAGGATCGGCGGGAGGGTCGGCCCGGTCGGGAAATCCAGCCAGGGTCCGCCCCACTGCTGCGACAGGACGATGAGCCGGTCGCCGCACAGGTGCAGCCCCGCGGCCGCCCCGTCGATGGCAGTGCGGCTGGCGACGGCCAGGCCGTCGGCCGCGGCGGCATTGACGATCACCAGTTCCTGCCCGTCGAGATAGTAGATGTACTGCCCGTCGGTCTTCACCAGCTCGGACTCATCCACGCCCTCGACCTGGTTGTTGGTCCCGGACCAATCCCCCGCGCCCAGGCCATCGGAGGCCAATGCCACCGGCTGGCCGGCATCGTTGGTGGTGAAGGCCCGGACGATGCCGACGCCGTCGATGCCGTACCAGACCGGCTCGCCGGTCCAGATCTCCCGCGGCCGGCCGGCGAACCAGCGGCTGTACCTGGCGACGGCGGCCTCGATGAGCCACTGGCCCAGTTCGGCCCCGCCGGCCGTCCCGATGGCGTTCAGGCCCGTGTCGCCGGCCCGCACGTCGCCGGGGCCGCGCCTTACGCGGTCCAGCCCGTCGGCGTACAGCAGGTCCCGGCCCGGCCCGCCGCCGACGGCGTCGGCCCCGGCGCCGCCGCGGAGGATGTCGTTGCCCGCCCCGCCCGACAGGATGTCGTCGCCCGCCCCGCCGTGGAGACGGTCGCCGCCGGGTCCGCCGATCAGCCTCGCGCCGCCGCCGGGCCCGCCGCGGAGGGTATCGTGTCCCCTCCCGCCGCTGAGCACCACCGCGAACGGCACAGCCTCGGCGGCGTCCACGGCGATCTCGTCGTCGCCGCGCCCCCCCAGCACCCGCAGCCTGGCGACATCCTCGCCCCGCCGCGAATCGACGACCTCGCCGTTGACGACGGCATGGTAGAGCCCTCCGTCGGCGGCGTCGGGCCGGACGACGATCACGTCATCCCGCAGGCCCGGCGTCCGGTCGCCGTAGAGGGTCCACACGCCCCGGGGGCTGAAGGCCCAGGCCGACAGGAGCAGCCGGGGCTCGAGGCTTTCCAGCAAGGCGGACGAAGGGTTCATTCGAAGGGGTTGTTGGTCGGGCAGGCGGGGCATGGTCGCACCTCTGCACGGGGATCGATCCGCCGGCCGCCGGTCTCGAAGCGGTCCGGGCATGTCGCTTCCTCGGTCACGCGGCAACATGTCGGCACGCCCCATCCCGCGGAGGCGCGGCCGGGATCCAGGATCTCCCCGATCAGTTCTGTGCTGGCGCCACGGCAGTGTTCGCCGGTTATTCTACCGCGCTTCGGCGGCCAGGCAAGCCGATTTCCCATGGGACCTCCGGCCCTGGCGCTTCCCGGGTGTGCCGGGTCGGCCCGAGCGCCCGAGCCGATGCGGACGGCCGGCGTCACTCCGCCAGCCTGGCTGCCACCTCCCCGGCAAGACGGTACAGCCTCTCGCTGCGGTCCTGCCAGCCGGAACTGACGAACCAGCGATGGCCGTTGACGCCGATCTGCCGGCATATGGGTTCGGGGCCGGTGAACAACCCCCACTCGTTGTTGACCTGCAGGTGGCCGAACGCCTTGAGCATGAAGTCGGTCCGCTCGACCAGCAGATCCTCGCAGCGTGCGGCCAGGACGGGGCCAAGTTTGGCCTTCATCGCCGGGTCGAGCAGGGCGTCCTCGATCAGGATGCGCGCCTGGCATTCCTGGATGCCCTCGCGAAGGGCCTCGAACTGGTGGGTCGACACCGGCCCGGTGGGGCCCGGCGCGAACATGCACCAGGGGATGTCGAGGTTCCGCCAGGCGCTCTGCGGGTAGCGGTCGGCCACGGTGCCGGCGCGGCGCCCGCGGGAATCGCGGACCGCGGGCCAGAAATCGGCCCCCCCGCGGGATATGCCCCGCTGCAGGCCGGTGATGTTCATCTCCATCAGTTGCCGCCAGCGGCTGGCCGGCTGGCCGGGCTCATAGCGGGGCTGGTAGCAGCCCATGTCGGGGCGGTTCCACCCGTGCAGGCTGCCCAGGGGCGGATCATTCATCGGGAACGTGCAACTGAGCACCGCACTGTGGTAGCCGACGCGGAATCCCACACGGTCCACCTTGGCGTCGCCCTGGCTGGTTGCGGCGGTGACGACGATGCCGTCGTCCCCGACCGCACCGTCGCGGGTCACCGGCACGTGCGAGTGCGACACCCAGGGCAGGCCGCCGGTGACGTCCTCGTAGAACAGGCGCTCATCCTCGGTCGGCCAGTCATCCGACAGCAGGCCGATCATCATCGCGTCGGCCCAGCCGCGTGCGGCCATACGGTCGCCCAGTTGGGTGAACAGGCTCCGCCACATCGCCTTGACGGCCGGATCGCTGCAGGGTGGGAGAAACTCGGTCCGGATCTCGCCTGTCCGGCGATCGACGACGGTCACGGCGGGGCCCTTGCCGACGTACTCCTGCCGCAGCGCCACCGACCGCTGGTTGTGGCTCCAGGTGTCCTTGTAGCCTCCGCCGGCCCCGCCCAGGTAGATGTCCCAGGCGATGAAGCAGACGACCTTGGGGGTGCCCATGTGCTCGGCGGCCAGGTCGAGGTACCTGTCCATCACCGAGAAGTCGTACTCGTAGGAGGTCTCGCCCGTCTTGACCCATCGCACCATGCTCTGTTCATTGCCGTGGTTGGTCTGGGCGATCAGCGGCACGTACAGGATCTGAACGCCGACCTCGTGCATCAGCTTCATCGACCGGGCGATGAGTCCGAAGTGCGCGTCCGACCAGCACTCGACGCCGTACTCCTGGACCAGCGTGTCGGGCGACTGGATCAGCTCCATCACAGTCCGGTAGTCCTGCGGGTCCGGCAGGGTGTAGTCGACCACCTCCAGTTCGACGGGCACGTCATGCGGCGGCAGCCCTTCGGCGGTAAGGGTCACCCGGCCCTTGTACAGCCCGGCCGGGGCATCGGCGGGCACGTCGACGGTGACCCAGATGGGCACCACCGCACCGAAGACCGGATCGGCCTGACCGGGGATCGTGAGATCCGCCGCATGGGGGCCCACCGTGCGGACCGGGAACTCCTCCAGCGGCTGCTCGGCCAGCGCGCCGAGCATCGTCGGCACGCGGGCGTAGCAGTTGAACTGCGGGACCGAGGGATGGAAGATCGTTCGCTGGCCGTTCACCCCGGCCTCGCGGCCCCAGGGGATGCCGTAGCGGATGCGGACGGCGGAGGCGGGGATCATCGCGCCGCTGCCGGCCAGGTCGCCGGCGGCGGCCCGGAGGCGGCGGAGGGGTTCGGTGGAGCCGGCGACGACCTTGCCCGAATACCGCCCGTTGCGGGCGCCGACAAGCCTGATGGGCCGCACCGGACCGCCATCGCCGTAGTCCAGATCGTAGTCCGCGCAGAGCACGCTGCTGTTCCAGACCTGGAAGCCCTTCGGCCGCGCCGCGCCGGACAGGAGACCCTCCCCCGTGGCCGCCCGCAGCCGGACAAGCTCGATCTGGCACGTGTTGAAGGCCAGGCAGTAGGGGAAGTACATCGATCCTCGCCTGCCCTTCATCTCCTCGACCACCTTGTGGCAGGGCGCCCGAACGATCTCCACCGCCAGGACGTTCACGCCCTCGCGCAACAGGCTCGACGGGATGGCGATCCGGGCCGATCGGCGGCGCAGCGCGATCTCCGCGTCGGTCTCGCTCTGCGGATGGCGCGGCCACTTGCCGTCCCAGCCGCCCGTCGGCGTGAACGCCTCGCCGGCGTACCCGCGGGCCAGCGCCGCACCGGCGGCATCGTGTCCGGCGATGTCCTGGCGGGACACCTCCGTGCCGTTGAGGTACACGATCGCGCCGCCGTGGTAACTCACGTCCAGTTCCAGGCCGGCGACCTTGGATGGATCGGTGACCGTGAACGCCCCTCGCATGCACAGCCTGGCCAGCAACGGCGTCAGGCACGACATCCGCGCCGGGCCGCGCAACCAGGCGGTGTCGTCGAAATCCACCTCCGCCCAGCCGTCCGGCGGCGGCGGCGTCGGGCGGCTCGCCCACCGGAACGTCCTCAAGAGCCGCTGGCCGGCGAACCACCGCAGGTCCATGTCCTGCAGGGCGCTATCGAGTTGGAGCACCGGGGCCTTGAGCGTCGCGTGCATCCGCCAGAAGCCCGTGGTGTCGAGGATCACGGCGCCTGCGTTCGAGTCGTCCGCCGGACCCTGTGCCGCGGCGACGGCGCAAAGCATCGCAATGACCAACAGCCCCAGCGCCCAGTCCTTCGCCTGAATCCCGTTGCGCATCACGTCCTCCACAGATTCGCGTATCGCGATGATTGCCCAGGCGGGCCTCCGCGGTCGGTCCCCCGCCGCAGGTCAAGCCCGGCCGGGGGCCGTCGGCCACAGGTCGGGGACGCGGGCGTCGGCCTCCGGCGCGGGGGCCGTCGCGGGAGCCGTCGCGGGCGGCCGGGCCGGGTGCCGGTCGGGGGTGTGGAGCATCAGCAGCGCCACGCCGACCGAGGCGGCCGTCAGGACCAGCAGCGCGACCAGGACGACCACGTGGAGCCAGGGCGGTCTTTCTTGCATGAGCGCCATCCTAACCGCCCGAGGCTTCGTACGAAAGGCCGCAGGCGGCAGGAGGCCCGGCGGCGGCCGGAAATCGGTTGACACCCGCCGGAGACCCCACTACACTCCCTGCCTGTTTTTCCCCGCCGGGGATGAGAATGCGCCCGTCACGGGACGGCGCGCGGACCGGCATACCACAGATCGTCACGCTTCGGCGCCGACGCAGCCGTCCATCGGGGACGGCAACACGGCAGCCAAGGGAGCGTGCACCGCCGAACGGATGGAGGTCGACACGACCATGGCGAAGAAAGCCGCGACCAAGAAGGCCACGAAGAAGGCCGCCAAGTACGTCTATTTCTTTGGCGGCGGCAAGTCGGAAGGCAAGAAGGAGATGAAGCAGTTGCTGGGGGGCAAGGGCGCCAACCTGGCCGAGATGTGCAACCTGGGGCTGCCCGTCCCGCCGGGGTTCACCATCACCACCGAGGTGTGCGACCTGTACTACAAGCTCGGCCGCGCCTATCCCGAGGGCCTGGACCGGCAGATCGACGAGAACATCGCCAAGGTCGAGAAGTTCACCGGCAAGACCTTCGGCCGGGGCCCCAACCCCCTGCTGTTCTCGGTCCGCAGCGGCGCCGCCGCCTCCATGCCGGGCATGATGGACACCGTCTTGAACCTCGGCCTGAACGATGAAACGCTCCAGGCCCTGATCGACCTGACGGGCAACGAGCGGTTCGCCTGGGACGCCTACCGCCGCTTCATGCAGATGTTCGGCGATGTCGTGCTGGGCATGGAGCACCACGACTTCGAGCACGCCCTGGACGGCGTGAAGAAGCGCCGCGGCGCGACCCTGGACACCGACCTGGACGCCGCGGGGCTCAAGGAAGTCGTCCAGGCGTACCGCGACGTCTACGCCAAGGCCGTCAAGGCCTTCCCGCAGAACGCCCGCGAGCAGCTCCAGGCGTCGATCGACGCGGTGTTCGGTTCGTGGAACAACCCGCGGGCCATCAAGTACCGCCAGCTCAACGACATCCGCGGGCTGCTGGGCACGGCCGTCAACGTGCAGGTGATGGTCTTCGGCAACATGGGCGAGACCTCCGGCACCGGCGTGGCCTTCACCCGCGACCCCTCGACCGGCCAGAACAAGTTCTACGGCGAGTACCTGATGAACGCCCAGGGCGAGGACGTCGTCGCCGGCATCCGCACGCCCCAGCCCATCAGCACGCTGGCCAAGGTCGACAAGAAGGCCTACAGCCAACTGGTCGCCATCCGCGAGAAGCTCGAACAGCACTACCGCGACATGCAGGACATCGAGTTCACCATCGAGCGCGGCGAGCTGTACATGCTCCAGACCCGCAACGGCAAGCGGACGGCCGCCGCGGCGGTGAAGATCGCCGCCGACATGACCCGCGAGGGCCTCATCAGCGAGACCGACGCCATCATGCGGATCGAGCCCAAGACGCTCGACCAGCTCCTGCACCCGACGTTCGACCCGGCCGCCGAGGCCAAGGCCGACCAGATCGGCAAGGGCCTGCCCGCCAGCCCCGGCGCCGCCACCGGCAAGATCGTCTTCGACGCCGTCACCGCCGAGGAACGGGCCGGCCTGGGCGAGCCGGTCATCCTCTGCCGCATCGAGACCAGCCCCGAGGACATCGGCGGCATGAGCGCCGCCAAGGGCATCCTCACCAGCCGCGGCGGCATGACCAGCCACGCGGCGGTCGTCGCGCGGGGCATGGGCCGCTGCTGCGTCGCCGGCTGCGGGGAACTGACCATCGACTACAAGGCCAGGACCATCACCACCGCCGCCGGCAAGGTCCTCAACGAGGGCGACTGGATGAGCCTGAACGGCTCGACCGGCACCGTCTACGCCGGGCAGATCGCCACGGTCGACCCCAAGCTCACCGGCCCGTTCGGCGTGATCATGGAGCTGGCCGACACGTACCGCACGCTGGGCGTCCGCACCAACGCCGACAGCCCGCATGACGCCGAGGTCGCCGTCCGCTTCGGCGCCGAGGGCATCGGCCTGTGCCGCACCGAGCACATGTTCTTCGAAGGCGACCGCATCATCCCGATGCGCGAAATGATCCTCTCCGACGACGCCGAAGGCCGCCGCAAGGCCCTCGCCAAGCTCCTGCCGCTGCAGCGCGAGGACTTCATCGGCATCTTCAAGGCCCTCAAGGGCCGCCCGGCGACGATCCGCTTCCTCGACCCGCCGCTGCACGAGTTCGTCCCGCACGACGAGGCCGGCCAGAAGGAAATGGCCCAGGCCATGGGCGTGACGCCGGCGAAGATCAAGGCCAAGGTCGAGTCGCTGCACGAGTTCAACCCCATGCTGGGCCACCGCGGCTGCCGCCTGGGCATCACCTACCCCGAAATCACCGCCATGCAGGCCCGCGCGGTCTTCGAGGCGGCCTTCGCGGTCAAGGGCGCCCACCCGGAGATCATGATCCCCCTGGTCGGCAACGTGAAGGAACTGGCCGACCAGAAGAAGATCGTCCTGGACGTCCTGGAACAGCTCCTGGCCGAGAAGAAGCTCGCCAAGCCCCCCTTCGAGTACAAGATCGGCACGATGATCGAGGTGCCCCGCGGCGCCGTCACCGCCGACGAGATCGCCGAAGAGGCCGAGTTCTTCAGCTTCGGCACCAACGACCTGACCCAGATGGGCTGCGGCTTCAGCCGCGACGACGCCGGCAGGATCCTCGCCGAGTACGTCGAGAAGGGCATCTACGACTACGATCCCTTCCAGACCCTCGACCGCACCGGCGTCGGCGAGCTGATCCGCATCGCGGTGCAGAAGGGCCGCGCCACCCGCAAGGACATCAAGCTGGGTATCTGCGGCGAGCACGGCGGCGACCCGTCGAGCATCGAGTTCTGCCACCTGGTCGGGCTGAACTACGTGAGCTGCTCGCCCTACCGCGTCCCGATCGCCCGCCTGGCCGCCGCCCAGGCCGCCATCGCCCAGCAACTGGCCGCCGGCAAGAAGCCCAAGGCCGCCAGGAAGAAGTAAGGCCGTCCGTCGCCCCCGGATGCACCCCCGCGCCCCGACCGGCCAACGCCGGCCGGGGCGCTCTTTTTTTGCGCGGCCGAACACCCCCCGGAGCCTGCGTCACGCACGGATGAGGGGCCAGGATCGCGGCCAGGCCAGGAGATCCACGACGGGCGGGCCGCCCGGGGACTGCGGAAGGGCGGCGCTGCGCCCGCGGCGGGCGCGGCGATGCCGCAGGACCCCGGCGGGGCCCTCCCCCGCGGGTCGCGACGGCGTCTCGGCGACCGCCCCCGCGGCGCGGGGCGTGCCGGCGGCCGCGGGATCGGCGGCCGCGGCGGCGGCCGAGGCGGGATCAGCCAGGGCCAGGCCGAAGTTCACCTTGAGCGTGACGAAGTCGTCCAGGTCGACGGTGCCGCCCAGGTCGAAGTCGCCGGAGGCGGTGCCCCCGCCGGAGGTGCCGAAGCCCTGCTTGAGGCGGACGAAGTCGTCCAGGGTGACCGCGCCGTCGGCGTCGGCGTCACCGGCAAGGGCGGCGAAGGAGAAGACGTCGGGGGCGCCCAGGCCGGTCGCGGCGACGGCCTTGACGGTGACCTCGAGCCAGGCGGCGGAGATGGCGCCGTCGGCCCAGAGGAGCGTGACGCGGTGGCTGCCGCCGACGCCGTCGCCGGCGCGCACGTCCAGCGCCGTCGGGGCCGGCGCCGCCGTCCAGGAGGCCCCGCCGGCCGTCCTGATCCGAAAGTCGAAGCAGTCGTCGATCGTCGCGAGGGTCAGCCCGCCGCCGTCCGGCAGGCCCTGGATGTCGACCATGATGCCGTTGAGGCCCCTGGCGTAGGCGATGCGGTTGGCCGGGCCGGCGGGCTGTCCGGGCAGCAGGGCCTGCTTGCCGGCGGCGATGGCGTTGTCATCCAGCGCCGACGGGCCGGCCGTGCCGCCGTCCAGCACCGAGTGGTTGTAGAAGACGTGGCGTCCGACGACGCTCGCCGCCGCCTCGGTCAGGATGCCGTCCGCCTTGACCGTGCGGCCGAGGGCGGCGACGGCGCCGCGGGCAGCCGGCGCGTACCCGGGGAGGGAAAACTGGACGGTGTACTCGCCCGGCTGGACGGCGATCTGGTACCCGCCGGCGGTCATCGTCGTCACCTGGACGGTTCCCCCCGGTCCGGTGACGGCGACGGTGGCGCCGCCGAGGCCCTCCCCGGCGTCGTAGAAGCCGTCCCCGTCGGCGTCGGCGTACACGACGCCGGTGAGGTACGGCGTGTCGAAGTTCCAGCGGTCGCCGAGGTCCTGGGTCACGACGAGGGGCCCGACGTCGGTCTGGCCGTCGTGCTCCTGGAGGATGCCGATGCCGATCTCGCGCAGCGAGGCGTTCATCATGTTGTTGCGGTGGCCCGGCGGGTCCTGCATGCCGTCCCCGTCGCTGCCGAACCCCCAGTCGATGGCGAAGCCGGCGTGGCCGAAGGGAACCGTCTGGGCGTAGGCGTAGATGTTCTCCGCGAGATAGGAGTACGAGTACCCCGCTTCGAGGGCCCTGGCGCCGAGGGACGGTTCGCCGGGCAGTTGATGCGACTGCATGTCGTGGTCGATCATCAACTGGCTGTGGCCGCGGGCCGCCTGCATCAGGGCGCCGTTCCAGATCAGCGGGTCGGCCGGCGCCAGCGTGCCCCACTCGGCCAGCAGCGCGTCGCCGTCGACGCCGAAGTAGGTCAGGGCCGAATGGATCCTCGGGTCGGGCGAGTGGATCGGGTCCAGGCTGTCCACCATCCGTCCCAGGTGCCCGGCCGGGTCCATCCGCATGTCATTGAGCCATTCGAGCATCTCCTGCTCGAAGGGCGTCGGCGACCAGGCGACATCTCCGACGGGCTCCTCCCCTAGCGGCGCCGCCGCCGGTTCGAAGACGGCGACGGCCGCGGCGCCGCCGGGGGGGGCCGGGACGGCCGGATCGGCGCCCGACGCCGACAGGAACAGGCGAGGCTCGAGGGGCTCCAGACCCGCCGGACGGCCAGGTGCGGCGGCATGAGGGGACGGTGTCATCGCGTCGATCCTCCGCTGAACGGTCCTGCGCCGGCCGCCGCCTCACCCGGTCCGCACCCGCGGCGCGGGGCTCCTCCGACACGGCGTGCGGCAAGCGGCACGGAGTCCAGCGTACGACGAACACCCCCGGGCGGTCAAGCACGGCGCGACGGCGCCTGGACGGAGACATACCCGCGCCGGCCTATCCGCCGAACCCCCGATACGTCCGCTCCTTCCTGGCGGTGCGGTCGAGGATGTACCGCAGGTGGCGCTGGGCGTTGCGGTTGATGGGGTCGTTCTCGATGGGGATGAGCTGGCGGACCTTCTCGAAGCCCTCGCGGGCGGGGTGGTAGCGGCCCTGGCGGAGGTCGAGGCAGGCGCGCTCGTAGCGGGGCCAGAGCCGGCCCAGCAGGTCCTGCAGGGCGGTGTCGAACTTCTGCTGATCGTCGAGGGTCTCGAAGCTGGCGCGGCCGCTGAGGACCTTGTAGCGCAGGTAGAGCCGCACGCACCGGTAGGCGTCGCCCTCGACGAGGTGGCGGCCGGCGAACCGCTGGCGGGCCTCGGCCAGGACCGCCGCGGCTTCGAGGCTGTCGGGCTGGACGTCCGCCGGCTCGGCCTTGAGCAACTCCACGATCTGGTCGCGGTCCAGCGCCGGCGGCGGCGCCGCGGCGGTCTGGCGCCGCCGGTTCGACGACCAGATCCCCAGGGCGACGGCCGCGACCGCCAGCACCGCCAGGTAGACGCCCAGGCCGATCAGCAGCCTGCGGGTCCGCGACGCCGGACGCGGCGGAGACGCAGCCTCCCGGGCCGCCTCGCCCCTGGCCGGCGCGGGGGCCGGCTCGGGCTCGGCCGGGGGCGTTTCGGCCGGGGGCGGCGCGGCCGGCGCGGGCTGGGCCTCGGCCGTCCGCACGGCCGCCAGGGCCGCGGCCGGGTCGCCGCCGGCGTCGACGAAGAGGATGGCGGTCTGGCCCCCCAGGCGGATCACGTCCCCCCCGCCCAGGATGAGCTGCCTGCCCTTGCCGAACCGCCTGCGCCCCTCGCCGAACCGCACGCCGGCGGACGACAGGACCGTCAGGACGACCCCCTCGGCGCTTCGGGCCAGGCGGACGTGCTGGCGGGAGACCGTCGGGTCGGTCAGCCGCACCGCGCAGGCCGCCCCCCGCCCGACCGTGGCGGGCAGGACATCCAGGAGGATCTCGCCGCCGGCGTCGGGGCCGGCCAGCAGCAGGAGCATCGGATGGGGCGCGGCGGCCATCAGAGCAGTTCCCCCCGCACCGCGCGGATGATGATCGGCGCGAAGACCGTCACCACCACCGACAGCAGGATGATCACGCTGGGCACCAGGATCCGCACGCTGGCCAGGGCCGCGAGCTTCTCGGCCCGCGCGCTGCGGTGGCGGCGGAGCAGCTCGGACTGGCCGGCCAGCACGTCGCCCATCGGCGTGCCGAGATCCTCGGCCTGGATGATCGACGCGACGATGCCCCGCAGGCTCTCCAGCGGCACCCGCTCGGCGAGGTTGCCAAGGGCCGCCCGGCGGGTCGTGCCCAGGTCCATCTCGGCCAGGACGGTCGCCAGTTCGACGTTCAGCGGGTCGTCGGGGGCCTCGCGGACGACGGTGCGGATCGCCTCGGTGAAGGTGCTGCCGGCCCCCATGGCCAGGGCGATCAGGTCGAGGCTGTAGGGCACGTGGCGGCCGATCCGCCGCACCCGCCGCCGGGCGGCGTCGTGCAGGACGTACAGGGGCAGCGCCACGCCCGCGACCAGCCCCGCGCCGGCCGCCAGCAGGCTGAACGACCCCAGCGCCAGCAGGTGGACGCCCCCCAGCACGGCCGCCGCCGCCAGCCCCCACAGCAGGGCGATCGCCAGGTATTCCTCGGCGGTGTAGAAGCTGGGGCTGCCGGCGGCGATGAGCGTCGCGCGGAGCCGCTGCTTGAAGCCGCCCAGCGAGAGTTTCTCGGCCAGGTGCAGCAGCAGCCACATCAGAGGCCCCAGCAGTTGGGACTCGAACACGGTCCTTCGGTCGGCCGCCCCGGTGGCGATGGCGATCCGCCGCTGCGGGCTGACGGCCGTCCGGCCGGCGTGGCCGAACAGGGCGACCACGCCCACCAGCACCGTGGCGAAGCCCGCCAGGCTGGTCAGGACCGCCAGCCACCCGTCGGCGGCGGCCAGGAGCGTGATGTCGGTTGCGGTCGTCATGGCGGCCTCACACGTCGATGGAGACGATCTGCCGGATCCACGCGAATCCGACGGCGTTCATCGCCACGATCGCCACCAGCAGGATCTTGCCCACCGTGTCGGTGAAGAGCATGCCGACCCCGGCCGGGTCGATCAGGTACAGGATGGCCAGGATCACCGCGGGCATGGCCCCCATCCACCGCGCGGCGGCGCGGTTCTGGGCGGTCAGCGCCTCGATGCGGTTCTCCAGCCGCTGGATCTCGCGGACGGACTCGGCGATGCGGTCGAGGGTCGAGCCGAGGTCACCGCCCCGCTCGCGGTGGGTCTGCAGGGCGGAGAACACCAGGCGGTAGTTGGGCAGCGCGATCCGCCCGGCGGCGTTGGCCATGGCCGTCTCGATGGGCGTGCCGTACTCGTACTCGCGCAGCAGGTGGCCGAACTCCTGGCTGATGGGCGCCGGCAGGTTCCGCGCGACCAGCTCCATCGCCCCCACCAGGTTCAGCCCCGCCCGCACCCCGCCGGCCAGCGACTGGATGCCGTCCACGAGCTGTTCGTCGAGCTTCGCCCGCCGCCGCGCCCGCAGGACCCGCAGCGTGATCATCGGCGCCGCGGCCCCCAGGGCCCCGCCGGCGGCCGGCGCGACCAGGCCGGGCATGAACAGGTAGCCGGCCGCCGCCGCGGCGGCGACGCAGCCGGCGCCGAACCACGTGGCCGAGCGGGGGCGGACATCCAGCAGCAGCGACGTGCGGAGAATGTGCCCGTACACACGCTCCTGGCCCAGCACCCAGCGGCGCAGCGGCTCGGCGCCGGCCAGCACGCCGACGAAGACCGCGGCGAAGGCCAGTACGTTGACCAGGATGTTCAGCGCGGCCGGATCCATGCTACAGGAAGACCTCCAGGGCCAGGTGCCCGCCGGCGATCATCCGCTCGACGAACGGGGGGATGTAGCCCGTGTGGCGCAGGCAGTTGCGGTCGGGCCGGCCGGGCACGGGCCGCAGGACGAAGATATCCTCGATGAGGATCCGCCCGGTGTCGGCGTCGATGCCGGTCACCTCGCTGATGTGCGTGACGCGGCGGCGGCCGTCGGCGGTGCGGGCGATCTGGACGACCAGGTCGATGGCGGCGAGGATCTGCTCGCGGATGGCCCGCACGGGCATGTCGACGGCCATGAGGACCATGGTCTCCAGGCGGGCCATCGTGTCGGCGGGCGTGTTGGCGTGGATCGTGGTGAGCGACCCGTCGTGGCCGGTGTTCATCGCCTGGAGCATGTCCAGGGCCTCGCCCCCGCGGCACTCGCCGACGATGAGCCGGTTGGGACGCATCCGCAGGGCGTTGCGGACCAGGTCGCGGATCGTGTACGCCCCGCGCCCCTCGATGTTGGCCGGGCGGGTCTCCAGGCGGACCAGGTGCTCGTGGGGCAACTGCAGTTCGGCGGAGTCGTCGATGGTGACGATCCGCTCTCCGCGGGCGATGAAGCCGCCCAGGACGTTCAGCGTGGTCGTCTTGCCCGAGCCGGTCCCGCCGCTGATGATGATGTTCCGCCGCCCCGCGACGCAGCCCTTGAGGAACCCCGCCGTCCGCTCGGTCAGCGTGTCCCGCTCGATGAGGTCGTCGATCGTGAAGGGGATCCGCGCGAACTTGCGGATCGTCAGGACCGGCCCGGAGAGGCTCAGCGGGTTGACGATCGCGTTGACGCGCGACCCGTCGGGGAGGCGCGCGTCGACCAGCGGCGTGGAGCGGTCGATGCGGCGGCCGACGGGGGTGATGATCCGCTCGATGATGTTCTGGACGATCTCGTCGGAGAAGAAGCTCCGCCCGGAGTCCTGGACAACGCCGTCCTTCTCCAGGTAGATGTGGTCCTTGCCGACCACCATGATCTCGTTGACGTTGGGCATGTCCAGCAGGTCCTGCAGGGGCCCGAAGCCCAGCACGACGTCCTCGATCTCCTTGTGGAGCATGCGGCGGATCATGTAGCGGCGCAAGGCGTCGTCGATGCGTGCGGCCTCGGCGGCCAGCAGTTCGTCCAGGCGCTCCTCGACAGCCGCGACGTCGGCGGTCAGTCCGTCGGGGCGGCCGCGCAGGCGGCAGCGGCTGATCAGGTCGCCGACGATCCGGCCGACGCGGTCCTCCTGGGCGCTGTCCAGGACGTCCGAATCCTCGAAGCCGTACGCGTAGATCATCTGCCCCGTGCAGCGGCGGGTGACCTCGATGAGCGTGCGCCGCCAGAGGAAGTCGCGGACCAGCAGGGCCGCCATGTCGTCGTCGACGTCGTCCAGGCCGGCGGCGATGATCTCGTCGAGGTGCTGCTTGATCTGGCGGACGTACTCGGCGTCGTCGCGGCTGATCCGCCCGCCGGCGGCGCGGACGTTGAGGCGCTCCAGCAGGGCCGCGTGGAGGCGCTGCTCGAAGGCCACGACGCGCTTGCGGGGCGAGGTCCGCGCGGCGTGCCCGCGGCCGGCGCGGCCGGCGGCTTCCATCATGTAGAGGCTGTACTCGCCGACGCGGATTTCGTCGCCGTACTCCAGGCGGACGGTGGCGCGGGCCGGGACCTCCTCGTTGCGCACCGAGATGCCGTTCAGCCCGAGGCTCTCGATGAACATCCGCCCGTCGGCGCGGAAGATCCGGGCGTGGCGGCGGCTGATGAAGGGGCTGCGCAGGGGCACGTGGGCCGACTCGTCGCGCCCGATGAGAATTTCCTCTTCGGGCGCCGGGACGATCTCGCGCTTGTCGGTGTACTGGTTGTAGACCCAGATCTCCACGCGGGGGTGTCCTCCTGCGGCTACCGGTCGTCCAGGGCCTGCGCGCCGCCGCGGTAGGCGGGCGGCAGTTGCCTGGCGAGGCTCTCCAGCACCGGCTGGGCGATCGTGCCGCCCTGCTCGGGGTGGGCGGCGTCGTGGGGGTAGGCCATCCACGTGTCGCCCGGGGCGCGGACCGCCACGGTCAGCTTGCCGTCCACGCGGCGCTGGACCTCCTTGAGCTGGGCGACCAGGGCGGCCGGCACGTGCACCTCGATGGAGCGGAACGTGGGGCGGACCAGGTCCGGGTCGGTCTGCCCGTCGACGCTGAGAACGTCGAGGTTCTCGATGATCAACTGCGTCGCCGGCTGCTGGCCGGGGATGAGGACGGCCCCGTACAGGTCCACCCGCGCCCCCGGCCGCACGTGTGCGCTGCCGGGGCTGCGGTCCACCTCAAAGCTGATCGCCCGCCGGCCGGGGCCCATCCGCCGCGCCAGGGCGTGCTCGACGGCCAGGGACTGCTGCATGTCGGTCACACGGAGCAGGTCGTTGCGGGCCACCGTGCGGTGGACGCGCGTCACGCCCAGTTCCAGGTCGCCGTAGGGGTAGAGCCCCCGGGCCCGCTCGGCGACCGCCCGCGGGACGGCGATGGGCTCGACGTTCGTCTCGTCGAGCACCTGCCCGGCCGCCAGGTCGGCCTTGACCAGCACGACCGCCACCTGGCCGCGCTGCCGCCGGCGGGCCTCGACGAACCGCTGAACGTTCAGCAGCACGACGAACGCCACCGCCAGCACCATCGCCACCAGCACCAATCGCGTATTGCGGAACCCGCTCGCCGCGGCTTCGGCCATCGTTCTCTCCAATCCCCCCCATCATCACGAAATCCGCCCCGCCGTTCAAGCAACGCGCCCGGTCACCATTCCCCCTGGATCAGCCCGCGGATGCGGGCGGCCAGGTCGGCGCCGTCCCCGCCGGCGCCGGCCAGGGCGGCGTCGAAGTCGGCGCAGTAGCGCCCGACGAGGATCGGTTCCAGCGGCGCTTCCCCGCGCACCCACGGCGGCCCGGCCTGGCGGTACGAAACGGTGATGTCGTTGTCGAAGGTGCGGGCGATCGCCACGGGCGGGTCGTACCTCACCTCCAGCGTCAGCCCGCGGTCGGCCGGCCAGCGCTGCGCGAAGGCTTCGTCGGCCAGCGCCGCCGGCGAGGGGCCGGCCAGGCCGACGGCGTCGACCCAGTCGCCCAGTTCGCCCGTGTCCCCGCCCTGCCAGCGGGCGTCGATCGACCGGGCCGCGCGCCCCAGGCCGTCGCGGCGAAGATCGGCGTCGGTCACGGCGGCGCCCTCCACGTCCATCTGCACCGCGTGGCGGGCGGCGACGGCGACCCGCTGCTTGCGGAGGTGCACCCAGCCGACCATCCACACCAGCGCCAGGATCAGCATCAGCAGCGGCAGTGCCAGGATGAACTCGCTCATCGCCGTGCCCCGGTTGCGCATAGGGTCAGTGCTCCATCAGGGCGTCGATCGGGGCCTGCCCGGTCAAGCGGCCGTCCCGCGTCAGGGCCTGGAGGTACTCGTTGATCGCGTCCACGTCGGCCATGTCCAGCAGGGCCGCGGCGTCGGAGGCGCCGGCGACGTCGCGGTAGGCGTCGCGCTGCTCGTCGAGGCCGTCCGCCCAGGCGGCCATGTCGGTCACGGGCACGAGTTGCACCCGCCAGTCCTGCGTCCAGAGGTCCCAGCTCGTGGGGTTGTACAGCTCCGCCTGGGCGACGGCCGTGATCGCCCCGCCGGGATTGCCCGTCCGGAAGCGGCTCGGCCACACCACGGCCTGCGAACCGCGGCGGGCGACGCCGAGGAACGTGAAGCGGTCCCGGCGCACCGGCGCGTCGTGGCCGGCGTCGTCCCAGGGGTCCGCCGCGTCGCCGGCGTCGTAGTCGCCGACGTCCAGGTCCAGCAGGATCGGCGCGGGCAGGGCTTCGGGATAGTCGGCCAGGGTGAAGTTCGCCGGGTTGTGCACCTCGACGTCCCGGCCGAAATCCGCCCCGGCGAAGACGTCGCGGAGGATCCGCCAGGGGAAGTCCGGGACATCGTACGTGTAGTCGAACGGGGGCAGGTCCGCCAGCCCCAGACGGCCGCGGACCTGCGCCCACAGTGCGCCGCCGGCGTTCAGCCGTTCCAGTTCCGCCTGCCACTCCTGGGGCGAGACCTCGACGTGCCAGATGTGCTCGGCGATCTTCCGCCAGTTCTTCCGCACGTTCAGCCGCACGACGATCGTGACCTGGTCGGGCAGGATCACGCCCTCGGGCAGTTCCAGGTCGCCGGGGGGCGAGAGATGGACGGTCACCCGCGCGCCGAGATCGACGCGGGCGATGCCGACCTGGCGGTCGTTCCAACCCCACTGGACGATCCACTGCGGGTCGTGGACGTTGCTGTGGTAGGGGTCGTCGAGGATCCCGTCGATCCGCGGGTCGTCGGGGGCGTAAGGGCTCATGATCTCGATGCGGAAATGAGCCGTCAGTTCGGGCGCGTCCCCGCGTGCCCGGTTGCGGGCGGTCCAGTAGTCGGTCTGCCAGTCCGGGTCGTGCAGGCTCAGCGGCCGGGCGGTGTCGCCGCCGCTGAAATCGGGGTCGAACATGTACGCCAGCTTGATCTGCTGCAGCCCCTCCAGCAGCGGCCGCACGCGGCGGTTCCCGGAGTAGTAGGGCACGGAGTAGTAGGGCACGGAGTAGTGCAGGCGGTCGAGCCAGTAGTCGTAGACCCTCCCCCTCATCCACTGGACCGGTCCGTAGCCCCGCCAGCCCAGCGGGTGCCAGGCCGTGCTGGCCGGCTGACCCGGGCGCGACCCATGACCGCCGCCGCCGCCGAGGAAGAACGGGTCGTGGATGTCGCGGTAGCCCCAGGGGCTCCGCCATCCCAGCAGCGCGAAGAACCCCCCGCGGTGGGCCACCAGTTCGTCGTCGGCGGGGTCGTCGGGGGCGAAGTCCAGTTCCGGCGGCCAGCCGTTCACCAGCAGCGAGGTGCGGCGTTCGGGGTCCTGGTGCCATGCGTGCCAGTCGGCGCGCCAGGCCGGCGGGTCGGCCAGCACGGGCAGCAGCAGTCCGCCATCGGCACCGGCGGCGCGGGCGTGGCGGGCGGCGCTGGTCTGGGCCAGCGCGCCGGCGGCGGCGAGCGTGGCCTGGTTGACCAGGTCCAGGTCCCGCGCCGCCCGCCAGAACGCCCCGTGGGGCGGCGGGCCCTCGGCGCCCGGCAGGTCGTAGGTGGTCTGGTCGCGCAGGGGCAGTTCGCCGATGACCGGCAGGTACGCCTCCAGCAGCGTGTGCTCCTCGTCGAGCGTGTCGCGGATGCCGTCGAGGGCCCGGCGCGTGGCGTGCCGCAGACGGTCGGCCGGCAGGACCGCGGACGCCTGGGCGGTCATGCGGCCGAGGAACGCATCGCTCTGGCGGTGCGACGCCTCGGCGAAGCGCTCCAGGTCGTCCAGCGTCACGATCGCCGCGAGCATGCGGCTCATGGCCAGGTTGCCCGCGGCGATGCTGTTGAAGCTCCGCGCCAGGTGCGTCGCGCCGCTGACGACGGCGGCGTCGGCGGCGTCCTGGGCGATCACGCGGCGGTTCACCTGCTCCCCGGCGTTCAGCACGAAAAAGATCAGCCCCGCCAGCAGCACGATCGCCAGCAGCGTCACCACCAGCACCTGCCCGCGCCGTCGCGGGCGGCACCGTGTGCGATCGGGCCGCTGTGCCGGGGAAAGCTCGGTCATTCGACTCGCTCGATCACGCCTTCGATCAGCTTGCGGACCTCGTCGGTATCCATCAGGTCCCGGGCGACGCGGTAGTAGCCCAGCGCCTCGCGCAAGCTCCCGTCGGCCTCGGCGGTCCGGCCCTTGGCGACCTCCCAGCGGTAGCGGGCCAGTTGGCGGACCTCCGTGACGGCCTCCAGCGGGACCTCCAGGGCGCTGCCGGCCTGGTAGGCCCTGTTCAGCAGGGTGACGGCCTGCCGGTAGTCTTCGGCTTCAAGGCACCTGCGCCCCTCGTCCACCCAGGCGTAGAACTGCTTCTCCCGCTCCACCAGGCCGACCCGCTGGTCGACCTGCGAGGCCACCTGCGCATCCTGCGGGCGGACCTTGCGGGCCCGCTCGTAGTCGGCCAAGGCCTCCGCCCACCGCTGGGCGCGGCGGGCCTGGTCGCCGGTGGACAGGTGCAGCCCCACGCGCGCGTCGGACAACGCGTCGGCGACGGGAGCCAGGCGGCGGATCGACTCGGCGGCCCCCCGCTGCTCCAGGGTCTGGGCCTGCTGGAGCCACTCGATCGCCTGGGCCCACCGGCCCTCGTCCATCGCCGCCCGGGCGTCGGCCACCAGCTTGCCGTGCTCCAGGGCCGCGCTGACCTGGGCCAGGGCCTCGACGGCCTTGGGCAGAGGTTTGTAGCCGACGGACGCGGCCAGCGCGTCGCGGGCGGCCTCCAGGTCGCCGGGGCGATCCGACTCCAGCAGCGGCGCCGCCCGCTGCCAGGCCTCCTCGGCCTGGGCCGAAGCCAGCCTGTCCCGCAGCGCCTCGGTCGGCGGACGGGCGTCCACGACGGCCTGCAGGGCCTTGACCTGCTCGGCCAGCGGCGCGCCGCCGACGACGGCGGCGATGTAGTTCGCACGCGCGTCGATGTACCCGCGGGCCAGGCGCACCGACAGCAGGCGCTGGCGCACCTCCGGCGTGTCGCCGCGACTCTGCGCCAGCTTGTAGTGCATCTCCGCCTGGTCCAGGTGTGCGCGGGCCTCGTTGAGACGGTCGATCCGGTCCACCGCCGCCGCGGTCTCCGCGTTGGCCAGGGCGGCGTCGCCGGCCTCCAGCGAGCGGCGGATCTCGTACGCCTTGCGCCGCTCCGTCATGCCGGCGGTGAGCCGCGCCAGGCGGTCCTGCTGATCCCGCGGCACCTGGAGATCCCCGAGCCTCTGGACGATCAGGTCGGCCCGCTCGAAGTCCTCGGCGTCGACGGCGTAGGTCAGATCGTCCAGGTCCCCCACCGCCGTCCGACGCGTGCTCAGCGTCACCGCGAAGGCGTCGACGACGGTCTCGCGGTCGAGCGCCCCCAGCTTCCGCGCCTCTTCCAGGTGGGTGTCGGCCTGCTCCCAGTCGCCCACGAGCATCGCCTCGTAGGCCTGGCTCATCCGCTCCCACGCCCGGGCGCCGACGGTGCCCTCGGGCAGGTCGCCGTAGCGGTCGGCCCACTTCCGCAGGCTCGCCTGCGCGTCGCGGAAGCCCGCCAGGGCCCGGTCCACCTGGCCGGCGCGGTGGTAGTCGTCGGCGGCGTCGCGGTACAGCCGCATGGCGGCCTCCAGCGCGCCGGCGGCCTCCTGGCGGCGGTCGCGGTGGCCGGTGGTGAGGGAGACGGCCAGGATCGAGCCGATCAGCAGCAGCACCGACAGCACCGCCGTCGCCGCCAGCACCTTCACCCGCACGGGCAGCGGCCGGCGGGGGACGGTTTCGGTGGGCAGTTCCTCCAGGGCGTCGGCGGCGCCGGCGACCAGGTCCAGGTCGGCCGGCACCGGGTCCAGCGCGGGCGCCGGGGCGGGACGGTCGCGCACGGCCTTCAGGTCGGCGATGACCGCGTCGATGGTCGCGTAGCGGCGGTCGGGGTCCTTGGCCATCATCCGCGCGATGCAGTCGGCCAGCGGGGCGCTGACCCGCGGATTGATCGTGTCGAGGCGCGGGGCCGTCCGGTCCAGGTCGGCGTGCCATTTCATCCAGCGGACGTTCTCGCTGGGACGGTCGCGGACGACGTCGGCAAAGACGCGATCGAAGAACTCCCGCCCGGTGAGCATCTCGTAGGCGAGGAACCCCAGCGAGTAGATATCCGCGCGGGCGTCGACCACGGCGTTGGAGAACGCCTCCGGGGCCATGTACTTCGTCGTGCCCAGCGCCAGCGAGTCGGCCGCACCGGCCTGGGCCGCGACGCCGAAATCGGCGATCTTGGCCGTGCGGGTCCGCGTGACAATGATGTTGCCCGGCTTGATGTCGCGGTGGACGATGCCCGCCCTGTGGGCGACGGCCAGCCCGTTGGCGATGTGCCCCAGTAGGTCGATCGCCGTCTGCGGCGGCAGGGCGAGCTTCTGGTAGTTCAGCACCTCGGCCAACGAGTGGCCCTCGACGTACTCCATCGCGATGAACAGCCCCAGTTCGTGCTCGATCAGGTCGTAGACCGCCACGATGTTGGACTGCTCGCCCCCCAGACGCGCGAGAATCTTCGCCTCCTCGCGGAACCGCTTGACGAACCGCTCGTCGGCGCCCAGGTGGGTGGAGATCTGCTTGAGGGCCACCAGGCGGCCGAGCTGCACGTCGCGGGCCTGGTAGACCAGGGCCTGCCCGCCGACGCCGAGGCGCTGGAGGATCTCGTACTTGCCGATCCGCTGCCCGCCGGGCAGTCCGATGCCCGCTTGAGCCGGGGCGCCGTCCGTGGGATGATCGTTCATCACTGTCCTTCCTCATCCACGCTGATGCACAGGGTCCCCTACCGCGGCAGCAGCAGGTCGCCGGCCGCGTCGGGCCGCAGTTCCACTATAACATCATCGTGCCGCCCCTGGTTCATCAGCGTCGTGCGAACGACGATTTCCGTCGCGTAGTGGCCCGGGTGGCCCTCGAGCGGCTCGCCGAACAGGCGGTTGGCGTAGGGGATGGCCAGGTACAGGCGATGGTGCACCGTCACCGTGATCGGCTCGCGGGGCCCGTAGGGCGGAATCGACGAGCCGTTATCGAAGCGGCCGTCGAGAAGCCCGTCGGCGGCGTCGTCGGCATCGTCGTCGGCAACCCACGTCGGAGCCGACAGTTCCACCCAGGTGTGGTTCTCGTCATCCACGTAGCCGTACCGTGCCTCCAGCAGCGTGTCCAGCCATCCCGGTGCGGGCCGGCGATACGCGTCGAAGACCCCTTCCAGCGTGTGGCGGACGGCGCTGGCGTCGGCGTAGGCGGCGAAGCGGCCGGATCTCGCTCCGGCCGGGAGGATGGCCAGGACCGCCGCGTGGCGGATCCGCTGGAGCTTGGCCGAGCCGCCCGGGGGGCCCACGACGTTGGGCGGCTCGCCCCACGGCCGCAAGTCCGCCGGCACCCAAACGATAGCGCTGCGGGCGGCACAGGTCGCCCCGTAGTGCACCAGCAGGGTGCCGGTCATGAGCAGGGCCGACTGGACCATCACCAGAACGATCCCCATGGCGATCGGGAACAGCAGGACGAATTCCAGCACCGCCGAGCCCCGCCGGTCGGCGCCCAGCCGCCGCAGGCGCGCCCGCCCGAGGCGGGCCATCGCTCCCAGGACGGCGCTCAGGGCGGCCGCGCCGGCGATCAGCACGACCCCCGGCACCACAAACGTCCGCGACCGCACCGCCTGCGCCATCCACGTCGACGGCCGCCCAGCCGCCCACCACACGGCGATCAGCGCGCCGATCACCACCGGCCAGGCCAGCCGCAGGGCCCATGACCGGCAGATGCGAGTCAAGCTCTTGCTTTCAGAAGGCTTGTTCATGACACCCCGCATCCGGGACATCCCAAATACGCGGCACGCAGCCGTTGCTGTACCTGCAGCCTGCCGTTCCCTACCTCGCCCCCATCGCCGTCGAGATCGGCCCGCCGAGCAGCGCGTCCAGCCACGCCGCCGCCGCGGCCAGGGCCACCGCCAGGGCGAAGGGCACCGTGGCGCCGCCGGGGACGACGTCATCGGCCCGCCCGCCCAGCACCGACAGCCACAGCGTCAGGCCGATCCGCTGCAGCGTCAGGCGGATGATCCGGTTGCGGATCATCACCACGACGGCCATCACCGCGGCGGCCGCGAAGGCCAGCGCCAGCGACGCCAGGGCGAACCGCCAGTTGCTCAGGGCCCCCACGGCCCCCATGAGCTTGGCGTCCCCGCCGCCGATCCCGCCCAGCAGCCAGAGGATCAGCAGCGGGCCGAACCCCACGGCCAGCCCCCCCAGCGCCGCGGCCAGTCCGTCGGCGCCGCCGAAGACCGCCTGGCCGATCAGCCCGGCCAGGATCGCCGGGTAGGTGATCGCGTTGGGGATCGTGCCGGTCCGCACGTCCCGCACGGCCGCGGCGATCAGCGCGGCGGCCAGCACCGCCAGGGCCCAGGCGTCAGGTCGGTACGCCATCGCCTAGGAGTTCCGCAGGTCCTCGGACTCGCCCTTCACGTCGTCCAGGGCGTCGCGGACCCATTCGACGATGTCCTTGCCGAAGAAGATCAGCAGCCCCAGCAGGGGCAGCACGACGGCCGCGAGAATCAGGAGCTTCTCCAGCCCCTCGGCGCCGCGGTCGTCGCGGTGGAGGCGTCCCAGCAGGCCCTTTCCTCGTCTCAGGATGCTTCTCATGGTGTGTTCTCTGTCTCCGGAACCGCCCGGTCCCGCGCCGGCTGCGGCCGGCCTACGGGAAGGGCATGGAATTCATCAGCGTGATCGACTCGTACACCGCGCCCAGCAGGTGCAGGCACAACTGGAACAGCCCCGCCATCGGCAGCGCCACCGCCGCGAGGATCAGCGCCCACTCCAGGGTCAGCGATCCCCGCCGGTCGGCCGGCAGGCGGCGGAGGGGCCGCCGGCGGCTCATGGCTTCGCTCCGTTGAAGATCGGCGCCGCGGCGCCCATCGTCTCCCGCACGGCCGCCACCAGCGGGTCGCCGGCGAAGCGGCTGGCCCGCCCGGTCCAGGCCAGCGGGCCGCCGGGGGCGACGACGGTGAAGATGTCGGCCACCTGGTAGCGCCGGTCATCGTCGATCGGCAGCACCTCGGCCACCTGCGTCAGGGCCCGCCGGCCGTCGTTGAAGCGGGAGACCTGCACGATCACGTCGATGGCGCTGGTGATCTGGGCACGCAGGGCCCGGGGGGGCAGTTCGACGTCGTTCATCATCGCCAGCGTTTCCAGCCGGTTCAGCGCGTCGGCGGCGGTGGCGGCGTGCAGGGTGGACATGCTGCCGGCGTGGCCGCTGGTCATCGCCTGGATCATGTCCAGCGCCTCGCCGCCGCGGACCTCGCCGATGATGATCCGGTCGGGCCGCAGGCGCAGGGAACTGCGGAACAGGTCGGTGATGGTGATCCGCCCCCGCCCGTAGCGGTCGGGGCCGCGCCCTTCCAGGCTGACCACGTGGGCCTGCTGGAGCGCCAGCTCGCTGGAGTCCTCGATGGTGACGATCCGCTGGTGGGCGGGGATGAAGGAACTCAACACGTTCAGCAGGCTGGTCTTGCCGCTGGAGGTCCCGCCGGCGACCAGGATGTTCTTCTCGGCCAGCACGCAGGTGCGCAGGTACTGGCGGGCCTGCCCGGTCCAACTGCCCAGGGCGATCAGGGCGTCGGCGTCGAAGAGGGCCTTGGCGAACTTGCGGATCGTCATGCACGTGCCGAACCGGCTGAGCGGCTCGAGCACGACGTGGACGCGCGACCCATCCGGCAGGCGGGCGTCGACGAGGGGCTGCTCGGCCGTCAGACGCTTGCCGGTGTACTGCAAAACGTTGTTGACGGCGGCCATGAACGCGTCGTGGTCGGCGAAGCGGGCCTCGGTCCGGACGAGCCTGCCCTCGCGCTCGACGTAGATCTCGTCGAACCGGTTGACCATCACCTCCGCCACCGCCGGATCGGCCAGGAACGGCTCGATCGGCCGGAGAAAATGCTCGACCGTCTGGGCAAAGATGTCCGTGCGCGACATAGGCAACCTCCACCGTCGCGGCCGCCGCGACGGGCCAGCCCCAGCCCTCTACCTTACTTCGGCCACCCAACTCATTCAAGTAAACGGCTCTACGAGTTCTAACGCATGTTCGGGGCGAATCTTGCTTGCCCCCTCCCGCAGACGTCCGTAGAATCCCCCCATGCCGTCCGCAACGCGGGCGGATCGAGGAGAGGTGTCCGAGTGGCCGAAGGAGCGGCATTGGAAGTGCCGTGTACGGCTTGTCCGTACCGTGGGTTCGAATCCCACCCTCTCCGTGCCGCATGACGGCACGAGGTCAGGCGAGCAGGAGAACGGGCGCCCGGGTGGTCACCGGCCCGAGGGTTCCCGTGGCGGCCTGGGAGCCGATGACGGCTGTGGCGTCGCCCGGCCGGGACTTGACCGTGCGGGCGGCAGGGCCGTCTCCCACTACGGACGGCCTGCCGCCCGCCGCTCTACCCTTGATACCCTCTCCCTGCGAAGGAATGCTTCCGAGATCATTGTTAGGCCGCCCGCCCGTCCGGCGGCCGGAACCGGCGGGGAAATGCCGCCGGATGCCGCCGACGGGTTGCATCCGTGCGGCCTGCAGCGGGTCGGGCGCGCGTGCCGCCTGGATGAGGCCTGCCCCTCACGCCGGCGGAAAGTGCCGCGCCCCGCGGACGGCCGCCTCGGGCGACCCCTCGATCCGCCTGGCCTGGAGGATCTCGCCGATCCCGATGCGGACGGACGCCCAGCCGATCAGCAGGAGGTTGGTCCCCACGAGGATGCCGACGGCCCACGGTCCTTCGACGGGCCACTGGAAGGCGACCAGGACCGCCAGCATTACCGTGACGACCCCGGCGGTCAGCAGCCAGGGCCAGCCCGCCAGGTGCCGCAGACGCACCGACAGGGCGATCGCAAGGCTCCCGTCCAGAACGAAATAGCCCGCCAGCAGGACCGCCGGGAACCCCAGCCCGGCCGGCCGGTGGATGATCATGAGCGCGCCGCAGATCAGGCTCAGCAGGCCCAGGAAGAACAGAACGATCCGGCTGGGCCAGGCGACGATCTCCTGGGACTGGATCAACTGCACGACGCCCGCGACGCCGATCAGCACCCCGACGATCGCCTCGGCGGACGCCCCGCCGACCGCCGGGGCCAGCAGCGCCGCCAGCCCGCAGATCGCGATCAGCCCCCCCATCGCCATCGACCAGTCGCCGCTGTTGCGCAACTGGGCCGCCGTCAGTTCCCTGGCCATCGTTCCCCCCCCTGTCAGGCCCGCATGGAGGACACGTCGGCCGACGAACGGGCGGGCTTGACCTGCGATCAGGCCTCCCGAAGCCGATCGACGAACTCCTGGATGATCCACTCGGGTGTCGACGCCCCGGCCGTCACGCCCGCGACGGCGGCGCCGGCGGCCATGGCGGGGCGGAAATCCTCCCAGCTCTCCAGGTGGTACGTCCTGACGCCCACGTTCTCGCACAGCCGCGCCAACTGGCGGGTATTGGCCGACTGCCGTCCGCCCAGGACGAACATCACGTCGACCTGGCGGGCCAGTTCGACCGCGGCCTCCTGGCGGCGGCGGGTCTCCAGGCACAGCGTGTTGACCACCTTCAGTTCCGCGTAGCCGCGGGCGGCGATCTTGCCGACCATCTCGCCGAAGCGCTCGGGCGAGTGAGTCGTCTGGGAGATGATCCCCAGCTTGCCGCCCGAGGGGAGCCGGTCGAGCTGCTCGGGCGAGTCGACGCAGATGACGTTGTGGCCGTAGCCGACGACGCCGCGGACCTCCGGGTGGTTCTCGTCGCCGATCACGACGACCTGGTAGCCCTCGCTGTCCAGCTCGCGCACGAGGGTCTGGGCCCGCGTGACCAGCACGCAGGTGGCGTCGACGATGTGGGCGCCCCGCCGGCGGAGGGTCTCGATCACCTCCGGCGGCGCGCCGTGGCTGCGGATCAGCACCGTGTCGCCGGCCGAGACGTCCTCGGGCCGGTCGAGCACCTTGAGCCCCCCCTCGGCGAGCCGGTCGACGACCTGGCGGTTGTGGATGACCTCCCCGAGGCTGCAGATCGCCCCCGGACGGCCCTCCTCCAGAACGCGCGCGGCCTGCTCGATGGCGTTCTCGACGCCGTGGCAGAACCCGCTCCTGCTGGCCAGTCTGACGTCCATGATGCTTCTACGCCTCGTACGCCAGCGGCGGTCGGCCCAGCCGCCGGCGAGTATCGGCCTGGATGGCGATCATGTCCCGGCGGACGGCCGCCACGAAGGCGTCGGGGCTCATCGCCCGAGCCTCGTCGGGCGTGTAGGGGCGCCCGTAGCGGACGACGATCTCGCCGGGGCGCGGCAGCGGGCGGGTGCGGGGCCAGCACTCGAACGCCCCGTCGATGACGACCGGCACGACCGTCGCCTTCGCCCGCTGGGCGACGAACGCCACGCCCGGCAGGAACGGGCCGATCCGCCCGTCGCGGGTGCGGGTGCCCTCGGGAAACAGCACCACCTGCTCGCCCCGGCGCACCCGCCGCATCGCCTCCTTCAACGCCGCCGTGTCGGCCGTGCCCCGCCGGACGGGAAAGGCGTTGAGCGACTCGATCAGCAGGCGGAACAGCCGGTGGCGGAACAGCGAGTCCCGCGCCATGTAGTGCATGGGCCGCTGCAGGGCCATCGACATCAGCACCGGGTCCATGAAGCTCTGGTGGTTGCACATGTACACCGCCCCGCCGCCGGACGGCTCGTAGTGGCGGTTGAACACCCGCATCCGCCACACCAGCGGCATCCACACCCGCAGCAGGCGGCGGTTGGCCCGGTACCACGCGCCGGGCGGCGGCGTGCCCTCCGGCAGGCGGCGGCGCGCCAGGGCCGGGTTGACGTGGCTGGACAGCGGCCGGTCGGTCATCGCGCGGCCTCCACGTGGCGGGCCAGGACGTCGATGACCTGCTCGATCGACAGGCCGGTCGTGTCGACCTCGATCGCCCCGTCGGGCCTGACCAGCGGGGCGACGTCGCGGCCGGCGTCGCGGCGGTCGCGGGCGGCCATCGCGTCGCGGACGGCGTCGAAGCCGACGTCCTGGCCTTTCGCCCGCAGCTCGTCGTAGCGCCGGCGGGCCCGGACGTCCGGGTCGGCGACCAGGAAGAACTTCACCGTCGCGTCCGGGAAGACCACCGATCCCTGGTCGCGCCCCTCGGTGACCACGTCGCCCAGGTCGCCGGCCGCCCGCCGCTGCAGGGCGACCAGCACGTCCCGCACGCCGGGCGTCGAGGCGAGGTAGTGGCTGTTGTCGGTGACCTCGACCGACCGGATGGCTTCGGAGACGTCCTGCCCGTCCAGGAGGACCCGCAGGCGGCCGTCGTCGTACCGCAGCGACAGCGCGGCCCCGGCGGCGCAGTGGGTGAGGGCGTCGCCGTCGGTGAGATCCACCTCCTGCCGCAGGGCGCGCAGCGTCACGGCCCGGTACATCGCCCCGGTATCGAGATACGCCAGACCCAGCCGCTCGGCCAGGTGCCGTGCGGCAGTGCTCTTGCCGCTGCCGGCCGGTCCGTCGATGGTGATGATCATCCGCGCTCCCATCGTCAGTCAGAAGCGGTCATTCTGGACCGGAGAGCGGCGGATTTCAAACCCCAGATTCGGGATTCCCGCCGGGCCCGGCGGACAGGATGGACGGGACGGGCGGCGCCGCTCAAACGAAACGCCGCCGACCCCCTGGAAGGGGGGCCGGCGGCGCAAGGCTGTCCGTCCGACGCGGACGGCTATTCCTCTTCGTAGTCTTCCTCGCCCTCTTCCTCGTCGTCTTCGTACTCCCAGTCGTCGGGGTCGAGGCGGTAGAACTCCGACTTGCTGGCGTTGCACTCCGGGCATGTCCAGGTCTTGGGCAGCTTTCCGAAGGCCGTCCCCGGCGCGATGTTGTTCTCTTCGTCGCCGCACTCCGGGTCGTAGTAGTACCCGCAAACGTCGCACGCATAGACGTCCATGGCCTATCCTTTCCCAACCATAGGACTGTGAAGCCGCGGTCCTCGCCGCGGCACCATGGCGTGAAAAGTGGCAAAGAGCGTGCCAGGACGGCCGCCCGCCACCATTGCCATTGCAATACCCTATTCAGAAAGCACTTAGGGCCCTCAGTCCCGCCGGGCCCCTTCTGAAAATCTTACGCACGCCCGCCAAAAAAGTTGTTCGATTCCGAAAGGATCGGAAATAGAATTCCTATCACCTGACAGAGGTGAACCGACATGCTGATTCGCATCATGCTGCTGATCCCCGGGACGGACCTGCGCCGTCGCGTCCGGGCAGTTCTGCCCAGGCAGGACACGGTGGTGGACCTGCTGCGTGGGGAGAAGCACTTGTGGGAACGGGCGGCCCGGCGGAGTTTCGACGTGCTGATCGCCCACGAGTCGACCTTTGCCGACAACCCCGCCGACAACATCGCCTTGGTGCGGAGCCTGCCGGAGACCCCCTCGGTGATCCTGATGGTCGAGGAGGACCGGGCGGAGGAGCAGTCCCGCTTCCTGGCGGCCGGCGTCGATCGGATCCTCTACACGGGGCTGCGCGACGAGGTTCTCGCCGCGGCGATCCACGCGGAAATCGCGCGGCGGCAACGGGATTACGACCCCACGGCGCCCGAGCAGCCGCCCCTGCTGTCGGACTTCCAGTCGGTGGTCCCGTCGATGCAGTCGCTGCTGCACATGGCCGACCGCGTCGCCCAGACCGGCAGCGCGATTCTGATTCAGGGGGAGACCGGCGTGGGCAAGGAGCACCTCGCCCGGGCGATCCACGCCGTCGGGCACCGGCGGAACGGGCCGTTCGTGGCGATCAACTGCGGGGGGCTGCCCGAGTCGCTGATGGAGAGCGAGCTGTTCGGCCACGAGGCCGGGGCGTTCACCGGCGCCAACCGCGGCCGCCGGGGCTGCTTCGAGCTGGCCCATGCGGGAACCGTCTTCCTCGACGAGATCGGCGAGATGCCCCGCCACCTGCAGGTCAAGCTCCTGCGGGTCCTGCACGACCACCAGGTTCGCCGCCTGGGTTCGGAGCGGTCGCTCCGCGTGGACGTCCGGGTCATCGCGGCGACCAACCGGGACCTGGCCCAGGAGGTCGGCGAGGGCAATTTCCGGCGGGACCTGTACTACCGGCTCAGCGTTGTCACGCTCACCCTCCCGCCCCTGCGGGAGCGCCGCGCCGACCTGCCGCACCTGGTCGAACGGGCGCTGGCGCGGGTCGCTCCCCGCCTGGGCGTGCACGCCGCACGGATCAGCGAGGCGGCCATGGAGGCGCTGATCCGCTACGACTGGCCGGGCAACATCCGCGAACTGCACAACATCCTCGAACGGGCCCTGCTGCTGGGGGAGAACGGCTACGTCGACGTCGACTGCCTCCCGCCGGGGCTGGCGGCGGCGACCCCCCTGCCGCAGTTGGGCGACCTGGCCGACGGCGCCATCCCCGCCGCCTGGCTGGACCGCCCGCTCGACCAGATCCGCCAGGAGATCACCGACGCGCTCGAACGCGCCTACCTCCATGCCTGGCTCGGCCGCACCGGCGGCCGCATCGACCGCACCGCCCAGGCCGCCGGCATCGAAACCCGCACCCTCTACCAGAAGATGAAGCGCTTCGCCCTCCGCAAGGAGAACTACAAGGCTTGACGCAAGGCGTGCAGGACTGGACCTCGCCGTGCCGGTCGTGTAGGCTGGTGACGGCGTCACTGGCGACGCAGCCCCGGCGCGGTTCGCGCCGGGGGCATCAACCTTTTGCAGGAGGCACCGGCCCGCCATGAAACACCCGCTCACCCCCCTGATCGCCGTCGTTGTGACCGCCTTGGTTGCCGTCGTCTCGGGCTGCGCCCCCAAGGCCGTCGCCCAGAGCCCCTGGAGCCAGTGGACGCACGTGCCCAGGGGCGCCGATTTCTTCCCCATCGGCGTGTGGGCCCAGAGCGCCCGCGACGCCGCGCAGTACAAGGCGATGGGCGTGAACTACTACCTCGCACTGCCCGGCGGCCCCAACGCCCAGATCATGGCCAACCTTCGCCAGGCCGGCATGGGCGCCATCTGCGCGTTCAACGACTACGCCCGCGAGAACCTGCTGAACGATCCGCTGGTGTGGGGCTGGATGCACGGCGACGAACCCGACCTGGCCCACGTCTACAAGCGGGGGGAGCTCATGGGCCCCGAGGGCATGGACATCCTCAAGCGGCACTGGCCGGAGGTGCACGCCGCCCTCGTCGCCGAAGGCAAGACGTACGAGGGCTGGGGCATGGGCGCCAACCCCCTCGATCTGCAGGCCGCCTACGCCCGCGTCAAGGCTGCCGACCCGGCGCGGCCGGTGCTGATCCAACTGTCCTGCTCGGTCGCGTACGACGGCAAGTTCAACGGCCGCGGCGACCACAGCGGCAACATCGAGCTGTACCCCGGGTACATGGCCGCCTCGGACCTGGTCAGCTTCGACGTCTACCCCGTCGCGGGCAACAGGGCCGACGAACTCTGGCGGGTCCCCCGCGGTCTGGACAACCTTCGCGCCTGGGGCGCCGGCCGGCGGCCGGTGATGGTGATCCTCGAGGCCGGCTACGGCGACAAGGTCCAGGCCAATCACGACCAGCGCCGCGCCCAGGCGTGGATGGCCCTCAACCACGGCGCCAGCAGCATCACCTGGTTCTGCCACCGCTGGACCACCGCGGACGGCACGAAGAAACTCGTCAGCACCCGCATGCCGATCACCGACGAGGCGACCGGCCGTTCCGTCAAAGCGATCAACGAGGAGATCCACAGCCTCGCGGCAGCCATCAATAGCCCGGCCCTGGACGGCGCCGCGACCGTTGCCTCGTCCAACAGCGAGGTACCGGTCGAAGTGGTCGTCAAGAAGCACGACGGTGCGACGTACCTCTTCGCCGTCGCCATGAAGAGCGGCACGACCGAGGCCGTCTTCACCGTTGACGGCGTGCCCGACGGGGCGACGGTCGAGGTGATCAACGAGGACCGCACGCTGACCGTCAGGGACGGCCGCTTCACCGATGCGTTCGCCTTCGATTTCGACGTGAACCTCTACCGCATCCGGTAATGCACCAGGAGAATCGGCGATGGCAAAGCGGAAGACAGCGGCATGTCGGCGGGTCGCGGTCCTGGTCGTTCTTGCCGGCGCGTGCGGGGCGGCTTCGGCGGCCGAGGTGACGTTCGGCGCCAACCGCGAGATGTACGTCGACGGCAAGCTCTTCCTGCCGGTCCACGCGTGGGCGGCCGCCACGGCGGATCTCGACCGCCTCAAGGCCATGGGCGTCAACCTCGTGCTGGGCTTCGGCGACGGGTCGATGACCTGGAGGCCCATCAGCGACGAGTCCATCGCCCAGATGAGACGCAACCTCGACGAGTGCCACAAGCGCGGCATGTACGGCGCGATCCTCGTGTCGGCGTGGTGGACCGACCCCGCCAAGCGCGGCTCGTTCGCCGACCGCACGCTGGCCGACTACATCGCCCTGTTCAAGGACCACCCGGCCCTGCTCGGCTGGCAGATCTCCATCGAGGACGACATGGGCCTCGGCCGCGCCCAGCGCGAGGCCATGGGCGCCGCCGACCGCTGGGTGCCCAGGCCGGGCGGGAACCCCGAGGACCTGAAGGCCCGATACCAGGCCGTCAAGCAGGCCGATCCCGACCATCCCGTCATCATCATGCACAGCGGCGGGCAGATGATCGCCGGCCTGCGGGGATTCACCTGGACCCAGCCGACGCCCGAGACGTGGTACATGCAGGCCAGCCGGCACTGCGACATCCTCTACCACGACCTGTTTCCCGTTGCCAACAACACGGCCGAGGATCTCCAGCAGATCACCGACGCCACACGGCTGCTGATGAAGTACGGCAGCGGCGAAAAGCACTTGTGGGTGGCCGTGGATGCCGGGGACCGCAAGCGATGGACCACCCGGAGCCACGCCCCGACGACCGCGGAGATCCGCTGCGAACTGTGGATGGCCCTCATCAACGGGGCGCACGGCCTGGGGTTCGACTTCACGAGCTGGAAACCCACCTGGGCCTCCATCCGCATGGATCCGCAGGCCGAGAAGCAGCTCGGACCCGAGATGGCAACCATCCAGGGGCTCAAGGAGCCGATCCTGCTCGGGCAGACGACGCGCTCCGTGAAGGTCGCCGCCGACGCCCCCGACAGCGTGCAGGCCATCGTCCGCCAGTACGGCGGCAGCCTCTACGTCTTCGCGGTCAACAACGAGCCCCAGCCCCGCACGGCCGCGATCACCGTGTCGGGCCTGGAGGCCGCCGCGGCCGCCGTCCTCGGCGAGGATCGCATGGTCGAACTTCGCGCCGGGACGTTCAGCGACGCGTTCGGCGGACACCAGGTCCACCTGTACCGGATCGATCCTTCGCCGCCCGGCTCGCGCCAGGGCGAGTGAAGGGGGCGCGACGGCAAAGCGGACGGCGTGACCGGAGCCCGTCAACGGCCCCGGGCGCGCCGGCCGCCGGGCGCAAGGACGGGGAGTGCAGCAACTACGGGCTGGTCGACGGCGCCGACCGGCCCTGGACGGTCCTCACCGACCGCGTGCGGCAGGTGAACGCCCGCCTGGAGGCCGTCCATGCCCGTCCCGATCCCCGGCGCCTGCGCCCGGCGCCCTGCGCGGCGGGCGACGGGCTGGAGATGGGATAGCCGCCGGACCGTTCCCGGGCTGAACCTGCAAGCCTGGACCCAGTGAGGATCGACATGTCCGGAATGCCTGCACCTTCGCGCCTGGAGACGGTCGAGCCCGAGGGCCCAAGGCGCTGGACGGGGGGAATTCGAACGTGTAAGCTGGCGGCCGCGTCGCTGACAAAGCGAATCCGGCGCGGCTCGGCGCCGGGAACGTCGACCCTCTGAAGGAGGCACTGAAACGGCCATGAAGCACATGCTCACCCCCCTGATCCCCGTCGTCCTGATCGCCCTGGCGGCCGTCGTCTCGGGCTGCGGCCCGCAGGTCGCCGACTCCCCCGCGAAGAACCCCTGGAGCCAGTGGGAGCGGATGCCGCAGGGGCAGGATTTCTTCCCGATCGGCGTGTGGGCCCAGGACCCCCGCCACGCCGCCCAGTACAGGGCCATGGGCGTGGACTACTACCTCGCCCTGTTCGGCGGCCCGACGCCCGAGCAGATGGCCGCGCTGCGCGAGGCCGGCATGGCCACCGTCTGCGACTTCAACGACTACGCCCGCGAGAACCTGCTGGACGATCCGCTGGTGTGGGGCTGGATGCACGGGGACGAGCCCGACCTGGCGCACGTCTACCCCCGCGACACGCTCATGGGCCCGGGGGGCATGGACATCCTCAAGCAGCACTGGCCGGAGGTTCACGCCGCCCTCGTCGCCGAGGGCAAGACGTACGAGGGCTGGGGCATGGGCGCCAACCCGCTCGACCTGCAGGCCGACTACGCCGCCATCAAGGAGGCCGACCCGACGCGGCCGGTGCTGATCCAGTTGTCCAAGGCCGTCGCTCTCGAGGGTAAGATCGCCGGCCGCGGCGACCACAGCGGCCGCCTCGACCTGTACCCGGGGTACATGGCCGCGTCCGACCTGGTCAGCTTCGACATCTACCCCGTCGCCTATGGCGACGCCGACAAGCTGTGGCAGGTGCCCCGCGGGCTGGACAACCTCCGCGCCTGGGGCGCCGGCGAGCGGCCGATCATGGCGATCCTCGAGGCCGGGTTCGGCGACAGCCAGTACGCCAACCAGGCCCAGCAGCGGGCCCAGGCCTGGATGGCCATCAACCACGGCGCCAGCAGCATCACCTGGTTCTGCCACCGCTGGATGATGGTGGACGGCAGGAACACCAACGTCAGCACCGCCATGCCGATCACCGAGCCCCAGGTCGGCCAGGCCGTCAAGGCCATCAACGACGAGATCCACGGCCTGGCCGCCGCGATCAACAGCCCCGTGCTGGACGGGGCCGCCACGGTCGAGACGTCCAACCCGGATGTGCCGGTCGAGATGACCGCCCGCAGGCACGGCGGGGCGACGTACCTCTTCGCCGTCAGCATGACGAGCGGCACCACCGACGCGACCTTCACCGTGCCCGGCGCCGCCGACGGGGCGACCGTCGAGGTCCTCAACGAAGGCCGCACGCTCACCGTCAAGGACGGCCGCTTCAGCGATGCCTTCGCGTCGGACTTCGACGTGAACCTCTACCGCATCCGGTAGAGCCGCAGGCCGCAGACCGCAGGCTGCAGGAACGGCAACGGCCGCGCCTGCAGCCTGCGATCACTTCCTTGCTTTTTGGGGCGGCCCCGGTATGCTGCTGGGGCTGCGGCGTACGTAAGGCGAAGGTTCCGCGGCCTGTTGGAAGCGAGAGAGAACGATGGCTGGACTTCCGGACAATGTGTTGGAGCGTACCCATTCCTGCGGCGAGCTGCGGGAGGCGAACATCGGCCAGACCGTGCAGTTGTGCGGGTGGGTCCGAAGCTACCGCGACCACGGCGGGGTGGTGTTCATCGACCTGCGCGACCGCGAGGGCGTGACGCAGATCCAGTTCGACCCCAGCGACGACCCCGAACTGCACAGGCTGGCCCGGACGCTGCGCAACGAGTGGGTCGTCAGCGCCGCCGGCCGCGTGCGCAGCCGTCCGGACGGAATGCATAACCCCAACCTGCCCACCGGCGACATCGAGGTGATCGGCCGGCGGCTGGTCGTGCTCAACCGGGCCGACACCGTGCCCTTCGAGCCCGACACGATGCAGAAGGTCGCCGAGGAGACGCGGCTGAAGTACCGCTACGTCGACCTCCGACGCGCCGAGATGGCCGAGGCGATGATCATGCGCCACCGGATCGCCAAGTGCATCCGCGACTACTACGACGCCCACGGCTTCATCGAGGTGGAGACCCCCTTCCTCACCAAGAGCACCCCCGAAGGCGCCCGCGACTTCCTCGTCCCCAGCCGCATGCAGCCCGGCACGTTCTACGCCCTGCCGCAGAGCCCCCAGCTGTTCAAGCAGATGCTCATGGTGGCCGGCATGGAACGGTACATGCAGATCGTCCGGTGCTTCCGCGACGAGGACCTGCGGGCCGACCGCCAGCCGGAGTTCACGCAGGTCGACGTGGAGATGAGCTTCGTCACCCGCCAGGACGTCATGGCGATGAACGAGGGCGCCATCCGCGCCGTCGCCGCGCTGTGCAACGTCCCGATGCCCGACGCCGTGCCGGTGATGAGCTACCAGCAGGCGATGGACGAGTACGGCATCGACCGGCCGGACATGCGGTTCGCCATGACGCTCAAGAACGTCACCGACCTGGTCCGCGATTCATCCTTCAAGGTCTTCGCCTCCGTCGCCGCCGGCGGCGGGCTGGTCAAGGGCCTCACCGCCAAGGGCGGGGCGAGCTTCACCCGCAAGGTCCTGGACGACCTGGGCGACTTCGCCGTCCGCCAGGGCGCCAAGGGCATGGCCTGGTCCAAGGTCGCCCCGGACGGCACGCTCAACGGGCCGGTCAGCAAGTTCTTCGAGGGCGACAAGGCCGAGGCCCTCAAGGCCGCCATGGGCGCCCAGAGCGGCGACTGCATGATGTGGATCGCCGACACCCCCGCCACCACCAACAAGGTCCTGGCCGCCATCCGCTCCAAGCTCGGGGCCGATATGGGCCTCTACGGCGACAGCGACTTCGCCTGGTGCTGGGTCGTCGACTTCCCCCTGCTGACCTGGGAAGAGGCCGACCGCCGCTGGTACGCCTGCCACCACCCCTTCACCGCCCCCATGGGCGAGGACCTGCCCCTGCTGGACAGCGACCCCGGCAACGTCCGCGCCCAAGCCTATGACCTGGTCCTCAACGGCACCGAGCTGGGCGGCGGGTCCATCCGTATCCACGACCGCGGAACCCAGAAGAAGGTCTTCGCGGCCCTGAGCATCGGCGAGGACGAGGCCCAGGCCAAGTTCGGCTTCCTCCTGGACGCCCTCCGCTTCGGCGCCCCCCCGCACGGCGGGATCGCGTTCGGCCTGGACCGCATCGTCATGATGATGCTCAAGCGCGACAACCTCCGCGAGGTCATCGCCTTCCCCAAGACCGCCAGCGGCGCCTGCCCCCTCACCGACGCGCCCTCGGCCGTCGATGAGAAGCAACTGACCGAACTGGACCTCCGCGTCATCACCCCCCCGCCCCCGGACAAGGACGTCCTGACCGGCCAGCAGCACGCCGATCACGGCGACCGGTAGCGCCGGGCAGAAAGAGAATTTCAGCCCCGAGCCATGCAGAACCTGATGATCTGACCCCTGACAGAAGCCGTCTTATTGCTGAGCGTTGCACAAAGAACTCAACTTCTCGAGGCCATCGGTCTGGCTCGACAACAGCCAGAATGGCCTCCAACTACAGCCGAATCACGCTGGAACACCGGCGCTATCCTTGAAGCACGAATTCACTTCCTTCTGCACTGCTCAATAAGCCTTCGAGGGCGAATCGGGCGCCGCCGTCACCGTGGTCACGCCGGCCACCGCCGGGAACATCTGGACGTCGACCGACCTGTTCGCCAAGACCGCCGGCAGCGGCAAGCGGGTCCTGACGGACAACGACGACGACGGCGAGGCCCCGGCGGTCGTCCAGACCCCCGACGGCCGCCTGCGGGTCGCCTGGTACAACGCCAGCAACCAGAGCCTGCTGTTCGCCGCCGAGGGCCACAGCAGTTGGGAGGACAACTCGCCGATCACCATCGACTCGGGCCTCGTCGGCGAGTGGTCCGACATGGCCCTCGAAGATGACGGCGACGTGCACCTGGTCTACTACGACCGGACCGGCGGGACGGTGAAGTACGCCTACCACGCCGAGGGCGAAAGCTGGTACTCCTGGACCACGGAGACCATCGACACCGTCGGCGACATCACGCAAGGGACGGCCGTCGCCGAGGTCGCCGCCATCGCCGTCGACAGCGAGGGCACGCCCCACGTGGCCTACTACAGCGCCACCGGCACCCACCTGGCCTACGCCCGCCGCACCGGCGCCGACACCTGGGTCACCGCCGTCCTGGACGACAACGGCGCCGGCGACGTCGGCACCAACCCCTCCATCGCCATCGACCGCTCCGACGTCGTGCACCTGGTCTACTACGACGTCACGGACATGACGCTCTGCTACAACAGCCGGACCGCCGCCGGCTGGACCGGCGTCCAGGCCGTCGAGGCCCCCGCCGGGGCGGCCGAGCCCTACGGCCCCAACGACCTGGCGCTGGATGCGCTGGGCAACCCGCACGTCGTCTACACCTACCAGCTCGCCACCAACGCCAAGAACCTCAAGCACGCCTGGATCGACACCGGCGCCTGGACGAACGAGACCGTCGACGCCGACGGCACGGGCCAGCACGGCTACTACCCCAAGATGGCCATCACCCAGGATGGGCACGCGTACATCGCGTACGGCATCAACTGGGCCGGCTCGGTCTACCTGGCCGACAAGGCCGGCGTCGGCGAACAGGGCGGGCCCGACCTGGCGGTCACCCTGGACGGCGGCGGACAGACCTTCCTGCCCGGCGACACGATCCAGACGCAGATCACCATCACCAACGCCGGCGTCGACCCGGCCGTCGGCGAGGTCGACCTCAGCGCGGGGGTCGCCATCGACACCGGCGGCGGCTACCAGTACATCACTCCGTACAGCCGGACCGTCACGGTCGACCTGGAGCCGGGCGAGTCCACCACGATCGCCGCGACCTGGCAGGTCGCCGCCGACGCGGTGCCCGGGGAGGTCTTCCGGTTCGCGTCGATCGACCCGGACGCCGCGGTCGGCGACACGATCGCCGGCAACAACACCGTCATGGCGGCCGCGCCCGACGAGATCGTCTGGGCGGCCGGCGACGTCGACGGGCGAACCGTCCGGTCCTTCACCGTCGAGGACCCCCAGGAGGACGGGGACCAGGCCACCTTCAGCCTCCGCGGCGCCGGCACCCTGTCGATCGTCCCCGGCGAGGACGGCATCGACCAGATCGTCATCGAGGGCACCGACGACAGGAGCGTCATCACCATCGCCGTCAAGGGCGGCGACGGGGAGATGTTCGTCGACGACCTGGTCGTCCTGGGCGACGTGGCTACGATCAACGCCCCGGGCGTCTTCATCACCGGCAACGTGACCATCGGGGGGTTCTGCCGGACGCTCATCCTCGGCACCGTCGACGTCGGGCACACCATCACGATCAACGGCGACCAGGTCCCCGTGGACCCGGCCGACCTGGCCCGCAACGCCGTCAGCCTGGTCTTCGACCACGTCGCCGCGACCGCGGTCGACACCAACGGGCTGGCCATCCGGTCGGTCCAGGCCGTCGACTGGCTTGAGGGCAGCATCACCGCCCCGTGGATCGGTTCGATCACCACCACGGGCACCCGCGGCGGCGCCTCCGCCGGCGACCTCAACGTCAGCCTGTTCCTGGACGGCCAGGGGGCGCCCCGGGGGACGGCGCTGGGCACGGTCCGGGCCGCCGGGAGCCTCGCCGGCGGCGCGTGGGACATCACCGGCAACGTCGGCGTCGTCCAGGCCGCCGCGGCCGACGGGTGGGCCGCACAGATCGACGGCGACGTGAAGCTGCTCAAGATCGCCGGCGCCGCCGCCAACACGAACGTCGAGGCGACCGGATCGGTCGCCGCCGCCACGGCCGCCCAGTGGACCGGCGGAAGCATCGTCGCCGACCAGCTCAGCCGCTTCACCGTCGCCGGTTCGCGGCCGCTGGGGCTCGACGGCGACTGCACCGTCACCCTCACCGTCTCCGGTCAGGGCGTCGCCCCCGGCCGCACCGCCCTGGGCTCAGCGGTCATCAAGGGCGCCGCCGACACCGTCGTCGTCAACGTCGACGGCGCGATCGGCCTGCTCTCGGCCGCCGCGTGGAACGGCGGGGCCGTCACCGCCGATCAACTGGCGAAGTTCATGGTCACCGGCTCGCGGGCACTGGGGCTGGACGGCGACTGCGCAACGGCCCTGTCAATCTCCGGCGACAACGTCGCGGCCGCCAGGCCCGCCGTCGGCCTGGTCAAGATCGCCGGACTCGCCTCGCTCCAGGTGGCCGTCGACGGCGGTGTCGGTCCGATCCAGGCCGCCGCATTCGACGGCGCCACCGAGGTGGACGTCTCGGGGTGGATCCACTCGCTCACCGCGACCGGCGCGATCGGCGGCGAGTTCGCCGCCGGCCGGATCAACGTGGTGAAGACCCGCGGCGACTTCACCGGCTCGCTGGACCTGAGCCAGGCGCCCGACCCGAGGGTCCCGGCCCTGAGCACCTTCAGCGCGGGCAGCACGACGGGCGCCCGCATCCGGACGGCCGGCAACATCGGCACCTTCCAGACCGGCACCCTCACCGACAGCACCCTCTTCGCCGGGTGGAACTCGACCGCCGACGCCAACGGCGACGGGGTGTACGACCTGTTCGACGCCGGCGACGCGTTCGACCAGCAGGCGACGATCAGGAAGCTCGTGATCACCCGGGCCGCCGGCCAGGCCTGCGCGATGGACAACTCCAACATCGTCGCGGCCACGATCGACATGATCTCGCTGCTGGGCGACGTCCTGATCGACGAAACGCCCGGGGCCGAACCTTTCGGCATCGCCTGCCAGACCTACCGGCTGATCACGGGCAGGGACAGCGAGGGCGCCTTCGCCTACCGCAACGGCGAGCCCGTCGACACCGACGGGAACCTCGTCGTCCGCCTGGTCTGAGCGGTGCGGCGGGGAAGACGGGCCCTGTTATCAACTCCCGGCGGAATCCTGACGATGGAGAGGATGAGTGTCTGACCTCTTTGGGATTTCAGTGGGAGCATCCGTATGTACGAGTCATCGAAAGGTCCCAGCAGAGCCCCGGTCGTGATGGCGGTCGCCATCGCCCTGGGTCTGGCCGTCGGCATCGTTGCCTTCTGCAGGCTTCGTCCTTCGACGCTGCACGCGGCTGCGGGCCCGCGGACCGGGCCGCGACAGCGCACTGCGGCCCCCGCGCCGAGCCTCGCGCCCGCTGCCGCGCCGGCCGCGAACGTCGAGGCGGCGCGTCAGAGATCGATGCTGAGCAGCCTGCAGACGCTCCGAAGCCAGGTCGTGCTGTACACGATGCAGCACAACGGCGCGCCGCCCGGCCTGCAGGCGAACGGCGGCATCGACCCCGACGACTTCATCCGCGACCTGACGGGCCGGACCGACGCCGCCGGCCTGCCCGCCGCCGCCGGCGGCAGGACCTTCGGGCCGTACCTCCAGGCCATGGCCGCCAACCCGTTCGTCGAAGGGCCCGCGTCCCTCCGTGTCACGATCGGTCCCGGCCCCTGCCCCGGCGACGGGACCAGCGGGTGGTACTACGAGACGGACACCCAGGCACTATACCCCAACCACCCCGGGTGGAGCCTGCAGAGCCCCTTGCGGCCGTCCGCGTCGACGGGGCAGGTTCGCCGCCGTCCGGCGAGGGTGTCGGACGAGGCGAGAGAGGCCGTGCTGAAGAGCGACCTGCAGCTCGTGCGCAGCCAGATCGAGCTGTACAGGGCCCAGCACGTGGACCTGCCGCCCGGCCGCCAGGCGGACGGCAGCATCGACGCGGCCGATTTCGAGCGGGATCTGCTCGGGCCGACCGACCGCGACGGCCGTGCGGTCGCCCGCGGCGGCAGGGCGCTGGGACCCTACCTGCAGCGGATGCCCGTCAACCCCTTCGTCGATGCCTCGGTCTGCCGCACCGTCAAGGTCGGCCCGCTCCCCTGCCCCGGCGATGGGACCAGCGGCTGGTACTACGAGACGGGCACGGGCCGGTTCTCCGCCAACGATGCGGCCCACAAACACTGGTAGCCCGGGGGATGCCCCCACGGATACGGCCGGGAAATCCGAAGCCCGAAGCACGAAATCCGAAACAGATCTCAAGAAGGCAAAGACGGCAGACGGCCAGACGGCCGAGCCGTTGTCTGGTGCTTTTCCGTTCTGTTCTGGCGTTTGGAATTTGTTTCGTATTTCGAGTTTCGTGCTCCGGATTTCCGCCGCGGCCCATGCCCTTGCGCCCGTCACGCGCACTGCCGCCCTTAGGGCCCGGGTCGGGGCACGGGCGGGGGCGGCTCGAAGCCGTCGCCGATCCTGCGCCTGAAGAGGGCCATGACGTCGTCGTGGCTGAGGACGGCCAGGAGGGTGCTGTCGGCGGGGTCGGCCACGACGATCTCATCCTGGTTCGCCCCGGCCATGGCGTTCAGGCAGGTCATCAGCGTGTCGTCGGGCGTGACGGTCAGGGGCTCGGCCGCCAGGTCGCAGGCCAGGAACAGGGCGTGGAACTGCTCGCCCCCGTCCAGCAGCCGTCTGAGGAGGCGATCGGACAGGAACCCGACGAGGCTTCCATCGGCCCGCGTCACGGGCAGGCCCCGGTGGTCGGCCAGGGCCGAGCGCCGCAGCGCCTCGGCGATGGGCATGTCGGCCGCGACGGTGTGGACTCTGCGGGGGGCGGGCCTGGCCGCCAGCACCTGGGCGACGGTGGTCCCGGCCAGGGCCGCGTGGAGCATCTCGCCGGCGTGGGACTCGGCAGTGAAGCGGCTGGCCAACTGCATGGTGTAGAGGCTGTGCCGCCGGGCCAGGAGGTAGGCGATGACGCACGCCCACATGCTGGGCAGCAGCAGGTGGTAGTTGCCGGACATCTCGCTGACGATGATGATCGTGCTGATGGGGGTGTTGGCGGCGGCGGCGAAGAAGGCGGCCATCCCGACCAGGACGAACGCCCCCGGCTGCAGGTCCAGACCGGGCATCAGGCGCATCGCCACCAGGCCCACCGCGCCGCCCAGGGCCCCGCCGATGACCACCGAGGGCCCGAAGACGCCCCCCGACCCGCCCGAGCCGATGGACAGCGAGGTGGTCAGCATCTTCGCGCAGGCCAGCGCCGCCAGGGCCGCCAGGGCCCCGCCGCCCGTCGCCGCCGGTCCATCCAGGCTGATCGCCGCCTGCAGGGCGCCGAAGCTGGTGCCCAGCGCCTCGGGGACCAGCAGCCCCACCAGCCCGGCGGCCAGGCCCCCCAGCGCCGCCGTGACGAACGGGGCGACCGCCAGGCGGCGAGCGAGGCGATGCACGAGATAGAACACCTTGATGAACGCGATCGCCCCGGCGGCGGCCACGACCGCCAGGAGGCTGTAGGGCAGCAGTTCGGCGGGGTTGCGGAACGAGAAGGTCGGCGTGGCGAACAGCGGATCCCACCCGTACCACAGGCCGAACACGCTGTAGGCGGCGGCCGAACTGATCACCGAGGGGATGATCACCTCGTATTCCAGGTCCAGGTCGCGGTACATGACCTCGGCGGCGAACAGGGCCCCGGCCAGCGGGGCCGAGAAGATCGCCCCCACGCCCCCGGCCATCCCGGCGGCCATGAGCGTCCGCCGGCGGCGGGGCGAGAGACCCAGCCTGGCCGCCAGCACCGATCCGAACCCCGAGCCGATCTGGGCGATGGGACCTTCGCGTCCCCCCGAGCCGCCGCTGCCGATGGTGATGGCTGACGCCAGCGCCTTGACGAACGGCACCCGCGCCCGCACGGCCCCGCCCCGATGGTGGTAGGCCTCGATGGCAGCGTCCGTGCCGTGCCCGCCCGCCTCCGGCGCCAGCCGCCAGACCAGCACGCCGCTGATCAGCCCGCCGATCGCCGGAATCACCGCCAGCATCCAGCGCAGGGGCGGACCGCTGCCGCGCTCGAACAGCGGCGACTCCCCTCCCGGCAGGGCGGGATAGTAGTTGGCCAGCCCACCCATGAAGAAGTGAGCCGACACGTCGAGCATCAGGCGGAAGGCGATGGCGCCGAGCCCCGCCACCACTCCCACGCACACGCACAGCGCCAGCATCCACCACTCGCCGGCGTTCCAGATGTGTCCCCCCGGCCCCGCGGCCGGGGCAGAGTCCCGACGCTGCGTCATACAGGTACCCTCAGGCGGCCCGCCCGACATCGCCCCCGGCGCCGCCGGTATCCTTTCGACGCCCGGCAGTATAGCACGCGCCCGCCGCGCCGGGCAAGCTATGCAGCGTGAGGTCTACTCCAGGTTCGCGTGGCGGGCGCGGAACGCGTCGAGGTCGATCTTGAGGCGCTCGGCCAGGACGTTGAAGACGGCGTCGAGGCAGAGGCTGGTGGTGTGCTCGAAGACGGCGGCGCGGACGACGATGTCGGGATCCGACGCCGGGACGCGGACGACCATGTCGGCCTCGCGGGCGAGCGGCGAGTCGGGCTCGGCGGTGATGACGACGACCTTGGCGCCGAAGTCGCGGGCGCGGTGGGCCAGGTAGGCGGTGAAGCCCGTCTGGCCCGTGCAACTGATCGCCACCAGCAGGTCATTGGTCCCCGTCGCCGGCGTGATCGTCTCGCCTGGGATGAACGCCGGCAGCCCCGCGTGCATCAGCCGCATCCCGAACGACCGGGCGACCAGGCCGCTGCGGCCGGCGCCGACGACGAAGGTCTTGGCCGCGCGCGGCAGCATGGTCGCCAGGGCCAGAAAACTGTCCCAGTCGACCGCCGCCATCACGGCGTCGATCCGCCCCATCAACGACCGGCCCGCCTGCTTGAGAGCACTGACCTCTTGATCCGGCATCGGGAATCCTGCCTCTCTGCTCCAGACGCTTCACGGCCCCGGCCGTCACGGCTCTTATCCGACCTCGGGGGCCATGCCTTTCTGCTCCCACCGCTTGAGGTCCAGCACCTTGGCCAGCGTGCCGGACCGGTCGCGGATCTCCTGGCGGATGCGGTTCTCCGCCTCCAGGACGTCGGCGGCCCGGTTGGCCATCTCGACGGCCTTGGCCGCCGGCAGGACCATCACGCCGTCGTCGTCGGCGGCGATCCAGTCGCCCGGGCAGATCCGCTGGCCGGCGATGGTGATCGGGACGTTGATCTGGCCGACGCCGTTGGCGTCGCCGGCGTGGCTGGTCACCTGCGCCGACCAGACGGGGAAGGCCAGGCGGCGGATGTCGGCCGAGTCGCGGACGGCGCCGTCGACGACCAGCCCCGCCAGGGCCTTGCCGACGGCGCTCTCGGTGGCCAGTTCGCCCCAGACCGCCGGCGGACGGCCGCCGGCGTCGATGACGATGACCTCGCCGGGCCGGGCCGCGTCGATCGCCTGGACGGGCTTGGACCAGTCCCCCGCCACCGTCCGCACCGTCACCGCCGGACCGATCGCCACCGCCCCGATCCACAGCGGGTGCAGCCCGGCCAGGCAGGGCTGCCGGTGCGAGCCGTCGGAGATGTTGGCGGTGCGGACCGTCTGGAGGATCTGGCGGATGGTGTCGGCGGCGGCGCGCCGGAAGAGGCCCTCGCCGGCGACCGCTTCGCCGGTGTCGATCGCGGTGCGGATCGCGGCGGTCGCGGCCTGGGGGTCGATCGCCTTGGTGATGGCCCCGCCGACGATGATCACGTCGGCGCCGGCGGCGACGGCGCCGGCGGCGGTCTCGCTGGTCAGCCCACCCGCCGCCGCCAGCGTCAGCCCGCACGCCGAGCGGACGCGGCGGATCTGGTCGAGCGGATCGGCGCCCTGCATCTGCCGGTCGATCGGGCAGTGCACGTCGACCCAGTCGACGCCGAGGGCCTCCATCGCGGCGGCGGCGGCGACGGGATCGGCGACGCCCATCAGGTCGACCGCGACGGCCAGGCCGTACTGGCGGCCGGTTTCGACGCACTGGC
>JAAYZK010000248.1 GCA_012514895.1 Planctomycetota bacterium | reverse complement strand
CGAGGCCGTCGCGGCCCGGTCGCCCAATGACAACATCCCCGCGTTCTCGGAGATGAGCGACTACGACCGCGCCAACCACCCGCCCTCTGCCGCGTCGTGGCGGCTGTGGCTGGGGACCGACTGGTCGGGCCGCAGCGTCCTGGTCAAGACGATCATGGGCGCCAAGGTCTCGCTTACGGTCGGCCTGATGGCCAACGTCATCGCCGTGCCCCTGGGAACGCTGCTGGGGGCGATCGCCGGATACTTCGGACGGCGGGTCGACGACGTGATCGTCTGGCTGTACACCACGCTGTCGAGCATCCCCGGCATCATCCTGCTGATCGCGATGAAGTACGCCTTCCAGGACGTCAAGGTCCTGGGGCTGGACCTGACGGGCATCCACGGGATCTACATCGCCCTGGGCGTGATAAGCTGGGTGGGCATGTGCCGCCTGGTCCGCGCCGAGGTGATGAAGATCCGCGAGCTGGACTACGTGACGGCCGCCCGCGCCGTCGGGGTCGATGAACGCACGATCCTGCTGCGCCACGTGGTGCCCAACGTCTTCCACCTGGCGATCATCCAGTTCACGCTCGGCTTCGTCGGCGCCGTCAGCGCCGAGGTGATCCTCAGCTACCTGGGCATCGGCGTGGCCGTCGGAACCCCCAGCTGGGGCACCATGATCAACTCGGCCCGCATGGACCTGATGGTCGGCCGCTGGTGGGAGCTGACCGCCGCCGTCGGCGCCATGTTCGTGCTGGTGCTGGCCCTGAGCCTCCTGGGCGACCGCCTCCGCGACGCCCTGGACCCCAAACTGCGGAATGTGGGATAGATCGATGGCCGAGAGCATGCAACACACCGACGGCCCCCTGGTCCTCGTCCGAGGCCTGCGGACACGCTTCAACACCGACGAAGGATGCGTCCAGGCGGTCGACGACGTCAGCTTCCGCATCGAAAAGGGCCAGACCTTCGCCCTGGTCGGCGAAAGCGGGTGCGGCAAGTCCGTGACGGCCCTGAGCCTCATGCGGCTGATCCCCTCGCCCCCCGGCGAGATCACCGACGGGCAGATCCTCCTGGCCGGACGCGACCTGCTGAGCCTCAGCGAGAAACAGATGCAGCGCGTCCGCGGCAAGGACGTCGCGATGATCTTCCAGGAACCGATGACCTCGCTCAACCCGGTCTACACCGTCGGCAGCCAGATCGTCGAGGCCATCCGGCTCCACCAGGGGCTCGGCTCCCGCCAGGCGTGGGCCCTGGCTGCCGAGATGCTCGCGCGGGTCGGCATCCCCGAACCCGCCCAGCGGGTCCGCGAGTACCCCCACCAGATGTCCGGCGGCATGCGCCAGCGGGTGATGATCGCCATGGCGATCTCCTGCAACCCCAGGCTGCTGATCGCCGACGAGCCGACGACGGCCCTGGACGTGACGATCCAGGCGCAGATCCTCGACCTGCTCAACGAGCTGAAGACCTCCGCCGGCCTGAGCATCCTGCTGATCACCCACGACCTGGGCGTCGTGGCCGAGTCCGCCGACGCCGTCGGCGTGATGTACGCCGGCAGGATGGTCGAGCAGGCCGCCGTGGGCCCGCTGTTCGGCGAGCCGCTGCACCCCTACACGCAGGGGCTGTTCCGCTCGCTGCCCCGCCTGGGCCGCACGCATAAGCGCCTCGAAACGATCGAGGGCATGGTGCCCAACCCCCTGCATTTCCCCAGCGGCTGCAAGTTCCACCCCCGCTGCCCGATCGGCCGCGATCTCGAACGCTGCCGCACGCAGGAGCCCGAGCTGCGCGAGGTGAAGGACGGCCACTGGGCCGCCTGCTGGGAGTGCCCGGGCTACGCCGGGGCCAGGGCCACCGACCCGACCGCCACCGTCATGAAAGGGACGCGCCAGGATGGATAACGCTGCCCCTCATCCCAAGGATGCCCTGCTGACCGTCGAGAACCTCGTGACGTGGTTCCCGATCCGCCGCGGCGTCTTCTCGCGCGTGCGCGGGCACGTCAAGGCCGTCGACGGCGTGTCGTTCTCGATCGCCCGCGGGCGCACGCTCGGGCTGGTGGGGGAGAGCGGCTCGGGCAAGACGACGGTCGGCCGCACGCTGCTGCGCCTCATCGACGCCACCGGCGGCCGCGTCACCTTCGACGGCCGCGACGTGCTGGCGATGGGCGGCGACGAACTGAGGCGGCTGCGGCGGCGGATGCAGATCATCTTCCAGGATCCCTTCGGCAGCCTCAACCCCCGCATGACCGTCGGCCGCATCATCGCCGAGCCGATGGCCGTCCACCGCCTGGCCGGCCGCAGCGAGCGGCGGGACCGCGTCGCGTCGCTGCTGGAGCGGGTGGGGCTCTCCCCGGACTACGTCAACCGCTACCCGCACGAGTTCTCCGGCGGGCAGCGCCAGCGGATCGGCATCGCCCGGGCGCTGAGCGTCGAGCCGGAGTTCATCGTCTGCGACGAGCCGGTCAGCGCCCTGGACGTGAGCATCCAGGGCCAGGTGCTCAACCTGCTGGGCGACATCCAGGATGAGTTGGGCCTGTCGTACCTCTTCATCGCGCACAACCTGGCGGTGGTCGAGCACTTCGCCGACGACGTGGCGGTGATGTACCTCGGGCGGATCGTCGAACTGGCCGACCGCGAGTCGCTCTACCGCGCGCCGACCCACCCCTACACGCAGGCCCTGCTCTCGGCCGTCCCCGAGCCCGAGCCCGGGGCGGTCAAGGCCCGCATTCCGCTGGAGGGCGAGGTCCCCAGCCCTGTCAATCCCCCCCCCGGCTGCCCGTTCCACCCGCGCTGCCCCTACACCCGCGCCTGCGCCGCCCAGGCCGACGCCGCTCAGACCGTCGCCATCGACTCGGAAGGTCAGCCCGTCCGCATCATGCGCCGCTGCACCGAGCATCGCCCGACCCTTCAGCCGCTCGGCGGCGACCCGACGCACCGCCACGCCTGCCTGCTCAAGCAGGACATCGCCGCCCGGGCCGTCGAGGAGCCGTCGTCGCTGGCGTAGAACGGCAGGCTTCGGGCTTCAGACTTCAGGCTTCAGGAACGACGGCGGTACTCGTGCACCGTTGGCCGTTGTCGTTCCTGCCGCCTGAAGCCTGAAGCCTCTCTGTTGCGTGCCTGACGCCTGCCGTCACTGTGCGATCTTGTAGATATGCTCGGCGAGCGGGCCGAAGGCGTCGGTGAACCCGCCGTCGGCGGCGGTGAGGGTGCGGTTCTCGTCGACCACTTCGATCGTCGTGCCGGCCTTCATCCCCGCGACCGTGAAGGTCGCCGTGCCGCCGCGGGGGCTGATCGGATCGAACTGCCCCAGGTTCTCCGAGTTCGGACCCAGGTCACGGTTCTGGGCGAAGAGGTACAGCGACCCGTCGTGCGTCGTGGCCTTGAACTGGCAGGGCAGGCCGTCGCTCATCGTCATCGTGACGGCCGTCCGGGCCGGGGCGGCCAGGATCGCCGGGGCCAGACGCGTCATCTGGCTGTTGATCCGCAGCAGCTCGGCCCGCATCTCGTCGGTCGGGGCGAACTCCTTGAACGTGGGGGCCCAGGCGTGGGTGAAGTAGCCGATGGCGGTGGCGCCGTTGATCAGCGCGCCCCACACCTGGAAGCGCGTGTGCATGGGCAGGACGTCGGGCTGACGCTCGTAGCTCATCCAGCGGCTGCCCTTGCTGGTCTCGATCCAGGCGTAGACGGGTCGGGGCCCGGCCATCTTTGTCAACTGGGCCACCGCGTCGGCCGGGTGGTTCAGCCAGCCCGGGCGGCCGTGGCCGTAGATCGGGTAGATGTCGAACCCGACCACGTCGGCCCCCTGGATGTACTGCCGGTACAGCGTCGCCTGCTGCTCGGCGGTGTAGTGCGAGCGGATCTTCTCGAAGAAGTGGCCGGTGAACGTCACCAGCACCGGCCGCGACGGGTCGGCCTGCTTGATGTTGCGGTAGTGCTCCTGCACCTCGGCCGCCGGGCGCTTCGGCTCAGAACCCCGGGGCCGGGCCCCGCCCTGGCCTTCGATCTGGTCGGGCGTGGCGGCCTGCTGCCTCCGCTGGGGCATGTCGGGCTCGTCGCCGTGAATCCACGCCAGCACCGACGGGTTGCCGATCAGCGTCCGCGTGAAATCCGGGATCAGGTACCCGCCGGCGGCCTTGGCGGCGCCGGCCGCCTCGCCGGATCGGCCGCCCCCGCAGAAGGTGTTGAATCCCAGGCTCCGGAGCATGCCGTAGCTGCCGGACCCCTGCGCCCACGACATGATCGGCAGGAAGGGCTCGCCGTTGACACGGAACTCCCGGTTGGGGCCGATCTCGACCTGCTCGATGGGGTCCAGCGGCCCGGTGGCCGGGGCTGCCCCCGCGGGCGCCAGGGCCACCGCCAGCGTCGCGACGACGATCAGTGCACATCGGGTCCTTGCCATGGTGGGTCTCTCTATCAAGGATGTCCTGCCCGGCGCCGCCGCCGGGCTCTTCTGTCCGCGCCATTGTCAGCCATTCCCCCCGGCCGATCAAGACGAAACGGCCGGGCTTCAGGCTTCGGACTTCGGGCTTCAGGCACGGCAGACAACCGGGCCGTTGTCGTTCCTGAAGCCTGAAGCCTGGAGCCTGGAGCCTGCCGTCAGCCTCCCGGGGCGGACCGAACATGGCCGGCAACGGGTACCAGATTCTTGCCTCGCTCACGCGAACCGCCGGCCGCGCGCGCCTCCGTGGTTCCACGACGCGCGAACGGATGGTAAGATCGCGCCCGGTCTGCGGCGCGACCGCCGGGCGGCTTGCGGAAGGCTCGGCGGCGTGCCGCGAAGGCCGCCGGAGGAGCATAGCCCCATGGCGCATGCCGTGCTGGATGAACTGCTGGCCGTCACCTCGGGGATCGGCCTGTGCTGGCTGGGCAATCTCAGTTGGCTGCTTCGCGCCGAGGGGCGGCTGATCGGCTTCGACCTCGACCTGGACCGCGACTACCGGGCGGCGGCGACGCCGATCCCGACGGCCGAGATCGCCGAGTCGCTCGACGTGCACCTCATCACGCACGGGCACGAGGACCATTTCTCGTCCATCACCTCGGCCATCCTCGCCGAACGGTCGGCGTGCCTGTTCGTGCTGCCGGCCAACTGCGTCGACAAGGCCCGCGCCCTGAACATCGCTCCGCCGCGGATCCGCGTGGCCCGGCCGGGCGAGCCGTTCGAACTGCCGGGGATGAGCCTGCGCCCCCTCCGCGCCCTGCATGGCGGCCCGCGTTTCACCGTGTTCGGCGGCGCCAACCTCGACGACTGCGGCTACCACTTCACCTTCGGCGGCGTGTCGTTCCTCCAGCCGGGCGACTCGGTCCTCCTGCAGGACCACCTCGACCTGGACGGCGTCGACGTCCTGTTCGTGTCGCCCACCGTGCACAACACGCACATCGACCGTTCCTGCATCCTCATCGACGCCCTCCAGCCGCGCCACATCTTCCCCCAGCACTACGGCACCTACACCGAAAGCGACACCAACCTCTTCTGGACCCGCGGCTACCCGGACGAACTGGCCGCCGCCCTCCCGGCCGCCCTCCGGGACCGCTATCACAAGCTCGTCATGGGCGAGGTCTTCGTCCTGCGCTGACGGGCGGCGCCGCGGAGGCGTCTTCACCGGCGGGCGTGCGGGTTTCTCCCGAACCCGCATGTCCAGGGGGCAAACGCCCTGGCGGGGGAACTGAAATGGATCCTGAGCAGGAGGAAGGGCAGAAGAAGGATTCCTGACGCCGGTGTCTTCCATCTGCCGTCCTGTCTGTCTGCGAACTGCTTCGAAACGACGAGGCCCGTCAAGGCCGGCATGCCCTCGGAGGGGTCATCGTGCCGGCCCTGCGGGCCTCGCTGCGTCTGTGCGCCGTGTGGGTGGCCGTGCGGCGGCTACCGCTTCCGGCGCGTTGCCAAGGCGGCCAGGCCGAGGCTCAGCAGGCTGAGCGTGGCCGGTTCGGGAACCAGGTAGACGGCCTGGAGCGTGTCGCCGGCGTCGTTGACCTGGAGTTGCCAGGTGCCGGCGTCGTCGGCGGCCAGGGCCAGCGCTGAGATGTCGATTCCGCCGCCGGTCTTCGTGATCAGGTCGAACGCCTCGCCCGCGCCGGGCCGCCAGGCGGCGCCGTCGACGAAGCCCATGTCGATCACGCCGGCGTTCAGGTAGGTCAGCGGGGTGATGATCGGGTTGATGTGCGCGGCGCCGTCATCGAGCAGGAAGGCCACGGTCGACCCGCTGTCCATGATGAAGCGGGTCCTGGCCTCCAGGAAGGCATCGGAGCCCTGCAGCTCGAGGCGTGCGGTGGCGTTGGCGCCGCCGGCCAGGGTCAGGTGGTGGTAGAAGGTGGATGTGCCGCCCGCGATCGTGTAGGTGGCCGCGCTGTCGGCCTTGGTACCCAGGGTGGCCGGCGCCCAGCCGCCGCTGGTGCCCCAGTTGATCGTCCCGCCCTCCTGGAGGATGGTGACGCGGCCGCCGTTGGCCTGGGGGCCGTTCAGGTAGCCGGCGGCGTCGAGCAGCCCGCCGGTCATCGTGAGCGACGCGGCGCCGGTGCCGCGGGCGAAGTGCACCGTGCCGCAATACACCGACCCGCCGTCGATGAGCAGTTCGGCCGACGGGTTGCCGGCGCGCCCGATGCTCACGTCGCCGGTCCTCCCGGCGGCGGCGCCGAGGCTGCCCTGCACGGTCAGCCTGGCATGGAAGGGGTCGGTGGGGCTCCACGCCGGCGCGATGTCGACCGCGGTGACGCCCGTCCACACGGCGTCCGGCCCGAGGGTGATGTCCGTCTCGCTGGCGGCGCCGACGTTCAGCGGTTGGCCGCCCAGGTCCCGGACGTCGTTGAAGGTCTGGACCCCGTCAAACGCCCCCGCCGTCGCGGCCGCGACCAGCAGGGCTCCGATCATCGCTGCAACAGGTTTCATGTCCGCACTCCCTTTCTCTCTCCGGTGTCGATGTGCCT
>JAAYZK010000247.1 GCA_012514895.1 Planctomycetota bacterium | reverse complement strand
GTCGACGTCCGGGCATTCGGCCAGCGTCTGCTCCGGCAGGGCCGTCGGGTGCGGTCCGCCGGCGACGATGCGGACGTCCGGACCCAGGGCCGCCTTGACCATCGCCGAGACGGCCCTGCACTCGCTCATCGCCGGCGTCGTGACCGACAGGCCGACCAGCTCGGGCCCGAACGCCTCGATCTGCTCGACCAGGCGGCGGTTCGCCTCGGTCCAGTCGAAGCCGAGCCGCGCGAGCTGCTCGTCCCGCACGATCACGCGCACCTCGTGCCCGGCCGCCCGCACCTGCGTCGCGATCTGCGCCACGCCGGACGGCACCCAGTGCGACAGAAACCGCCCCTGCGGCCACACGGCCGCCGGCGGCGTGAGATAGATCAGCAGAATCTTCATGCGATGTCCTGTTCGTTGACCCGGGGGCGCCCCGGAGAGCACGCATCATACCAGATCGCGGCGCGGTCGTCCTGCCTGCAGCGCCATCGGCGCAGGACCGCCGCCGCGCCGTTGACGCTCGAGGGTGCGGACGATACCATGGCGTGCGTTCGGTTCTGCCATTCCAGCGAAAGGAAGACGCGATGCGAACGATGCTCCGGACGGCGGTGTGCGTGGCGATGGCAGCGGGGGCGGCGTGGGGCCAGGGGGCGGAACTGCCGCTGCAGACCAGCGTGTCCCAGTACGGCATCACGTGGACGTTCGACCGGCCCGTCCCCGTCGGGCGCTTCATCACCGGCGACTACTACGTCGTCGGCCCCGTCACCGTCACCGCGGTCGACCCGGCGCCGGCCGGCAGCGGAGAGGACTTCCGCCACGGCTCCATGCTCAACCCGCCCGTGACCACCGCCCAGGCCTATGACGGCCGCATGCGCGACTTCAAGAGCGACCAGGGCGCCCGGTTCCCGCTGAAGCTGGCGCCCGGGGATTCGCTCCTCTCGGCCGTCAGCCTCGACAAGACCCAGCAGAACCAGGTGCTGCCGAACCCCACGGGCGGGGGGACGGAAAGCTCGCCGCTGAAGACCGTGGCGGTGCTGACCTGCCTGGACGAGCCGGCCTGGGACGACGCGTTCCGCCCGGGCTACTGCGACCGGACGAAGAAGAAGCTCCACCGCGCCAAGGACGTCCGCTGGGACCGGCTCAGGAGCGTCAAGCCCGTTGCCGCGCCGTTGCCGTCCTGGGCCCGACGGTATCCCGCCAACCCGATGACCCTCGTCGACGGCGTGCCTTCCCTGGCGTGGGTCGAGCGGATGTTCGAGCGGCCCTGGGTGGATCACGTGTACGGCTGGACGAGCCGCGAGATGCACCCGTCGGAGAACATGCCCGGGTACGGCCGCGAGGTCGGTCGGGCGGTGTCGTACGCAGCGCTGCTGCTCAACTGCGACTACCCGCTCCAGCAGAAGCGCACGCTCGCCCTGCGGCTGATCCAGGTCGGCATCGACAACTGGTCGGTCGCCACCCAGGGCGTCCGCGACAGGGAAGGCGGCTGGCCGGCGGCCGGCGGGTTCGGCAACGGGCGCAAGCTGCCGATCGTGTTCGCGGCGATCATGCTGGACGACCCGGAGATGAAGACGATCAGGACCCACGCCGGCGGCGCATCGTTCGGCGAGGACGAACACGTCGAGTTCGGACCGTCCTGGACCGGCGCGACCGTCCGCTTCACCGGCCAGTACCCGCTGATCGGCCACATCCAGAAGGATCGCGGCCCGTACGAGCACCTGACCCCCGACCAGTGGCCCGGCCCGCGGAAGACCATGTCCGAAGGCTACCGGCGCAACACCACCAGCATCTGCTGGGTCGGCCAGGCCCTGGCCATGCGGCTGATGGATGCCCAGGCGGTCTGGGACCACGACGCCTGGTTCGTTTATGTCGATCGCTGGATGCACGAGGACGACACCCAGGCCGTCGCGGCGATCCGCGCCGCCCATGGCGGGGACGCGGGCATCCGCCAGGGCTCGACCGAGTTCGACCCCTGGATCGACGCCATGTGGGCCCGCTATCGCCCGACGCTGAATCCCCCGCCGGATGGGTGGAAGCCGACGGCCGGCCAGTGAACCTTCTGCCTCGAGGGCACACCTTCAGTCTGCCCCTCGATGAAGGCGCTTGGCATCCTGCCGTCCCGCGATACAATCAGGGTCACGCCCGGCGGGGTGGCCGGGCTCTTTCCTTGGGCGCAGGAGAGACGCCGATGGACATGAACGTCGCGTTTGTCGATCGCCCGGCCACGGCCGTGATCGGGTACCAGGAGCGGGTCAGCATCGCCGGCGACGTCGACCCGGGCTTCGAGCGGATCTGGCGCGAGGGTTTCATGAAACTCGCCGGGGCGATCGAGCCGCTCAGCGTCGGCCGGGGGTACTACGGGGTGTGCTTCTGCACCGGCGAGGAGGGCGTCATGGACTACCTCGCCGGGATGATCCTGCGGCCCGACGTGGACGCGGCGCCGGCCGGCGCGGTCGTCCGGACGATCCCCGCGGCCCGCTTCGCGGTCTTCGACTGCAGCCTGGCGACGATCGGGGCCACGTGGAACGCGATCTACGGCCAATGGTTCCCCGCTTCCGACTGGGCCTCGGCCCCGGGCGTGCCGTGCTACGAGCAGTACCCGCCCGACACGACGGCCTGCCCGGACTCGCCGGTCAAGCTGTACGTGCCCGTCGTGCCGCG
>JAAYZK010000246.1 GCA_012514895.1 Planctomycetota bacterium | reverse complement strand
TCATGCGACAGAGGCGGCGGCCGTAGGGTGGGCAACTCGTTGCCCACGCGAATGCGGACCGGCCCGCCCTCGTTGGACGCACGCGGCCCCGTGGGGGTTCCGCCGCGATCGCGTGGGCAGCCTCGCCCCCGGCTCGGCTGCGCCACCCTACGATTGGGGCCGCGACTGTTGCATCATGTCTGGTGACCCGCTTAGGAGCGAGGGTAGCCGGCACGGCTTTCCAGGCCGCGGCACCCTTTGAACTGCGGCGATCAACGGCGGGTGGATTCGCGGGCGACGAGGACGGGCTCCAGCGCGAGGGACTTGACGGAGCGGCCGCGGCAGCAGTCCAGGAGGGCCCGGACGGCGAGGCGCCCGCGGAGGCGGGCGTCGTCGGAGATCGAGGTCAGCGTGATGAACCCGCTGTCGCACAGCGGGGAGTTGTCCACGCCGACGACCTTCACATCCTCCGGCACGCGACGGCCGGCCTTCATCAGCGCCCGGATCGCGCCCATCCCCTGCGGGTCCGAGGAGGCGAACACCCCGTCGAACTCGATGCCCGCTTCGAGGAAATGGCCGATGCCCGCCTCCCCCCCGCCGGACAGGAGCCACTGCCCGCCGACGAAACCGGGCCAGTGGATCCACCTGTCCTGCACGCCGATCCGCGCTTCCCGCAGGGCCTGGCGATAGCCCACCAGGCGCGACTCGCCGGCGCGGAGGTGGACGATCCGGCGGCAGCCCTGCTCGATCAGGTGCTCGGTCGCCATGCGCCCGATGCCGACCTGGTCGATGCCGACGTTCACCAGGGAGCGATGGATGGGGTGCGAGTAGACCGTCACCACCGGCGTGCCGCTCCGCTGAAGGCCCAGCATGTCCGGAATCAGCGCATCGCAGAAGCGGCTGCCGATGATGAACCCGTCCACCATGATCTGGTGGGCGCTGTTGATCAGTTTGCGGCACTCATTGGGCTCTTCGTAGAAACCCAGGACCTGCCCGAGCTTATGATGGGAGCACTCGACGGCGATACCATCCAGCAGCCGATCGGTCAGCCCGCACCCGCGCACGCCGACCCGCTGAAGGATGATGCCGATCATGCCGCGGAAGCCGGGGCGATCCCTTCGGGTGGCCATGTCATGACTCTATCAGAAGTCCCCCGAGGGCCGCAAGAGAGCACCCTCCAAGAGAGCGGCCTCCTGAGAGCGGCCTCCTTGCCCCCCTGCCGGGAGAGCCGTACACTGGACGGCCATGGCGGAGTGGTCCGAAGATTCCCTGGACGAGGACGAGTGGTCCGACGAGCCCCTGGACGAGGATGAGTTCCCCGACGAGGCGGACCTCGCCGACGACGGGGACGAGGTGCTCGGCAGCCTCGTGCCCTGCCCCCACTGCGGGCGGGCCATGTACGAGGAGGCCCCGCGCTGCCCGATGTGCGGCCAGTGGGTCAGCCGTCACGGGCGGTGGCGGACCAGCCGGAAGGTCTACGTCCGGGGCGGGTTGTGGCTGGCGCGGCTGCTGCTGGCCAACTGGCTGCTGTGGATCGCCCTGTCGGCGGCCGCCGTGGTCCTCTGGTGGATGGGACGCGAATGAACGACAGCGGATCGGCACGATTCCCCGCCCGACGTCTCCGGCGGCTCCGCACGACGCCGGCGCTGCGGGAGATGCTCGCGGAGGTCCGACTGCACCGGCGGGACCTGATCGCCCCATTGTTCGTCCGCCCGGGCAGCGGCGAGAAACGGCCCATCGCCTCCCTGCCGGAGCAGTTCCAGTTCTCGCCCGACACGGCGGCCCAGGCGGCCGCCCGCCTGGCGGACCTGGGGATCCCGGCGGTGCTGCTGTTCGGCATCCCGGCGGCCAAGGACCCCGCCGGCAGCGGCGCGTGGGACCCGGCCGGGCCGGTTCCCCAGGCGATCGCGCGGATCAGGCGGCAGGCGCCCGGCATGGTGGTCATCGCCGATGTCTGCCTGTGCGAGTACACCGACCACGGCCACTGCGGCCCCCTGGCGGTCCGCCCCGACGGGGCGACCGACGTGGACAACGACGCGGCGCTGGAACTGCTGGCCCGCACGGCCGTCGCCTACGCCGGCGCCGGGGCCGACGTGGTGGCCCCCTCGGACATGATGGATGGGCGGGTCGGGGCGATCCGCCAGGCGCTGGACGGGGAGGGGCTCATCCACACCGCTATCCTCGCCTATGCCGTCAAGTTCGCCAGCGCCCTGTACGGCCCGTTCCGCGACGCCGCCGGCAGCGCCCCGCAGTTCGGCGACCGGCGGACCTACCAGATGGACGGCCGTTCGCCGCGCCAGGCGGCTTTGGAGGTGGCCCTGGACGCCGCCGAGGGCGCCGACATGGTGATGGTCAAACCCGCCGGGGCCTACCTCGACGTCATCCAGGCCGTCCGGGCGGCCTGCGACCTGCCTTTGGCGGCGTACCACGTCAGCGGGGAGTACGCCATGATCATGGCCGCCGCCGACCGGGGCTGGCTGGACCGCCGCGACGCTGCCCTGGAGATCACCACCGCCATCAAGCGGGCCGGGGCGGACCTGATCATCACGTACTTCGCCGAGTCGCTCGGGCGGTGGCTGGAGTGACCCCGTGAGCCCCCCCGGCGCCCGGACGGACCCGCCGATCGACGTGGGCGCGGCGGTCATCGACGCGGTCGGCCCGTACGCCCCCGACCGGATCGACGTCGCCTGGACGGACGAGCCCCGCCCCACCAGCGACGCGCTGGAGCGCCACATCGCCGCCGTCTGGCTGCGGCGAACCGGCGGCGGCGAAAGGCTCTGGAACGGCCCGCTGTGCCGCCTGGTTGCCTGGAGCGCCCGCACAGACCAACTGACCCTCACCGTCGGGCCGACCGATTACCGCGCTTTCCTGGGCACCAACCTCTGCGGCCCCGATTTTCACGGCGGCCCCGGCGGGGCCCGGGCGGCCGACCCGGTGGGCGTGTCGGTCCTGGTCCGCAGCGCCGACCGGCGGATCGTCCTGGGGCGGCGCGGGGCGCGGGTGGCCTATAATGCCGGGCGGGTCCATCCGATCGGGGGATGCATGGAGCCCCCCGGCCCGCCGTCGCCGCCCAACCCGGCCGCGACGGTCCTGGCGGAGCTGCGGGAGGAACTGGCCGTGGACGGCCGTCGGGTCGGCGGCATGAGGTGCCTGGGGATGGCGCACGATAAGTTCATCGCCCAGCCGGAGTTGATTTTCGAGGTCGAGACGGCCTGCCCGGCCGACGTCCTGCGGCGGCGGCGCCGGACGGCGGCGGACGCGGCCGAGCACACGGACCTGTTCGTCGCCGACGACGACGGCGACGTCCTCGAACGGCTCCTGGCCGCGGGACGTACCGACTTCAGTCCGATCGCCGTGGCGGCCCTGCTGCTCCACGGACACTTGCACTGGGGCGACCGATGGCTGGCGTCGGCGGTGCGGCACGTCGGCCCGGCGGGCGCGGGGCGATCCGACAAGGGTCGGCGGTGAGGCCGAATACCCGGATCGCGCCTACGATGATGAAGGTTTACCGCAGTGGCTGGCCGTCCGATCCGATGTAGCGGATATAATAGTCGAGACCATTGACACGGGTGCATCGCCGGTGTTACAAGTGCCCGCTGGAATCGGGAACTTCCGGAGATGCCGTGAGACACGGACGGCCACATTCTGGCTGCGGGGATGGATCGCTATGAAAGTCTTCATGCTTGGCTGGGAGTTCCCCCCCTACATCAGCGGGGGGTTGGGAACGGCATGCTACGGACTGACGAAGGGGTTGGACGCCGTGGGGGTGCAGGTGACCTTCGTCCTTCCGACGCCCGTCCCGGTTGACGTGTCCAGTCACGTGACCGTTCGCACGCCGGCCGACGCCCGCAAGGGCGGCGGGGGCGGCGGACTGTCGCCGGAGATGAGCGCGGCCCTCCAGGAGTTCAAGCATCTCCAGGTCAAGCAGATCCCCGCGGAGTTCCAGGCTTACAGCACCCCGGCGACCTTCCGCGAGGCGGTGATCGAGCTGATCCGCCAGGGCAAGACGCCGGCCGAGGCGTTCAAGGCGATCGGGGTCGAGCAAGGCCTGTCAGAGGAGCAGCTTACCGCCGAGGCCGCCCGCGGGGCGGGCCTGGTGGTGACTGGCCCGCCGGCCGGCTCGAACGTCGACCAGACCGGCGCCGGCGCCCATTACCAGGGCGACCTGATGGAACAGGTGAGGCGGTATGCCTCCCTGGCGACGCAGATCGCCATGCGCGAGACGTTCGACCTGGTCCACGCCCACGACTGGATGACGTACGCGGCGGGGCTGGCGGTGTCGAGCGTCAGCGGGCGTCCGCTGGTGGTCCACGTGCACTCCACCGAGTTCGACCGCTCCGGGGAGAACGTCAACCAGCAGGTCTACGATATCGAGCGTGCCGGCATCCACGGGGCCGACCGGGTCATCTGCGTGTCCAACTTCACCCGCAACATCGTGATCAACCGCTACGGCGCAGAGCCCGAGAAGGTCTCGGTGGTCTACAACGCCGTCGCGCCGGCCGGCAGCGGCAACGGGACCGTCCAGGCCACGCTGAGCAGCCAGGACAAGATCGTCCTGTTCCTCGGCCGCATCACCATGCAGAAGGGGCCGGAGTACTTCCTGGCGGCGGCCAAAAAGGTCCTGGAGAAGATGCCCAACGTGAAGTTCGTCATGGCCGGCTCGGGCGACATGATCCGCCGGACCATCGAGATGGCCGCGTCCATGGGCATCGGCCAGAAGGTGGCGTTCACGGGGTTCCTGCGGGGCGCCGACGTGGACCGCGTGTTCGAGATGGCCGACCTGTACGTCATGCCCTCGGTCAGCGAGCCGTTCGGCATCGCGCCCCTGGAGGCGCTGTCGCACAATGTCCCGGTGATCATCTCCAAGCAGAGCGGGGTCAGCGAGGTGCTGACGCACGCCCTGAAGGTGGACTTCTGGGACATCAACGAGATGGCCAACAAGATCCTTGCGGTCCTGAGGCATCCTCCGCTGCATCGCGTGCTCCGCGAACAGGGCAGTTTCGAGCTGCGTAAGTTCTCATGGAGCGACTCGGCCGCTCGCTGCAAAGAGATCTACGAATCGCTGGTGGCCTGAGCCCCCGCGAGTGGCATGGACGCTGTTCTGACCTGACGGAAGCAGAAAAGGCCTATGGCATCGGTGGTTTTTTATTTCCAGGTTCACCAGCCCTTCCGGCTGCGTCGCTACAGCATCTTCGACAGCGACACCAACTACTTCGACGATCACAAGAACGCGGAGATCTGTCGGAAGGTGGCGAACAAGTGCTATCTGCCCGCCAACGCGGTCATGCTCGACCTGATCCGCGCGCACGAGGGCCGCTTCCGCATCAGCTACAGCCTGACCGGCACCGTCATCGAGCAGTTCCGGCGGTTCTGCCCCGACGTGCTGGACAGCTTCCACGCCCTGGCACGGACGGGCTGCGTGGAGTTCATCGCCGAAACGTACTACCACAGCCTCTCGTTCCTCTACAGCCGCAGCGAGTTCACAGAGCAGACCGCCCTGCACTCCAAGCTGATGGCCGAGCTGTTCGGCCAGACGCCCAAGGTCTTCCGCAACACCGAGCTGACGTACAACAACGACGTCGCCCGGACCGTCTCGGACATGGGCTTCGGCGCGGTGCTCAGCGAGGGCGTCGACAGGGTCCTGGGATACCGCAGTCCGGCCTATGTCTATAACCCGCCGAACTGCCCCGACCTGCGCATGCTGATGAAGAACTACCGCCTCAGCGACGACATCGCCTTCCGCTTCTCCAACCGCGGGTGGGCCGAGTGGCCGCTGACGACCGAGAAGTTCGCCGGGTGGGTCAACCAGATCAACGGCAACGGCTACACCTGCAACCTGTTCATGGACTACGAGACCTTCGGGGAGCACCAGTGGGAGGATACGGGCATCTTCCAGTTCATGCGCGCCCTGCCCGGGGCCATCCTCCAGCACCCCGACAACGACTTCCTGACCGTCAGCGAGGCGGCCCATCGCTACCCCCCCGTCGGCGAGGTCGACGTCCCCCACATGACCAGTTGGGCCGACACCGAACGCGACCTGTCCGCCTGGCTGGGCAACGCCATGCAGGCCAACGCCCTGCACGAGGTCTACCAGCTCGAGGCCGAGGTCAAGGCCTGCGGCGATCCGGACGTCCTGGACGACTGGCGCAAGCTCCAGACCTCCGACCACTTCTACTACATGTGCACCAAGTACTTCTCCGACGGCGACGTCCACAAGTACTTCAACCCGTACGAGAGCCCCTACGACGGGTACATCAACTATATGAACATCGTGGACAACCTCCGCCACCGCGCCACGCGCTGAGAACGGCAGGCTGGAGGCTGCAGCCTGCAGCCTCCCGTCACGCCACCGTCGCCCCTTCGGCCCGGATGTGCACGTAGAAGCCTTCGTCCGTCCGCAGCAGCAGGCCCTCCAGCGGGTCGATCGCCACGACGGTGCCGGTGGTGGCGCGCCCGCCGCTGAGGATCGTGTGGCGGCAGTTCACCATCCCGCAGCGCCGCCCCCACAGCGCCCCGAGCCGCTCGACCGCACGGCGGCGGTCGGCGGTGAGGTCGGCCACCCACCCATCCAGGGCGCGGCAGACGGCGCGGACGACGGCGACGCGGTCGACCGGCCCGCCCCGCCGCCGGGCCAGGCTCGTCGCCGGCCGATCCACCCGGTCGTCGCCCGGATGGGCGTTGACGTTAATCCCGATCCCGACGATCAGGCTCCGTGCCGAGCCCCCCCGCCGCTGCTCGACCAGGATCCCCGCCACCTTGCGCCCCTCCAGGAGCACGTCGTTGGGCCATTTCAGGCGGCAGGCCCCCGGGTCGGCGAGCACCGCCTCGACCGCCTCGGCCACCGCCATCCCGGCGGCGATCGTCACCGGCTCGGCCGGCAGATGGGAGGCGTCGTCGCGAAGCACCACGCTCATCAGGACGTTCGCCCCCGGCTCGCTGAGCCACGCTCGCGCCCCGCGCCCCCGCCCCCGCCGCTGCCGCTCGGCCAGGACGACCAGCCCGTCGCTGTCCGCCTGGCGGGCCGAGTCGGCGGCGGTATCGTTCGTCGAGTCCAGGACCTCGAAGCAGATGACGTTCCGCCCCACGCGGGACGTCCCCAGGTCGCGTTCGATGCTCAAAGCTTCCATGCGGAAGGAACGGCAGCCCGCCGTCCTCAGATCTGGATGTCCAGCCCGATATCCACGCTCTCGGCCGAATGCGTAATCGCCCCCACGCTGATCCGCTCCACGCCGGTCTGGGCCACGGCCCGGACGGTCTGCAGCGTGATGCCGCCGGAGGCCTCCAGCTCGATCCGGGCGGCCAGGCCCGCCTGCTCGCGCATGGCCACGGCGGTCCGCATCTGCTGGACGTTCATGTTGTCGAGCATGATGATGTCCACCTTGAGCGTCAGGGCGACGGCGAACTGCTCCAGCGTGTCCACCTCGAGCATCACGAAGGCGGTGTTGCCCAGGTACGGGCGGACCCGTTCCAGCTCCCGCCCCATCGCCTTGATCGGGTCCTGCCCCTCGGCGCGGGCCATGATCGCCAGGTGGTTGTCCTTGATCAGCACCGCGTCCCACAGCCCCATCCGGTGGTTGCGCCCCCCGCCGCACCGGACGGCGTACTTGGCCAGCTCGCGCCAGCCGGGGATGGTCTTGCGGGTGTCGTAGACGTGGGCGGAGGTGCCGGCGACGGCATCGACGTACTGGCGGGTCAGCGTGGCCACCCCGCTGAGGCGCTGCAGGAAGTTCAGCGCGACCCGCTCGGCGGCCATCGCGGCCTTGGCCGAGCCGGTCCAGATCGCCAGCGGCTCACCCGGCTCGACCCGCTGGCCGTCGTGGACCAGCGTCCGGGTGTGCAGGTCGCCGCTGTACATCACCGCGATCGCCTCGAGCAGCTCCACCCCGCACGTCACCATCGGCTGGCGGGGCACGAACACCGCCTCGGCCTGCACGTCCGAGCCGAGCATCGCGCCGGTCAAGTCCCCGGAGCCCAGGTCCTCGTCACGCGCCATCTCCAGCAGACGCCAAAGGTTCTGCCGTTCCGCCCGCGTCGGTTTGAAGCGGACGTCGCTGGTTCTGGTGGCCTTATCGCTGTTCATCCGTTCACATCCGTCAGCGGCGACTGCCGAACATCGAGGCATCAGCCTGCTTCGACAGTCGCCGTTCTCTGTCTTCCGCCAACCGCATCGGGGCCGCCAGATTACACTGATCCCCCTGCGCAGGCAAACCTTATCGCCCCTGGGCCTCTCACTTGGCCGGCACGAACTCCTTGAGCTTGGCGATCCGGTCCCTCAGGCGGGCGGCCTTCTCGAACTCGAGCTGCTCGGCGGCATCGAACATCTCCTGCTCCAACTCGGCGATCAGCTCGACGGCGGTGATCTCCTCCTCCGACGCGGCGATCGCCTCCCGGGCAACCTTGCGGGCGGCGATCTGCTTGGTGAGCGAGTCGCGGATCGCCTTGGTGATCGTCCGGGGCGTGATGTCGTGGTCGCGGTTGAACTGCTCCTGCATCTGCCGGCGGCGCTCGGTCTCCTCGATCGCGCGGCGCATCGAGGGCGTGACCGTGTCGCCGTACAGGATCACCTCGGCGTCCACGTTGCGGGCGCAGCGGCCGATGGTCTGGATCAGCGAGGTCTCGCTGCGGAGGAAGCCTTCCTTGTCGGCGTCGAGGATCGCCACCAGCGACACTTCCGGCAGGTCGAGCCCCTCGCGCAGGAGGTTCACGCCGATCAGCACGTCGTACTCGCCGAGGCGCAGGTCCTTGAGGATGTCGATCCGCTCGATGGTGTCGATTTCGCTGTGGAGGTAGCGGCACTTGAGGCCCTGGGTCTTGACGTACTCGGTGAGGTCCTCGGCCAGGCGCTTGGTCAGCGTCGTCACCAGTACCCGCTGCCTGGCGGCGACCCGCCTGCGGGCCTCTTCCAGCAGGTCGGTCACCTGCCCGCTGGCCGGGCGGACGTGGATGACCGGGTCGATCAGGCCCGTCGGGCGGATGATCTGCTCGACGACCTCCCCGCCGGCCAGGTCCAGCTCGTACGGCCCCGGCGTCGCCGAGACGAACACCACCTGGTTCCACAACTGCTCGAACTCCTCGAACCGCAGGGGGCGGTTGTCCATCGCGCTGGGCAGGCGGAAGCCGTGCTCGACGAGCACCCTCTTGCGGCTCTGGTCGCCGTTGTACATGGCCCGCAACTGCGGCAGCGTCACGTGCGACTCGTCGAGAATGAGCAGGTAGTCGTCGTCGAAGTAGTCGATCAGCGTGTAGGGCCGGTCGCCCGGGCGGCGGCCGTCCAGGTGGCGGGAGTAGTTCTCGATGCCGGGGCAGTAGCCCACCTCAAGCATCATCTCCACGTCGTAGTTGGTCCGCGCCGCCAGCCGCTGGGCCTCCAGGAGCTTGCCGGCGTTGCGCAGGGTGATCAGCGCCATCTCGAGCTCTTCCTTGATCGACACGGCGGCCTGCTGGACGGCGTCCTCCGGCGCGACGTAGTGGACCGCGGGGAAGATGAAGGCCTGGTCGGTGGTGGAGAGCACCTCGCCGCTGGTGGGGTGGATCAGGTCGATGCGGTCGATGCTGTCGCCGAAGAACTCGACGTGGTAGCCGAACTGCTCGTAGGCGGGGTAGATGTCGACGGTGTCCCCGCGGACGCGGAAGGTGCCGCGCTTGAACTCGATGTCGTTACGGTCGTACTGCAGCTCGACCAGCCGGGCGAGCATGGCGTCGCGTTCGACGGCGGCGCCGGTGCGGAGGGGCACGACGCTGCGCTTGTATTCCTCGGGCGAACCGAGCCCGAAGATGCACGAGACGCTGGCGACGATGATCGTGTCGCGACGGCTGGACAGGCTGGTCGTGGCCGACAGGCGCAGGCGGTCCAGGTCGTCGTTGCGGGAGGCGTCCTTCTCGATGTAGATGTCCCGCTGGGGGATGTACGCCTCGGGCTGGTAGTAGTCGTAGTAGCTGACGAAGTACTCGACGGCGTTGTCGGGGAAGAGCTCCTTGAACTCCTCGTAGAGCTGGGCCGCCAGCGTCTTGTTGTGGCTGATCACCAGCGTCGGGCGGTTGAGCCGCGCGATGACGTGGGCCATCGTCATGGTCTTGCCCGAACCGGTCACGCCCAGCAGGACATTGGCCCGCTTGCCGCCCTCGAGGCTGGCGGTCAGCGCCTCGATCGCCTGGGGCTGGTCGCCGGCGGGCTCGAACTGGCTGTTGATTCTGAACGTGTCCATCACTCGGGTCTCTCCAGCGGGCCGGTGGCCGCGATTCCGTTCATTATACCGCACCGAAGAGCGGCCACAACACACCTGGCGCCGCGCCGCCGATCGGCTACAATGGCCCGCATGACACGCACGAGCGACACCCTCACCGCGATGTACGACGCCATGGTTCAGCGGTTCGGCCGCCAGGACTGGTGGCCCGGGGACGGGCCGCTGGAGGTGTGCGTCGGGGCGATCCTGACGCAGAACACCAACTGGACGAACGTCCAGAAGGCAATCGCCAACCTCAAGGCCGCCGGCGTGATGGGCGTGGCGGCGATGGACGGGCTGGACGTCGCTTCCCTGGCCGAGCTGATCCGCCCGGCCGGCTACTACAACCGCAAGGCCAGCCGCCTGAAGAACTTTCTGCGCGCGGTCGCGGCGGAATGGGGCGGCGACCTGGCCGCCTTCCTGGACCGGCCCGTCCCGGCGCTCCGCGAGGACCTGCTGGCGATCAACGGCATCGGGCGCGAGACCGCTGACTCGATCATCCTCTACGCCGCCGGCAAGCCCACCTTCGTCGTCGACGCCTACACGGCCCGGATCGGGGTCCGCCACCGGCTCTTCGACGCCGAGTCCGACTACGACGCGATCAAGGAGGTCTTCGAGTCGGCCCTGCCCGACCGTGCGGAGCTGTTCAACGACTACCACGCCCAGCTCGTCACCGTCGGCAAGACCTTCTGCCGTCCGCGCAACCCCAAGTGCGACGCGTGCCCGCTCAACGCGTTCCCCCACGACGTCGAGGATGTCTGGGAGGAGTGGTAGACGGCCGCGGCGGATAGCCGCCGTCAGCCGCCTTCGACGTTCGCCACTCCTTCCTGGTCCGCTGTTCGATCTTCGTCGTTCACGGTGTTGTCGGCATCGGCGAAGCTCCGGGCGTGGGTCCGCAGGCGCGCCTTGAGGTCCCCGTCCAGGTCGATCCAGTGGACGATGCGGTCGCGTCCGGCCTGCTTGGCGGCCAGGAGGGCCTGGTCGGCGAAGTAGATCAGGTGGTGGGGGCTGGTGACGTCGGCGTCGTCGCGGTAGCAGGCCAGGCCGATCGAGCAGGTGATCTGCAGGTGCGTCGGGCCGCTGACGAAGGTGTGCTCGGCCAGCGTCGTGCGGATGCGCTGGGCGGACTCGTGGCCCGCCTGCCGGCCGGTGCGGGGCAGAATGACGGCGAACTCCTCGCCGCCGGTCCGGGCCGCCACGTCGGCGTCGCGCACGGTGCGCCGGAAAATCCCGGCGGTCTGACGGAGCACGAAGTCGCCCATCGGGTGGCCGTGCGCGTCGTTGACGGCCTTGAAGTGGTCCAGGTCGAGCATCAGCAGGGTCAGGGGGTGACCGTAGCGCCTGGCGATCCTGAACTCGTCGCCGATGAACTGGTGGAAGTACCGGACGTTGTACAGGCGGGTCAGCGGGTCGGTGACGACCTGTTCCAGCAGCAGGTCGTTGTCGGCGCGGAGCTGCTCGATGAGCTGCTGCTCCCGCCGCAGGGCGTCCTCCAGGGCCCGCTTGCTGTCGTCCAGGGCGTCCTGGAGCACCTTGATGCGCAGCAGGGCCCGCATGCGCGCCCACAGTTCGTCCGCCCCGATCGACGGGGGAAAGACCTCGTCGGCGCCGCTGTCGAGGCATCGGCAGCGGTCCTCCTCGGTCGCGGTGCCGTCGCCGATGACGATGACCGGGAGGAACCCCCCGCCGGCGGCCCGCTGAAGGCCCCCGGGCAGGTCCATCCCAGCGGCGGCGGCCGGGGCCATCTGGATCAGCACCAGGTCGAACACGGCGGTCCGCACGGCGCGCAGGGCCTCGCGCGGATCTCCCACGTCGATCACATGCCAGCCCTGCAGCGCCAGTTGACTGCAATGCCGTGCGGCCCGGGCGGCATCGCCGTCGATCAGAAGAACCCGCGGCTGTCCCAGCATTGACGCATCCATGGTCATACACATCTCCAAAGGGCAGGATCCCGACGGCGGCTCCCGGGCCGCCGCCGTGTCCGGCTGTCGGTCATTGGAAACATACGATACGCGGGTGTTGCGGAAGCGGCCTGCGAGGAAGCGCGGAGGGGAGGAACCCGAGCCTCTGCAGGCTGGGCAAGCTGGGCAAACCGGAAGAGCGGCTTCAGGCCGGCGAGCCGGCCCCCGCAGCCGCCTGTACGCCGTTGCGGCCGCGGGCCTTGGCGTCGTACAGCGCCGTGTCGGCCAGGCGGAGGAGCGCCTCGGCCTCGATCGCGGCGCCGGGCACCATCGTGGCGATGCCGACGCTGACGGTCACGTGAGGCGCCGTCGCCGACGACTCGTGGGGAATCGCCAGCTCCTCGACGCCCCGGAGGATCGCCTCGGCCACGTGGGCGGCGGCCTGGGCGTCGGCCTCGGCGAGAATGACGGTGAACTCCTCCCCCCCGTACCGCGCCGCCGTGTCGCCGCCGCGACGGCCCGCCGACGTCAGCACGCCGGCCACCCGCTGCAGGGCGCGGTCGCCCGCCTGGTGGCCGTACGTGTCGTTGTAGCGCTTGAAATGGTCCACGTCGAGCATCAGCAGCGACAGCGGGCGGCCGGCCCGCGTCGCGCGGCTCACCTCGCGCTGCAGCGACTCCTCGAACGCGCGGCGGTTGGCGAGGTTCGTCAGCGCGTCGGTGCGGCTCATCCGCTCGAGGGCCCGCTCCAGCTCCCGCCGCTTGGTGATGTCGAGCTTGACGGCCACGAACTTCTCGATGGTGCCCTCGTCGTCGCACAGCGGGGAGATCCATGCCTCCTCGATGTACTCCGTCCCGTCCTTGCGGCGGTTGCAGAACTCTCCGTGCCACTCGCGACCGGCCAGCAGCGTGTCCCAGAGGTTCTTGATGACCTCCTTGGGGGTCTTGCCCGAGGCCAGCAGTCGCGGCGTCTTGCCGGCGATCTCGTCGCGGGTGTAGCCGCACGAGCGGGTGAAGGCGTCGTTGGTGAACTCGATCACGCCGGCCGCGTCGGTGATCACCACCGACACCGGCGTGTGCTCGACCGCCTTGGAGAGCATCTTGACCTTCTGCGTCCGCAGCCGCACACGCTGCTCCAGCTCGTCGTTGAGCTGGCGGACCTCCCGTTCGGCCCGTGTGCGCTCCTGGACCTCCTCGGCCAGCCGCCGCCCGCGCCGGGTGAGGCCCCGGATCGCCTGGGCGAGCCCGGCGTGCACGCGGCCCAGCGACACCACCAGCAGCAGCGCCGCGGCCGTGTAGCTCATCGCGTGGGCGACCCACGACGCCGACGCGCCGCCGGCGGCGAACGTCAGCCAGCCGTGCGACTGGCTCCAGCCGACCACCACCGACACGACCGTCCCCAGCAGCGCCAGCACCAGCCCCATCCGAACGCCCAGGAGGATCACGGCGAAGACGCTCACCAGGATGAACTGGACCTCGCTGGTGCCCGAGCGGCCCCAGGTGAGCAGTTCCCCCAGGCCCACGACGAACCCCGCCGTGAACAGCAGCCCGGCGCGCAGGGCGAAGGGCAGCCGCGACCGGAAGACGCCGGCCAGGAGCACCACCGCATAGGCGGCCACCTGGGCGCAGATGTTCGGCGCCCAGCCCGACCGGGCCGCCTGCGTCAGCGAGGCGATCACCGCCGGCAGCGCCAGCACCAGCAGCGCCGTCAAGGCCAGGTTGACCACCCGGTTCTGCACGTCGCGGAGGTTGCCGGGTAAGCTCTTTTCGTCCAAAAACTTGGGGTCTTCAGCCGTCACGACTCCTCCTGAATGGGCATCTGCCAGCCAATTTCCCATCGGCCGAATCGGCCTTGAGCTTTGACTGCGGCGAACCGCGATGGGACACCCCCGCTCGCGCGTACGGCCGCACCGGCTGTCGCCGGGTGCATACCTTCCACTTCTACAGTACAATACGGCCATGAAGATCATCCTGGCGCCTGATTCATTCAAGGGATCGCTGACCGCCGCCGAGGCCTGCCGCGCCATGGCCGAGGGTGTCGCCCGGGCCTGCCCGGCCGCGACGGTCGTGTCCATCCCCATGGCCGACGGCGGCGAGGGCACCGCCGACGCTTTGGCCGCCGCCACCGGCGGACGGATGATCGAGACGCCCGCACTGGGCCCGCTGGGCGAACCGCGGACCGGCCGGTTCGCCCTGCTGGGCGACGGGCGGACCGCCGTGGTGGAGATGGCCGCCGTCAGCGGATTGCCGCTGGTGCCGCCGGCGAAGCGGAACCCTTTGCACACAACCACTTACGGCACGGGTTCGCTCATGGCCGCCGCGATGGGCGCCGGCGCCGACCACCTCATCGTGGGCATCGGCGGGTCGGCCACGACCGACCTGGGTGCGGGCATGGCCCAGGCGTTGGGCGTCCGGTTCCTGGATGCCGCCAGCCATCCGCTCGTCGAGCCGATGACCGGTGCGCGCCTGGCCGACGTCGCGGCCGTCGACCTGTCGGGCCTGGACCCGCGCCTGGCGGCCTGCCGCATCGAGGTGGCCTGCGACGTCGACAACCCCCTGTTGGGCCCGCGCGGCGCCGCGGCGGTGTACGGCCCGCAGAAGGGAGCCTCGCCGGCCGACATCGCGGTCCTGGAGGCGAACCTCGCCCACGTCATCGGCCTGATCGAGCGCCGGATCGGCCGCACGATCCGCGACCTCCCCGGCGCCGGCGCCGCCGGGGGCCTGGGTGCGGGCCTGGTGGGCTTCTGCGGGGCGTCGCTCACGGGCGGCATCGACCTGGTCCTGGCCGCCTCGCGCTTCGCCGAACGCCTCGCCGGCGCCGACCTCGTCCTCACCGGCGAAGGCCGTCTGGACGCCACCACCGCCCGCGGCAAGACCATCAGCGGCATCCTCCGCCTGGCCCGCCCGGCCGGCATCCCCGTCATCGCCCTGGCCGGCGCCGTCGTCGATCACGACGCCCTCGGCCCGCTCGGCCTGGCCGGCGCCCACGCCATCGCCCCGGCCGACATGCCCCTGGAGCAGGCCATGGCCGAGGGTCGCCGCCTCCTGGCCGAAACCGCCGAACGCATCCTCCGCGCCTGGCAGCGGCCGTAGCCGCACGCCTGCGACCACTATCGTCGGGTGCGGCCGTCCCGCAATCGCCCTTGGCGCGGTACAATGGTCCGCCATGACAGCGTCCTTCGCCATCACGGTCCAGCGCGACATCCCCTACGTCGGCGGCGGCGACGCTTACCGGGTCCGGCGCTGCCGTCTGGACCTCCACGTGCCGGCCGGGGCCGAGGCGCCGCCGGTGCTGGTGTGGTTCCACGGGGGCGGGATGACCGAGGGCGACAAGGCGGCCGAGGAGACGCGGGCCGTGGCGACGGCCCTGGCCGCGCGGGGCATTGCCGTGGCGGCGGCGAACTACCGGCTGTCACCGGCGGCGCCCTACCCCCACTACCTCCGCGACGCCGCGACCGCCGTGGCCTGGGTCGGGCGGCACGCGGGCCAGTACGACGTCGGCGGGGGCGGGTGCTTCCTGGGCGGCCACTCCGCCGGCGGGTACCTGGCGTGGATGCTGGGGCTGGATGGGCGGTGGCTGGCCGAGGCGGGGGCGGCGCCCGGCGATCTGGCCGGGCTGATCCCGATCAGCGGCCAGGCGATCACGCACGCGGCGGTCCGGGCCGAGCGGGGCATCCCCATCGACCGGATCATCGTCGACGACGCCGCCCCGCTGAATCACACTTCTGCCGCCGCCCCGCCGACCCTGGCGATCTGCGCCGCCTCCGACATCGCCAAACGCCGCGAGGAGAACGCCCTGCTCTGCGCCGCCCTGGTCGCCGCGGGCAGCCCGGACGTCACGCTCCTGACCATCGACGGCCGCGACCACATGAGCGTCATCCTGAACATGCCCGCGCCCGGCGATCCCGTCACCGCCGCGATCGTCGCGTTCATCGCCCGCCGCCGACTCCCGAGTGCCCCGCCCCAGGCGACGGCCTGAACCCCAGGGCACAGAGAACAACGGCGGCCTGAGCGCCGAACCGTTGCCGTTCCTCCGACCCTGCGCCGCCCGCGTCAGCGCGTCGGGGCTTCGGACCCGGCCGCGTTGAGCGCCTGCGGGGGCGAATCGATGGTGAACGGAACGGCGTATTTCAGCGCGGCCGTGTAGCCGGCGGCGTTGGTGGAGGGCTCTCGCCATGAGAGCGAGCAGGTGCCGCCTCAGCCGAACTGGAAGTCGTACAGCTCGCGGTACGAGCCGTCCGCCGCGGCGATCTCCAGCTTGGGCGGCGGGGCCTGGCGACCCTCGCAGGTGATGGCGATCCGCTCGCCGCGCCGGCCCGTCAGGCGGGGATCGGCGAAGGTGAAGCTCTTCAGCCCTCCGGCAGGGCCGACCGAACGCGGGACGACGGTCACCGCGGCCTTCAGCGGCTCGCCGATGTCCAGGTCGACGGTGCGGCCGGCTTCGATCGTCACGTCGATGCCGTCGCCGGCGGCGGGAACCACGGCGACGGCCCGCCAGGGATACCCGCGGTCGTCCTGGCGAACCGCCTCCCAGTGGTTCAGGCGGTACCGCCCCGCCGGCAGCGCGACCCGCCCGTCGGCGACGGCCAGCGCCAGCAGCCCCGCCGCGCCGCCCACGCTGATCCGCTCGATGCGCTCGCCCACGCGAAGCACGCCCATGGGCACGTCGGCGGCCGGACTCAGCCTGATCCACGCCCCGTCGGGGGCCACCTCCAGCGCCATCAGTGTTCCGTCGGCGATCACGCAACGGCCGACGCGCCCCATCGCGAAGCCCGTGCCCTCCAGGCTCAGGCGGTCGCTGAGGCGGAAGTCCTCGCGGGCGTCGTTGAAGCGGCCGTTGGCATCGGCGTCGTACAGGGCGCAGGCGAGGGTCTTCTCGCCGACGCGGACGCGGCCTTCGTACCAGCCGCCGGCCTGGGCGACGAACTGGCGGCGCTGGGGGCTGAGCCACAGGTCGAGGTTCAGGTGGTACGTCACCGGCCCGTCGGCCGTCTCCAGCACCAGGCGGACCTGGCGGAACTTCGCCGCCTGCACCTGGGCGGCCGCCGAGGCGGCGACAGCGGCGACGGGCGTCTCGTCGGCCAGTTCGCCGTCGGCGTCGGTGTCGATGAAGAGCCGGTCGTACGGCTTGTCGGCGGCCGATCGGTCCAGCGCCAGGCGGAGATGGCCGGCGCTGACCAGCGGCGTCTTCCACGCGCCCCACAGCGGGGCGGCCTGGAAGGCCGGCGCCCTGACGCCCGGCGGCGCCTCGCCGCTCAGTTCGATCGTCTGCCCCTCGGCCCCGCCGCACCGGGCCGCGACGTCGTCGCCGCTGCGGTAGCTCAGCCACTGCTCGCCCTGGGCCAACGCCCGCGGGGTCAGGGACAGGAGCACCGCGACGAGGATGAGAGCCGTTCGATGAAGGGTCATGGTGTGCATCAAACCTCCCGCCTCATTCGGCCAGCCTTGCCTCCAGCTCCGCGAGTTCCACGCCCTCGGAGCGGACGACGTGGCCCGCGTCGGTCACGATGATCCACGGCAGGCGCGGGGTCGTCCAGGCGGCGGCCTGATCGCCGCCGCCGACCTGGCCGCAGGGCGGCGGGCTCTCCTGGCCGCCGCGCCACAGGGCGGCCTGTTCGGCCGGTCCGACGTGGACCAGCACAAGAACGGCGCCTTTGGCGGCCAGATCATCGGCCTGGCCCGCCAGGACCGTCGCCGCGTGGCGCGACGGCCGCTGGGCGGCGTCGAAGACGCACAGGACGATCCGCCTGCCCGCCGCCAACTCGGCGGCCGCCGGCAGGCCCAGGGCCTTCAGGTCCGCCAGCGGCCGCCCCACCCGCCCGCCCGGGGGGGCCGGGGCTGTCGCGACGGGCGCGGACGCCGGCGCGCCGGTGCCCGTCGCGGCCGCCGCGTCGATGAGCGTCACGGGCAAGCTGCCGAGGTCCAGCGGCTCGTCGCTCACGCCGCCGGGGACCGGGCCGACGACGAACGAGTGCCGGACGTTGCCGGCCACGTTCTCGTGCCTCCACGTTTCCGGCGATCCCCGCAGGAGGGTGGCATTGAGCGTATAAGCGCCCTCGACGACGTCCTCGGCGCGGAACGAGCCGTCCGCCGTGATGCCCGCGTTGTAGTAGCGCCTGTGTTCGGCCTCCTCCCTGATCGCGGCACGGTAGGCTTTGCCTTCGTCGGTCTCCATCCACTGGGCGTACCAGGCGCGCTGCTGCTGGAGATCCATTCGCTCCCAGTCGGAGGGCCACGGGGGCTTGGGCACCTTGCTTTCGGTCATGATCGAGACGTTGTTGATCGACAGGCCCTCCGGCAGGGCGATCCGCCCGATGACCGGACGGCCGACCCCGCCCAGCGTGACGGTCGTCGTCCTGCCCGCTTCGACCTCGACGAAGGTCGTCTGCGCGTAGAAGGACCTGCGGCCGGCGTCGATCGCCTGGGAGCGGGACACCTGCAGTTCGCCCGGCGGAACCCTGTCGATGACGAACCGGCCTTCGGCGTCGGCCCTGGCGCGAAGAGTGTGGTTGGCCCGCACCTGGCGGCCCGAGCGCGCAAAGGCGTGGGCCGCGATCTCGGCGTCCGCCAGCGGCCGGGTACCCCGCAGCACCCGCCCCTCGATCCGCCCCCACGGCTGCAGGCGAAGCGTCCCGTCGGCGGACAGGGTCTCGCCGGCCGCTTCGACATACCCCTCGGCGGTCGCCGCCACCAGGGCGAAGGGCTCGTCGACCACCGCCAGGGCGAACCGGCCCTCGGCGTCGGTGGCGGCGGCCACGGCATCCTCATTCGTCATACGGCCGTTCTGGAAATACGGCCCCCTCCGCGCCGTGCACAGGAAGACCTGCACGCCCGCCAGCGGCCGGCCGTCCAGGCCCAGCAGGACGCCCGAGGGCCCCCGGCCCGGTTCGAGGCGGAAATCGATCGTCACGCGGCCCTCGTCGTCGGCGATCGTGCGGGAGACGGCCGGCTTGTAGCCGGGGGCCTCGATCCGCACCAGGTGGCCGGGATAGGGGATGTCGAAATGCAGTTCGTACGTGCCGGCCACGCAGTCCCGGCTCCGGCGCTGGTCCCAGGAGGTGTTGCCGCCGTCCCAGGCGATGCCGGCGATGGCCCGGAAAGCCTTGATCGGCTCGCCCGTCTCGGCGTCGGCGACGCTGCCGCCGACGACCAGAACGTCCGGCAGGACGATGAGCTGCTCCTCCTGGGAGGGCATCAGCGTCGCGCGCCGCCCCATGAAGCCCTGCTGGCCTGCGCGGAGGGTCACGCCGTCGTGGGGGGCGGCGTTCCAGGCGAAGCGGCCTTCGGCGTCGGTGGCGGCCCGCCAGTCCAGCAGGTCCCGGCCCCGCCACTGGTCGACGCCGACGTAGGCCCCGGCGATGGGCCGTCCGCGGACGTCCATGACGCGGCCGCGGAGGACGGCCCCGGCCGACAGCCTGACCTCGATCGGCGCCACGGCGGCGGCCGTATCGACCGTCTGCTCGTGCGGGGCGAGGCCTTCGGCCGTGACCAGCAGCGAGAAGCTGCCCGGGCGGGCGTTGCCCATGCGGAACCGCCCCTGCCCGTCGGTGGTCACGGCGCCGAATCGCTGCCAGTCGTCCCGGACCGAGACGTCGGCGCCGGCGACGGGCTTGCCGTCGGGTCCGCGGACCGATCCGGCGACGACGGTCCCCCGCGGCATCACCCATTCGCCCTCGAGGGCCTGGAGTTTCGCGGCCGGCGGCGTGGGGTAGAAGGGCATGGGGATGGCGCCGCCGGTCCAGTCGTCGCTGATGTAGTCGGGGTGCTGCAGGAGGACGCGGAAGTCCTCGCCGAGGTCCGCGGGCGTGAACTCGCTCCGCCAGCGGCCGTCCGGGCCGGTCTTCGCCCAGACATCGCGCACCCCGCGGCCGTGCAGGGCGATCTCCACGCCGGCGAGCGGCTCGCCCTCGCCGTTGCGGACGATGCCGCCGACGGGCCTGCCGGCGGTCAGTTCCACCCGCTCGGCCATGGGCGGCGCTCCGCGGAGGTGGTGCACGACGTAGCCGGGCTTCTTGAAGAAGGCCACGTACCCTTCGATCGGCTCATCGGGCAGGGGGATATCGCACCGGCCGTCGGCGTCCGTGCGTCCGTCGGTCGGCGTGAGGTAGCGGCCGGCGCCGGCGTACCACCGCACCCGGACGGCCACGTCGGCCAGCGGCCGGCCGGTCGCGGCGTCGACGACGAGGAACGTGTGCACGTCGCCCGGCCCTCTGGCCGGCCCCGTCGCCGGCGCGGCGGCCGCCGACGCAAGGAGAACACCCGCGAGTCCCGCAACCACCGCCGCCTGCCCGATCGATACCCGTCGAGGCAGTGCCTGAGAATGCTGGCGCGGCCCAAGAGCGAGGGATTCGCCGTCCTGGCCAGGACGGCGAAGCAGGCAACCTCGTCGGTTGCCGATGGAGCCGGACGACGCCAGGGCGCCGAAGACCCGCTCGACGCCC
>JAAYZK010000245.1 GCA_012514895.1 Planctomycetota bacterium | reverse complement strand
TGGTGACCTCGATGACCGGCCTGGAAGTCGAGGCGGTCCTGGCCGACCTGGCGACCTTCCACCCGGTCCGCAATCGCCCCCTCGGCGAGGTCGAGACCTTCAGCGGCAAACTGGGCGGCCAGCAGGCCACCGAGCCGATCGACATCACCACCGACGACTACGGCGCCATCCTCTTCCGCTTCCGCGGGGGAGCGCGCGGCAGCCTGTACGTCTCGCAGGTCACCGCCGGACGGAAGAACTGCAACCGCTACGAGATCGCCGGTGCCAACTGCGCCCTGGCCTGGTGCAGCGAGCGGCCGGAGGAACTGTGGATCGGCCGCCGCGACAAGGCCAACGAGATCCTCCTGCGCGACCCGGCCCTGATGGACCCCGCCGCCCGCCCCTTCACCCGCTGGCCGGGCGGCCACTGCGAAGGTCACCCCGAGAGCTTCCGCGAGCTGTTCCGCCTGTTCTACGAGTACATCGCCGCCGGCGACATGAAAGCCGCGCCGGCGTTTCCGACGTTCGAGGACGGCCACCGCGAGGTGGCCCTGTGCGAGGCGATCTTGAAGAGCCACCGCCAGCAGCGGTGGGTGAGCCTGTAGGAGCGACACCATGCAACTGGGCTTCGTCAGCGCTATCCTGCCGGACCTGTCGCTGAAGGAGGTCGCGGCGTTCGCGGCGGCCGAAGGGTTCCAGTGCGTCGAGCTGATGTGCTGGCCGGTCGGCAAGGCCGATCGCCGCTACGCCGGCGTGACGCACGTCGACGTGGACGGGTTCGGCGCTGACGACGCGGCACAGGTCAAGGAGACGATGGCCGACGCCGGCGTGGCGATCAGCGGCTTGGGCTACTACCCCAACCTGCTGTCGCCGGACAAGGCCGAGGCCGACACCTGCCGCGCTCATCTGAAGAAGGTCATCGAGGCGGCGGCCCTGCTGCGCGTCGGCGTCGTGAACACCTTCATCGGGCGCGACTGGCACCTGTCCGTCGACGACAACTGGCCCCGGTTCGAGGCCGTCTGGCCGGATCTGGTCAGGTTCGCCGAGGATCGCAACGTTCGGATCGGCATCGAGAACTGCCCGATGCTCTTCACCGCCGACGAGTGGCCCGGCGGCAAGAACCTCGCCGCCACCCCGGCGATCTGGCGGCGGATGTTCGAGTCGATCCCCAGCCCCAGCTTCGGGCTGAACTACGACCCGTCGCACCTCCTCTGGCAGGGCATCGATTGCATCGCACCCCTGCGGACCTTCGCCGACCGGCTCTTCCACGTCCACGCCAAGGACGTCCGGGTCGATCGCGACCGGCTGGACGAGGTGGGCATCCTGGCGACGCCCCTGCAGTACCACTGCCCCAAGCTGCCCGGACTGGGCGAGGTCGATTGGGGCCGGTTCTTCTCCGTCCTGGGCGACGTGGGCCCCGTCTGCGTGGAGGTGGAGGACCGCTGTTACGAGGGCAGCCTCGCCGGGCGCAAGGCCGCTTTGAGCCAGAGCGCCCGGTACCTGCGTAATTATGTCCCAAGGATGGAGCCTTAGATGAGCGAGCTGTATGCCGGTGTGGATCTGGGCGGTACGAACGTGACCTGCGCCCTGGCGGACGCCAGGGGCAGGATGGTCGCCACGCGCAAGGGGCCGACCCGCTCGGCCGAGGGGGCGACGGCGGTGCTGGAACGGATCGCCGCGATGGTGAAGGAGTTGACCGCCGAGGCCGGCCGCGCCCCGGCGGCGGTGGGGATGGGCATTCCCGGGCTGGTGGATCGCAAGCGGGGCGTGACGAAGTTCCTGCCCAACTTCCCCACCAACTGGCCCGACGTGCCCGTCGGCCGCGTGCTCGGCGAGCGGCTGGGCTGCGCCGTCCACATCCTCAATGATGCTCGGACGGCCACGCTGGGCGAACTGACGTTCGGCAAGGGCAAGGGCGGCCGCGAGAGAGGCCTGTCGATGGTCTTCTTCGGCATCGGCACGGGCGTCGGCGGGGGCGTGGTGATCGACGGGCGCCTGCGGCTGGGGCCGCTGGGGGCCGCGGGCGAGCTGGGCCATCACACGATGCTGCCGGACGGGCCCCTGTGCGGGTGCGGCAACCGGGGCTGCCTGGAGACGCTGGCGGCCGGGCCGGCCATCACCGCCGAGGGCATCCGCCTGATGCTCAGCGGCATGGCGCCGCGGCTGCACGAACGGGTCGGCGGGGACGTGGCGAAGGTGACGACCCGCGAGATGGCCGCCGCCGCCGAGGCGGGCGACGCATCCGTCCGCGGCGCCATCGAGCAGGCCGCCCGGTGGCTGGGGTACGGCGTGGCCAACGTCGTGGTCACGCTCCACCCCGAACTGATCGTGCTGGGCGGCGGGGTCGCCGAGATCGGCCCGATGTACATCGACACCGTCGAGCGGACCATGCGCGGCGCGATCGGCATGTTCCCCACCGACGGCGTCCGCGTGGAGAAATCCGCCCTCGGCGTCCAGGCCGGCATCCTCGGGGCCGTGGCCCTGGCCGCCGCCGGCGGCGACGTCTGACACAGGAGAGAGAGAAGACCATGAACTGCAGGTACGACGACATCGCCAAGATGATCGATCATTCGCTGCTGAACCCCGCGCTGACCGCCGACATGCTCGACGAGGGCATTCAGGTCGCGCTGGACTACAACGTCGCCAGCGTGTGCATCCTGCCTTACGCGATGCGGCACTGTGCCGACCGCCTGGCGGGCAGCACCGTCAAGGCCTCCACGACCATCGGCTTCCCGCACGGCGGTCACACCACCGCCGTCAAGCTCGCCGAGGCCCGCCAGGCCATGGCGGACGGCTGCGAGGAACTGGACATGGTCGTCAACGTCAGCCAGGTCCTCAGCAGCGCGTGGCACTACGTCGGGACCGAGATCCGGACGATCGTCGACGCCGCCCACGCCCAGGGTCGCAAGGTCAAGGTCATCTTCGAGAACTGCTATCTCAACGACGAGCAGAAGATCCGCCTGTGCCGGATCTGCGGCGAGGTCGGCGCCGACTGGGTGAAGACCTCCACCGGGTACGGCAGCGGGGGGGCGACGACGGAGGACCTCAAGCTCATGCGCCGGCACGCCCCGATCCATGTCCAGGTCAAGGCCGCCGGCGGCGTCCGCGACCTCGACCGGCTCCTGGAGGTCCGGGCCCTGGGCGTGTCGCGGGTGGGGGCGAGCCGGACGAAGGATATCCTCGACGAGTGCAGGCGGCGGCTGGCCCTGTAGGCGGACAGGAGCGTCCCATGGCCCGATTCCCGCTGCCGGAAAACCACGACGCCTCGGCGATGCTCGCCTTGCGGGAGGCGATCCTCGCGTCGCCCGTGGCGGTCGCGTCGCATCGGGCCGAGGTCTTCACCCGCGTCTGGCAGGCCAACGAGGGGGCGCCGTGGATCGTCAAGAAGGCCCTGGCGATGCGGGAGTACTTCCGCACGGTCGGGCTGTATCTCCGCGATAACGACCGCCTGGCCGGGTCGATCAGCGAAACGCCCGGGGCGATGCCGGTGCCGGTCGAACTGGGCATCGCCGAGAACAACATCTACACGGGCGAGAACCCCCAGCGGGCGGGCTACCTCCGCGGGCAGGTCGCCCCGGCCATCGTCGCGTACTGGGAGGACCGCAACCTCTGGGGCCGCTGGCGCGCCTACGAGCGGACCGTCCGCGGACGCGACGTGGAGCGGACCGAGTCCACCCAGTACAAGTTCATCTCCAACCAGGGCCATCTGAGCCCGGGCTACCGCCAGGTGCTGGCGGCGGGCCTGCCGGGCGTGCTGGCGCGGGTCCGCGGACGGCGCGACGGCGAGATCGACCCGGACAAGCTCGAGTTCCTCACCGCCGCCGAGTTGTCGCTGCTGGGGCTGATCGAGTGGGCCGCGCGGTACGGCGCGTTCCTGGCCGAGCAGTCGGCCCGTTGCGGCGACCCCGCCCGGCGCGCCGACCTTGCCGAGATGGCGCGCATCGCGTCGGCCCTGGCCGAGCGGGCGCCCCGGACGTTCCGCGAGGCGATGCAGTTGGTCTGGCTGGTTCACCAGGCGATCCACGTCGAGGGGCACGGCTACTCCAACACGCCCGACCGGCTCGACCAGGTCCTCCTGCCGTTCTACCGGGCCGACAGGGCCGCCGGGCGCCTGACCGACGACGAGGCGCTGGCGCTGTGCGAGAACTTCCTGCTCAAGCAGCGGGACAACAGTGTCTGGGGCAACGAGCACAACGTCACGCAGGGCCTGGTCGTCGGCGGGTCGAGCCCCGACGGCGCCGACCAGACCAACGAGCTGTCGTGGCTGTTCATCGCGGCGACCGGCGCGATGTCGCTGCCCGAGCCGCTCGTGTGGGTGCGATGGCATCCGGCGATCGACCCGGATTTCTTCGACTTCTGCCTTGAGAACCTCGCCGGATCGACCTGCTTCCCGCTGATGATGAGCGACACCGCGGTGCCGGCGATGTTCATGGCGGCGGGGGTCTCCCGGGAGGACGCCTTCGACTACGTGCCGTGCGGCTGCAACGAGCTGGGCATCCCGGGCAAGGCGTACTTCAACCCCGCCGCCTCGGTCGGCTACCTGGCGGCCCTGGAAGCGGCGATGACGCGGGGCCGGGGCTATGCCGGCCGGCACCCGGAAGACCTCTCGCTGCCGGACCCGTCGGCGCTGGCGACCTTCGACGATTTCGCCGCCGCCGTCGCGAAGGTGCTGCGGGGGCAGATCGAGCGGTCGTACGCCGAGGGGCTGTCGATCCTGCGGGCCCAGATGCAGTGGGGCCGGACGCCGCTGACGTCGTGCTTCTTCGACGGCTGTATCGACCGCGCCGCCGACATGACCGCCGGCACGACCTACAACATCCTCTCCTGCGGCGGCAGCATGTTCGCCAACATGGTCGACTGCCTGGCGGCGGTCCGCGAGGTGGTCTACCAGCAGCGGGCCGCGTCGCTGGCCGACGTCGCCGCCGCCTGCCGCGACAACTACCAGGGCCACGGACCGCTGCGGGCGAAGCTGCAGGCGGCCCCCAAGCACGGCAACGACGACCCGCGCCTGGCCGACCTGGTGCGCCGGGTCGAGCGGATGCGGGATGAGCCGCTGGCGGAGGTCTGCCGCGACCCGCGGGACGGGGCGCGGTTCGTCAACTCGCACGTCGTGCGCTCCAGCCACGTGCGGGCCGGGCGCGTCACGGGCGCGACGCCAGACGGTCGCCTGGCCGGAGAGCCGCTGGCGCCGTCGGTGGCGGCGTCGACGGGCACGGAGCGCCGCGGGCCGACGGCCCTGCTCAACTCGGTGCTGATGATGGACCCCGTCAGGAGCTGGCAGGGGGGCTACAACGTCAATCTCCGCCTGTCCTGCGCGCTGCTGACCGACCCGGCGGCGCGGCGGAAGGTGCACCAGATGCTCGCCGCCTATTTCCGGCGGGGCGGCCAGGAGATGCAGATCAACGCCGTCGACAGCGAGACCCTCCGGGCCGCCCAGGCCGATCCGGCCGCCCACCGCGACCTGGTGGTCCGCGTGGCGGGATTCTCGGCGTTCTTCGTGAACCTCGACCGCGACATCCAGGAGGAGATCATCGCGCGGACGGAGCACGGGCTGTAAGATGAACGGATCGCTCATCGGTGACGAGGGGGTCGACCTGTCGCGGGTCGGGCGCGTGCTGAACATCCAGCGGTTCGCCCTCCACGACGGGCCCGGCGTGCGGACGACGGTGTTCCTCAAGGGCTGCCCGCTGAGCTGCGCGTGGTGCCAGAACCCCGAGTCGATCGCCGCCGAGCCGCAGATCATGTACGCCGCCGCCCGCTGCGCCGGCTGCCGCGCGTGCGAGGAGGCCTGCCGGCAGGGGGCCCACCGCTTCGACGGCGAGGGGCACGTCTACGACCGCCTCCGCTGCGTGCGCTGCGGGGCGTGCGCCGCGGCGTGCCCGGCCGGGGCGCTGGAACTGGCCGGCCGCGAGCAGTCGGTGGGGGCCGTCCTGGACGAGGTCCAGAGAGATGTCCCCTATTACGCCGAGAGCGGCGGGGGCCTGACGATCTCGGGGGGCGAGCCGCTCGTCCAGCCGGCGTTCACGGCCGCCCTGGCCCGCCAGGCCGCCGCGCGGGCCCTGCACACGTGCCTGGACACGACGGGCTTCGCGCCGTGGGCGGCCCTGGAGCCGCTGGTGGCCGTGGTGGACCTGTTCCTCTACGACGTCAAGCTGCTCGACGACGGCGCCCACCGGCGCTGGACCGGCCGCGGCAACGAGCTGATCCTGGCGAACCTCGAACGCCTCGTCGCCGCCGGCGCGGCCGTGGAGCTGCGCTGCCCGATCATCCCGACCGTCAACGACACCGACGACCACCTCGACGCGCTCGCCCGCCTCGTCGGGCGGCTCGGCGGCGGCGTCGGATGCGCGATCCTGCCCTACCACACGATGGCCCGGTCCAAGTACGACCGGCTCGGGATGGTTGCGCCCCTGGGCGACCTGCCGTCGATTCCCCCTCAGCGGGCGCAGCAATGGGTCGACGCGCTGCGGCGTCGAGGCGTCGACGCGCGCCTGTAGAGGGCGATCACAGGCACCGGGCCGCGCCGTCGGCGCCCTCGGCCAGGATCCGTTCGGGGGCCGTCTCGGTGATCACGTCGACGCGCGTCACGCCCCAGTGCGACTGGAGGAACCGGATCACGGGTATCTGCGCGGGTCCCCCCAGGCAGTTCACGACCGTTCCGTAATCGGACTTGGCAGTCATGCGTCGAGCGTCCTTTCCTGCGAGGGGGCGGACGGGACGATGCCCAGCATCGTCAGCAGTCCGTCGAGGATGGTCAGGGGGTGCGGCGGACAGCCGGGGACGAACAGGTCCACGGGCACGACGCTCGCCGCCCCGTTGTGCTGCTCGCCGTGGTCCCAGAACAGTCCGCCGGAGACCGCGCAGGCGCCGACGGCGATGACGATCTTGGGGGCGGGCACGGCATCGTAGGTCTTCTGCAGGGCCAGGCGCATGTTCTCGGTGACCGGTCCGGTGATCAGCAGCCCGTCGGCGTGGCGTGGCGAGGCGACGAACTGGATGCCGAAGCGGCCGATGTCCCACGCCAGCGTGGTCAGCACGTTCGAGTCGGCCTCGCATGCGTTGCACCCGCCGGCCGACACCTGCCGCAGCTTCAGCGAGCGGCGGAACAGTCTGCCCGCCAGGGCGCTGTACGCCGCGGGCACCTGCGGCGAGCCGGCGCGGACGACCAGGTCCTCCCGGCGGGCCGCCGCCAGGCGGTAGCCCTGCGTGAAGCGGATCGCGCTGCTGGGGCAGGCCCTGCGGCAGGCGCGGCAGAACAGGCACTGGCCGGTGTCCAGCGCCGGCGAGCCGCCCTCCATCGTGATCGCCCCGACGGGGCAGGCCGCGGCGCACGCATCGCAGCCGTCGGCGCAGCGGCCGGGGGCGATCGTCGGGCGGCCGGCGAACCGCGACGGCAATGGCGGGGGCGGCCCGTCGGGGTACGCCATCGTCCGGTACTTCTGCTCGATGCGGGTGCGGAGGAGGTTGAACATACGCGCCTCGAAGCCTACAGGTCGTGGCCGCAGTAGGACAGGTTGAAACTCTTATTGCACAGGGGGAAGTCAGAGATCTGCTGCCCGCGCAGGGCGCAGGCGAGGCCGAACCAGTTGTGGAACGAGGGGTCGACCACCTTGTACAGGGCGAACCGCCCCCCCCCGTCGGTAGCCGCGACGTGGCAGATCTCCCCGCGCCAGCCCTCGGTGAGCGACACGACCAGGCCGTCGGGCCGCAGCGGACGGCTCGCCTGGCGGACCGGCCCGGCCGGAAGCGACTGCATGTGGCGGCGGACGAAGGCGATCGACTGCTTGATCTCCATCCATCGGACGTACGCGCGGGCGAAGCAGTCGCCGGTCGTCCAGGTGCACAGGGGCATCTGCGCGAAGCCGTACAGGCCGTACGGCAGCTCGTGGCGGACGTCGGCGGGGATCCCGCACGCCCGGGCCGCCACGCCGACCAGGCCGATCCGGCGGGCCAGGTCCTCCGACAGGGCGCCGGTGCCCTCGAAGCGCGCCAGGACCGAGGGGGTGTTGAACAGCAGTTCGGCGGCGCCGGCGATGTCGCGTTCGATCGCGTCCAGGCGCTTGAGGATCTCGTCAGCCAGGGCGCCGTCGACGTCCCAGCCGGCGCCGCCGACGGCGACGATCCCGCGCCCGAAGCGGTTGCCGCACAGCAGCCCGGTGAGGTTGAGCACGTCCCCGCGGATGCGCCCGCAGTAGCTCATCGTCGGCAGGAACCCCACGTCGCCGGCCAGGGCGCCCAGGTCGCCGACGTGGTTGGCGATGCGTTCCAGCTCGGCGGCGACGGCCCGGAGGGCCTCGGCGCGGGCCAGCGGGCGCAGGTCGGCCAGGGCCTCGATGGCGCGGCAGCAGGCGGTGGCGTGGCCGATCGTGGTGTCGCCGGCGAGCGTCTCGGCGTAGTGGAGCGTCCGGGCGTCCGGCCCGCCGAGCAGCGCCCGCTCGATGCCGCGATGCTGGTAGCCCAGGGAGATCTCCAGGTGGTGGACGGTTTCGCCGTGGCACTGGAAGCGGAAGTGCCCCGGCTCGATGACGCCGGCGTGCACGGGCCCGACGGCGACCTCGTGGACTTCCTCGCCCTCCATGGCGAAGAAGTCCGTCACGCCGACCGTCGCGGCGGGGGCGCCGGCGGGGGTCGGCTGAAAGCGGATCGGCTTGAGCCACGGGTGGCGTTGGGGACGGAGGGGCGACTGCTCGGCGATCTCGCGTTCGAACCAGTGGGCCGCGGGGCAGTCCGGCGTGAGGGCGGGGTAGCTGTCGTCGGCGTGGCAGGCCAGCAGCGCCAGGTCGCCCGACGCCGGCCGCGCCAGCACCGCCAGCAGCGTGCGGGTGCGGCTCGCATCGGCGGCCTCGGCGCACAGCGCCGCCAGGCGGGCCCCGGCGGCGACGCCGTCGATGATGGTGCGGCGGAAGACGTCGACGTCGACCACCGGGCAGGCGGCCCGGTCGATCGCCTGGCCGTTGCGCACGAGGACTGAAGGGTTGGCGGCCATGTCAGTGCACTCCCACGGCGGCGGCCGCGTCGGCCAGCGCGTTCCACAGCGGCCCCGGCACGTACAGGCCCAGGACCAGCGCCCCTGCGCCCAGCACCAGCGGCGGGGCCACCGCCCACGCCGGCTCGCGCGCCGGCTGGGACGGCTGGGGCGCCTCGCCGAACGCCATCGGCAGCACCAGCCGCGCCATCGCCACGAAGATCATGCCCAGCAGCAGCAGGTACAGCACCGCCACGGTCCAGTGCCCGCCGTCCATGGCGCCCTTGAGGATCGTCAGCTCGCTGATGAACAGCCCGAACGGCGGCGAGCCGGCGATGGCGAAGAAGCCCGCCAGCCACAGCGCGCCGTTGACCGGGGCGCGCCTCAGCACGCCCTGCACCTGGCCGATGGTCTTGGTGCGGTAGATCGCCAGCAGGTTCCCGGCCGTCAGGAACAGCAGGCCCTTGGCCAGGGAGTGGTTGACCGCGTGGAGCATCGCGCCGGTGGCGGCCAGCCCCCCGAGGCCGACGCCCAGGGCGAGGATGCCCATGTGCTCGATGCTGGAATAGGCCAGCATGCGCTTGTAGTCGCACTGGCGGATCAGGAACACCGCCGCCGCCCCCATCGACACCAGCCCCAGCAGCACCAGCAGTTCGCCGCTGAAGTCGCCCAGGTGAGCGGCCACGAGCACGGCGTGCCCGCGGAGCAGGCCCAGGAAGGCGCAGTTCAGCAGCGCCCCCGACAGCAGGGCCGACACCAGCGACGGGGCCTCGCTGTGGGCATCGGGCAGCCACGTGTGCATCGGCGCCAGTCCCATCTTCGTGCCGTACCCCACCAGCAGGAAGATGAAGGCGGCCTTCAGCAGCGTCGGGTCCATGCCGCCGGCGGCCGCCAGCAGGGCGTCGAGCGTCAGGCCGTGCGCCCCGTCGCCGGCGGCGGCGGCCAGGAAGAACACCCCCAGCAGCGCCAGGGCGATCCCCACCGAGCAGATCAGCAGGTACTTCCACGTCGCCTCCAGGCTGCGGTGGTGGCGGTGGAAGCTGATCAGCGGGGCGCTGACCAGCGTGGTCGCCTCGATCGCCACCCACAGCAGGCCCAGGTGGCTGCTGACGCACACCAGGCTCATCGTGGCCAGGAACCCCAGCAGGCAGGCGACGAAGACGCCCTCGGGCTCGTTGCGGAAGAGGAAGCCTTCCTGGATGTCGGTGCGGACGGCGGGCCGCTCGGCCCGCAGGTAGCCCACCGCGTACAGCGCGACGACCAGGAACAGCCCGCTGGTGACGGCGAGGATCACGCGGCCGGGCGCGTCGAGGGCCAGCCAGGCCCCGGCCGTCGCGGGCGGGGGAGCCAGGCACAGCCACCCCACGGCGCCGGCGTGGGCCAGCGCGCCGCCGGCCAGCAGCGCCGCGCGCAGCCGTCGCAGCGGCGGCGCCATCGCCGCCAGGGCCGCCGCCGCGGGAATGATCACCACAGCCCAGAGCATAAGGTCAGTCCTTCAGCACCGACAGCCGATCCGTATCAATGTGGTCGAATTCGCGGTTGATCTGGTAGATCACGATGCCCATCACGAAGACGGCCACGAACACATCCAGCAGGATGCCCAACTCCACCAGCAGCGGCGCCTCGACGGCCAGGGAGGTGCCGAAGACGTACACGCCGTTCTCCATCGTCAGGTACCCCAGCACCTGCGTGAGGGCCTTGCGGCGGGAGACGACGATGAACAGCCCGGTGAGCACCGTGAACATCGCCCCGCCCAGCAGCAGCCCCGTCGCGGCGGGCAGGGCTGCCTGGAGGGGCCGGGCGATCACGAAGCACAGGCCCATCAGGGCGGTGCCGATCAGCACCGACGTGGTGAACCCGATGAAGGGCTCGACCTCGCGGTTCACGCCGGCCCCGCGGATCGCCCGCCGCAGCAGCCACGGCAGCAGCAGGCCCTTGACGGCCACCGTCGACAGCGCCAGGCCGATCACCGCGGCGCCCAGATGCCCCGCCGAGGCCGTCAGCGTCATCGCGCCCAGCACCACCGCCTGGAAGGCCACCGTCTGGATGCACGCGACCAGGCGGCTGGAGGCCAGCAGGCGCAGGTTCGCCAGCAGCAGCAGTATCACCAGCATTTCGCCCAGGGTTTCCATCGCTCACCTCAAGGCCCACACCAGCGCCACGACCGCCAGCACCGACGCCACCACCAGCAGCCTCGGCACGCGGACCAGCCGCAGACGCGCCATCGTCGATTCGATCACGCCCACCGCCACGGCCGCCATCGCCATCCCGCCCAGCCCCACCGCCAGGTCCGCCAGCGGGTGGCCTGTCCGCCACGGCACGGCCACGCCCACCAGCAGCGCCGCGAACACCCACAGCTTCAGCGCTGCGCCGTACAGGATGAAGCCCAGGTCCACGCCGCCGTGATCGAGCACCATCACCTCGTGGATCATGGTCAGTTCCAGGTGCGTCTCGGGGTCGTCGATGGGGATGCGGGCGTTTTCCACCAGCAGCACGATCAGCAGCGTCGCGGCCGCCAGCATCGCGGTGCCGGCCACCGGCGCGCCGCCGCCGGCGTACAGGGCGGCGTAGATCTGCGAGAGGCTCAGGTTGCGGGCCGACACCGCCAGGGCCGCCAGGGCTCCCAGCAGGGCCGGTTCGGCCAACAGCGAGAACTGCACCTCGCGGCTGGCGCCCATCCCCTCGAAGGCCGAGCCGGTGTCCAGCGCCGCCAGCACCGTCGCGAAACGCATCAGGGCCAGCACGTAGGCCAGCAGGACCAGGTCGCCCGGGAACGCCGCTACCGCCAGCACGCCCCCCAGGGGCACCAGCGTCACCGCCACCAGCACCGCCGCCAGGCCCACCAGCGGGCCGGCGCGGAACACCCACGTGGTGGTGCGGCTGTACACGGCGCCCTTGCGCCACAGCTTGGCCAGGTCGTAGTACACCTGCATCAGCGGCCGCCCGTGCCGGCCGGCGAAGACGGCCTTGGTCCGGTTGACGATGCCCACCAGCAGCGGCGACAGCGCCAACGCCAGCACGACATGGAGGAGGGATGCGCAGGTGGTCATCATCAGCCCAGCTTCCAGAGCAGGAGAATCACCAGCGTCAGGGCAATGTACAGCACGTAGAGCTGGTTGTGCCCCTGCTGGACCCACCGCAGACGGTCCGCGATCCAGCCGACGGCGCCGAACAGGGGCACATAGGCGTATCGGCTGAACGGGTCGTCGGTGTGGGACTCGAAACTCGCCTGCCGCGGGAACAGCCCCGTCGGCAGGTGGCGGTGAACGCGCGGGCGCAGCAGGGCACCGAACATCCGCAGGATCGGCCCGGCGAATGACGAGGCAGTGTACTGCATCCGCGCCGTCGGCGCCGCGTAGCCGCAATCCCACGTGCTGGAGCGGCCGACGATCCGTCCGGCCAGCAGGCGGCGGCGCACGATCGCCAGGGCGGCGGCCAGGACCATCAGGGCCGCCGCGGCGCCGCTGACGCGCCACAGCAGGCCCGACACGTCATGGAGGACGGACGGTGCGGGCGGGAGCACGCCCTCCATCGAGGGGCGGATGGCCGCGATCACGACCGGCCCCAGCAGTCCGATCCCGACGCACAGGCCGGCCAGCGCGGCCATCGGGATCCACATGGCCGACGGCGCCTCGTCGGCGCCCGCGGCGGCGTCGCCGCGCGGTTCGCCCAGGAAGACGATGCCGAACACCTTGGTGAAACACGCCACCGCCAGTCCGCCGATCAGCGCCAGCGCGCCGACGGCGACCAGGCCCCCGACGGCCGCCTGCGACGGCCCGGCATGGGCGATGGCGCCGAATGCCCCGACGTAGAGCAGCAGTTCGCTGATGAACCCGTTCAGCGGCGGCAGCCCGCAGATGGCCGCCGAACCGACCAGGAAAAACAGCCCCGTGCGGGGCATCCGCTTGAGCAGCCCGCCGAGCTGTTCGATGTTCCGCGTGCCGGTCGCATGAACGACGGCGCCGGCGCCGAGGAACAGCAGGGTCTTGAAGATCGCGTGGTTCCACACGTGCAGCAGACCGCCCATCAGGCCCAGCGCCGCCAGGGCGGGATGGCCCGTGGCGGCGCCCAGCATTCCCAGGCCCAGGCCCAGGGCGATGATCCCGATGTTCTCGACGCTGTGGTAGGCCAGCAGACGCTTCAGGTCGTGCTGGGCCAGGGCGAAGAGGACCCCGCCGACGCCCGAGACGGCCCCGACGCCGATCAGCGTCCAGCCCCACCAGGCCGGCCAGGCCGCCGGTGGCCCCAGGAACATCAGCGTGCGGAGCAGGCCGTAGATGCCCGTCTT
>JAAYZK010000029.1 GCA_012514895.1 Planctomycetota bacterium | reverse complement strand
GCCAGAATCACGGCTTCGCCGTCGACGCCGCGAGCCTCCTGGCCGTCGGCGGGATCGTCACGCACGTGAACCTCAACGACCAGACCATCGAAGGCTACACCCACGCGGACCTGCCGGTCTTCTCCGTACAGTACCACCCCGAGGCCTCCCCCGGCCCCCACGACGCCACCTACCTGTTCGACTGCTTCGTCGACATGATGACCACCGGCAAGGCGCCGACCGCCGAGCAGATGCACCAGGCACAGGCGAAACTGGCGGGCAGGCTATAGCCCGGCGCTCTCGGGCGGCAGGTCGGGCAGGTCGATCTTCAGGAGCGGCTGGGCGACCCGGCCGGTCCTGAGCGGCAGGACGTTGCCGCCGGCGGTCTGCGCGACGATCTGCAGGCCGTGACCCAGGTCGGTGAGTTTGAAGGTGATGGGGCCCGCGATGCGCTTGTCGATCTTCGTCAGCCGCGTGTCCAGGCGGATCTCGACGCCCGGATGCACCTCGCCGGCGACGCTGATCTGCGGGAGATGATGGGCCTGGCTGTCCTGTCGGGCGGCCTCGACGGCGGCCATCCGCTTGTCGATCCCGTCCTGGAGCGTCTGGGCCTCGAATTCCAGTTCGACGACCTGCTCGCGCTGGGCGTGGGTGAGGCGCTTGAGGGAGGCCCGCAGGACGTCCAGGGCCGGCTGGCGCCGGGCGAGGTCCTCGCGGAGTTTCTCGATCTCCGCCAGCAGGGGCAGGGCGATGCGGTCGATCATCCAGTCGGCGCCGGCCACCGCCAGCGTGGGGACCTGCCCGTCGGAGCCGAGCGCCTTGCAGACGATTCCCCCGCGTCCGACGAGGACCCCGCCGCTGAGCGTCGCGCCCGGGGCGTCGATGGCCCCGCCGGCCAGCAGCGACGCGCTGATGGCCTCGCGGGCGACGCAGATGGTCCCGCGGGCGCCGACGACGGAGGCCTCGATCATGCGGGCGGTGACGTCGCCGCCGGCCAGGCAGAGGCCCTTGGGCCCGGTGGCGAGGGCCCCGCCGACGTGGACGCTGCCGGCGGCGCGGACCTGGGCGAGGTGCACGTCCCCCCGGATGACGACGTCGCCGCCGGCGTCGACGCGGAAGAGGTCCACGACGTTGCCGTCCACCTGGACGGACCCGGGGGAGGCGACGTGTCCGGTGTTGAAATCGACGTTGCCGGGGATGTGGAGGCCTTCGGTGACGCGGATCTCGCCGTGGCGGTTGATGTCGAGCGTGCCGCCGACGTCGGCGATGATCTTCCCGGTCGCCTCGTCGACGTGGCAACCGGCTACGGCCCGTGCGGCCGCGGGCTTGCCCGAGCGGGCCGGCAACTCCTGGCTGAACACGTCGACGCCGGGGCTACCCTTCGTCGGCCGGTGCAGCGTGCCGATGACGTCGCCGGCGCGGACCGTCACCAGTTGGCTGTCGTAGTGGCTGACCCGGACGGCGTCGGCGCCGGCGGCCCGGCGGTCGGGGTCGCACTGCGGGCTCCACTCGATCCGCCCGTCGCAGCCGTGCACCGGCGGACGGCCGGCGGCGATCAGGACCGTCGAGGGGCCGGCGCCGCCCTGGCGCCAGGCGGCGAGCGTCGTGACGATCGCCTCGGTGGTGCGGGGGTCCATCAGGCAGCGGCGGCGCTTCATCTCCTCCAGAATCGCCTGGAGGTTCAGATCCCCCAACTCCGCGCCGGCAACGCGGTCCAGGTACAGGTTGAGCCTCGCGTCGTCCGCCCGCAAGGCGAACGGCAGGACGTTCGAGACGGGGTCGGAGTGGGATGCCATGGCGGCCTTTCCGGCCCGCCGACGCACGAAGTCAGCCGGCCTTCTTCGCCAGCGTCTGCTCGATCTTCTCGGTGAGCACCGCCGGGGTGAACGGCTTGACGATGTAGTTGTTCACGCCCGCCTTGATCGCTTCGATGACGCGGGTCTTCTCCGCTTCGGTCGTCACCATCACCAGCAGGACGTTCTTGTCCATCTCGCGGATCTTCCGCACCAGGGTGATGCCGTCCATGTTGGGCATGTTCCAGTCCACGAGCATCAGGTCGGGCCGTTCGGCGCCGAACGCCGCCAGTGCCTGAAGCCCGTCGGCGGCCTCGGCGATCTCCGTGTGGCCCATCCCGCTGAGGATCTTCTTCTGGATGTTCCTCATGGTGGTGGAGTCGTCGACGAGCATGATCTTCATCGCTTAACTCCCGTCGCGGCCAGTGCTGCGACCTCAGCGACACAGACCTCGATGTTGAACGCGCCCAGGCCGCAGCCGCACTCCAGCACGACCCACGGGCCGAGCTGATGGCTGGCGAGATGATGGTTGCGGCCGATGACGACGGTGGGCACGCTGATGTTGACCGAGAGGTTGTGCAGATCCTTCTTGGCGTTGCCGGTGACCATGTTGGCCAGTTCGCCGATGGCGTCGGCGAACATGGCGTCGTCGGGGGCCACCTCGTTGCCGGTGAACGCCTTGACGGCCGCCGAGGCGGTCTCCATGGGAAAGCTCAGGGCCGCCGAGCCGACCACGTCGCCGCCGAGCGAGATGATGCCGGTGACGTCATAGCTGGGGGTGCTGGCGCTCTTGAGCTTCGGCCTGGCCACGGCGACCGGCGAATCCAGCATCGTCTCGAACACGAGTTGAACCGCGGTGACGAAAGGATTGACGTGCTCAGCACGCATACAGTCACTCCTGCAGGATGTTGTCGGGCCGCTCAGGCCGTTCCGTTCGGACTGGCCGCCCTTGGGGCGCGCCGGCCACTGCCGCGCCGTCGCCCGATCCGGCGGTGTCCAGTTCTTTGTCGTCACGGAGGGGGCGGGATTTGAGTTAAATGCAGGGAAAAGCAGCCGGATGGCGGAGAAAGCCAACGGGACGATCAGGAAGCCGAACGTGCGTGCCAGACCTTCCTGCCCAGTGGTCTGGCGAAGGGTCGGGGGTCCTTGTTACCAAATACGCATCGTTCGACTTCCTGACCGTCCCGCGGGTCAGGCGGCCAATCGCCCCGCGGAAGGGGCCGGCCGGGCGTCGTGTCCCGTGCGGCGACGGGAGAGCCGTGCGCGTCGTGCCGGGTCGTCCTGCCCAGCGGCCCGGCAAAAGGGTCGGGGGTCCTTGCTTTCCTGACACGCACGGCTTTCCGGTCGCCGAGCGGGGTGCTATTCAGTTGTCCCGTCTGAAGACGACCGCTGCAGGCCCATGGCCCGACAGTGATGGCGAAACGGCAGCGCAGCCGCGGCCGCAGAGTGCGTCGCCCAGGGGAGAACGCCCGGGGTGTCGTCGATCGCGAAAGGCATTCAGGTCCAGCCCCAGCAGGTGTACCACTCTGTTCATGTCGCCACATCCGTCGCCAATCGGGCATACCGCACAACCCGATCTCTGAACCTGTTTTACTGTATCGGATGATCCCCGACGACTTCACGAGGAATCCAGGTGGGAATTATCACAAAAACCCGAAAAATCGGAAAAATGGGAATACTCCGTCTTGGCGAGAACGTTTAATGCGGCTTTATGCGGCCTGATTCCGTGTGCCGACCCTGTATCACTCCTCCGCGATGGGCCTTCGGGCAGATGGCGGCCGCGGCGCGGCGTGGGGAGAGGGCTCTTGACAGCCGAGGTCGGATACTGGATCGTTTCCCCCTGCCACTGGTCCTGTGCAGGAGGAGACCGCCATGGCCTGGATACACAACCCCATTCTGCGGGGCTTCAACCCCGATCCATCCATCGTGCGCGTCGGGGAGGACTATTTCATCGCCACCTCGACATTCGAATGGTTCCCCGGCGTGCAGATCCATCACTCCCGGGACCTGGTGCACTGGCGGCTGCTGACCCACCCACTGACCCGCACAAGCCAACTGGACATGGCGGGCAATCCCCCCAGCGCAGGGATCTGGGCTCCGTGCCTCAGCCACGACGGCCAGCGGTTCCACCTGATCTACACCGACGTCAAGAGCATGCCCGCCACGTTCATCGACGCCCACAACTACCTCGTGACGGCCGAGTCCATCGAGGGGCCGTGGTCCGAGCCGGTCGCTCTCAACAGCAGCGGGTTCGATCCGTCGCTGTTCCACGACGACGACGGGCGCAAGTGGCTGGTCAACATGCTGTGGGACCACCGCACCGGGCAGAACCGGTTCGCCGGCATCGTGCTGCAGGAGTATTCCCCCGGCGAGGGGCGGCTGACGGGGCCGGTGACCAACATCTTCCGCGGCACGGCCCTCGGCGCGACCGAGGGGCCGCACCTGTACAAGCGGAACGGCGTCTACTACCTCATGGTCGCCGAGGGCGGCACCGGCTACGGACACGCCGTGACCGTCGCCCGGTCGTCCGCGCTGGGCGGGCCTTACGAGGCCGATCCGGCCGGCCCCATGCTCACCAGCCGCGCCAATCCCGATCTGCCCCTGCAGAAAGCCGGACACGCTTCGCTGGTCGAAACCGCCGACGGCCGGTGGTACCTGGTGCACCTGACCGGCCGCCCGATCATGCCTTTCCGGCGCTGCCCCCTGGGGCGCGAGACGGCCATCCAGGAGGTGGCCTGGACGCCGGACGGCTGGCTGCGGATGGCCGGCGGGGGCCATGAGCCTGCCCTCACGGTGCCGGCGCCGGATCTGCCGGCCCACCTGTTCAAGGAGGAGCCGCCCCGCGACGACTTCGACCACGACGTCCTGAGCGTTCACTTCTCCACGCTGCGGGTGCCGGCCGACGAGAGCTGGCTGTCGCTGACCGAGCGGCCGGGGTACCTGCGGCTGCGGGGGCGCGAGTCGCTCAACTCGACGTTCCGCCAGTCGCTGGTCGCCCGCCGCGTGCAGGCCCTGGACTTCACGGCGATGGCCGCCGTCCAGTTCCAGCCCGAGCACTTCCAGCAGATGGCCGGGCTGGTGTGCCTGTACGACGTCGAGAACTGGTACTACCTGCAGATCAGCCGCGACGAGCAGGTCGGCCGGTGCCTGAACCTGCTGCGGAGCCTCAACGGCCGCTACGACGAGCCGGTGACGCGGGTGGAGCTTCCCGAGCAGGGGGCGGTCCACCTGCGGGCGGCGGTGTCGGGGGCGACGCTCCGTTTCGCCTGGTCGCTGGACGGGCGGACCTGGACGACCGAAGGGCCGCCGCTGGACTTCACGGCGCTGTCGGATGAGGCCTGCCGCGTCGGGCGTTTCACCGGCGCCTTCGTCGGCGTCTGCTGCCAGGACCTGGCCGGCACGCGCAGGGAAGCGGACTTCGACTACTTCGAGTATCGCGAAAGCGAGTGATCGCTACGGGGCGTACCGCCGGATGATGATCGAGTCGTTCTGGCCGCCGAAGCCCATGGAGTTGCTCATGGCGATGTCGACGTTGCGGCGGCGGGGGGCGTTGGGGACGTAGTCGAGGTCGCACTCGGGGTCGGGCGTGGCCAGGTGGGCGGTGGGGGGCAGCACCCCGTCGCGGATGGCCAGGACGCAGGTGATCAGTTCGGTCGCCCCGGCGGCGGCGATGAGGTGGCCGACCATGGACTTGACCGAGCTGCACGGGATGGACCGGATCGCCTCGCCGAACGCCGCCTTCATGGCCTTCGTCTCGACGGTGTCGTTCTGCTGCGTCCCGGTGCCGTGCGTGCTGATGTAATCGATCTGCCCGGGGGCGAGGCCGGCGTCGTCCAGGGCCAGGCGCATCGCGGCGGCGGCGCCGTCGCCGGCGGGGTCCTGGTCGGTGATGCGGAACGCGTCGGCGGAGCTGCCCACGCCGATGACCTCCGCCAGGATCGTCGCGCCGCGCCGGCGGGCGGTGTCGAGATCCTCCAGGATCAGGATGCTGGACCCCTCGCCGAGGACGAACCCGTCGCGGGTCATGTCGAACGGGCGTGACGCGGTTTCGAGGGCGTCGTTCCGCGTGCTCAGGGCCGTCAGCCGGTTGAAGCCGGTCAGGCCGAGCGGGTGGATCATGGAGTGCGATCCGCCGGAGATGACGGCGTCGGCGTCCCCGCGGCGGATCAGCCACGTCGCCTCGCCCAGGGCCTGGGTGCTGGCGGCGCAGGCGGTCAGGACGTTGAAGGTCGCGCCCCTCACGTCGAACTGGGCCGCCAGGTGGGCGGCCACCATGTTGGCTTCCTGCTCCAGCTCGCGATGCCTGTCCATCCGCTGATGGGCCAGTTCGGCCCAGCGGACGGTGTCGAGCCGTCCGTCGCGCCAGGCGTCGATCAGGCAGCCGGCGAAGCTGTCGAAGTCGAGGCTGCCCTCGCCGCAGCCGAGGTACAGGCCCAGCCGCGCCGGTTCGACGCCGCCGCGGTCCAGCCCCGCCTGGAGCCACGCCTGCCGGGCGGCGGCCAGGGCGAAGCGGGTGGCGCGGCCGGCGTGGGCGTGGTCGGCCGCGTTGGGCAGGTGGTCGGCCAGGTCGAAGCCCTTCACCTGGGCGCTGAAGGTCGTCGGGAACGTCGACGCGTCGAACAGCTCGGTGGTCGAGATGCCGCTGCGGACGTCCAGCAGGGCGCGCCACAGGGTCTCCACGTCGTGGCCCAACGGGGTGATCGTGCCGAGGCCGGTGATGGCAACCCGCCTGGTCATGCGCCCTCCTGGAATCGCTTGAGCACCAGCGCCGCCGACTGGCCGGTGTGGCTGATCGCCTGGACCAGCGCGTAGTTGACGGGCGAGCCGATCACCTCGTGGCGGATCTCCAGGTGCTCGCACCCGGCGGCCGCCGCGCGGTAGTTGGCGGTCGGCGGGATCACGGTGTCGCGGGTCGCCGCGGTCGCCAGGACAGCCGCGATGCCGCCGGCGCCGGCGGCGCAGTTGCCCACCAGGCCCGTGATCGAACACACCGGGATCTGCTCGCCGCCGAGCACCTCGCCCAGGGCGGCCGCCTCCGCCAGGTCTTCGTGGGGCACGCCGGTGCCCTGGGCGACGACCAGGTCGAGCCGGTCGGGCGTGATGCCCGCCTGGGCCAGCGCCTGCGCGGCGGCCAGGTGGACGTTGCCCGCGTGGGCCCGCCCGGGCACCGCCCCGGCCGGGTCGGTCGCGCCGGCGAAGCCGACGACCTCGGCGTAGATGCCCGCGCCGCGCCGGGCGGCCGCCTCCAGCGTCTCCAGCACCACCAGGCCGGCGCCCTCGCCGATCACCATGCCGGCGTGGCCGGCGTCGAACGGACGGCACACCGTGGCCGGATCCCGCCCCTCGGTGGCCGCCAGGCGCCCCAGGAGGGCCTGCCGCAGCACGCCCATCGGGTTCAGACGGCTCTCGGCCCCGCCGGCGACGGCGCCCTCGGCGCTGCCGCGGGCGATCTGGCAGGCCGCCTCGCCGATCGACAGCAACCCCGACGCCTCGCCGCAGGTGATCGTGTTGGACGGCCCGCGGAGGTCGTGGATGATCGTCACGTGGCAGGCCAGCATGTTGGGCAGGTACTTCAGCAGCCACAGGGGCGTGAGGTTCGCCATGCCCTCGGCGCCCCAGCGGCGGAAGTCGAAGCGGCCCCGCTCGTCCAGGGCGCTCTGCATCGCCTGGCCCAGCTCCTCCAGGTCCGCGCAGATCAGCCCCGCGCCGATGTTGCAGGCGAAGCGGGCGCCGTCGACGTCGACGGCCCCCTCGTCGATGCCCTTGGTGGTCAGTCCCGCGTCGCGGAACGCCAGGTCGGCCGCGGCGACCGCCAGCTCGATGTCGCGCGCCATGACCTTGACGGCCTTGCGGTAGGCCTTGGGGACGTAGTCCCGCGCCGAGAAGTCGTTCACCTGACCGCCGGCGGTGCAGGCGAAGCCCGAGGGGTCGAACCGGTCGATCCGGCTGGTGCATCCGACGGCGCGGGAGGCGGCGTCCAGCATCGCTTCGGCGCCGATCCCGGCGGCGGTGACCGCCCCCAGCCCCGTGATGACGACGCGGCGTCCGTTCACGTGCCGCTCTCCCGCGTGAACTGCGCCAGCAGGCGCAGGAACTGGTCGGTGAACACGAAGTTCTCCTTGGGGAACGTCATGCCCGAGAGGTTCTGATCGATGTGGCTGAACATCAGGTCCACGGTGCCGATCACCTCCCCGCCCCGGCGGATCTCGGCGGCGACGGCGGCGGCGCCCTCGGCGATGTTGGTGATCTCGGCGTGGTAGATCAACTGGTCGCCCGGGCGGACGACGGCGTTCAGCTCGGCCTTGGCGATCTTGGCGAGTATCACCTTCTCGGCGAAGCCGCGGGCGTGGCCGACCAGGATGCCCCGGGTCTGCGCCACCCCCTCGATCATCAGCGAGAACGGCATGATCGGGCAGGCCGCCCAGTGGTCGTGCAGGTGCTCCTCGGCCAGCGAAACGTTCTTGACGGCGGTGGCGGACCGGTGAGGCTGAAAGTCGATAAACCGATCAATCCAGATCCAACGCATCGTACGGCTCCACCCGTGCTAGCCCATCACCCTGCTGAACCTGCGGAGTGCGACTGGGAAATCCGAAATTCGAAACGCGAAGCACCAAACAAACCCGAAACGGCAAGGACGGAGAAGCACCAGACAGGAGAGCTCGGCCGTTTTGACGTTTGCTGTTTCATCTGTTTGGGATTTGCTTCGAATTTCGTGCTTCGGATTTCGGATTTCCGCGCCGGCGCCTCACGGTCCAAGGTGCCGGGGCGACCGGCAGGCGCCCTACTCCGCGGCGCCCACCTTGGCGACCAGGTAATTCACGATGGTATCGACCCTGAACAGGGTGGCCATGTTGTTGACGTCGGGGTCCTGCTCGAACTGCGAGAAGTCGGCGTGGGGCATCCGCTCCTTCAGCGTGGCCAGCCCGGCGGCCGTCAGTCTGCCGCCGGCGACGTACTCGGGATTGTTGAGGATGTTGTCGGGGAACAGCTCGCCGCGCGGGATCTTGATGTTGAACGCCTTTTCGAGGCGGAAGACGATATCCAGGAAATCGATGCTCTCGGCGCCCAGATCCTCCGTCAGCGTCGCCTCGCCCGTCACTTCGTCGGCGTCCACGCCCAGCGCTTCCTCCAACGTTTCCCGCACCTTCTCGAAGACGTCGTCCCGAGTCATCGGCATGATTCTCGCTCCTGGTTCCTTTCTGCCGGGCCCGTCCATGGGTGGCGGACCGATCTTCGTTTCACGGTATAGGCGCCGCGCCGGTCAAAGTCAACGTCCGGCCTGCTGCCGGGGCGCTGCCGCCGCGTCGGCGGCCGCCGGGCCGCCGCACAGGTCGAACTGCCGGCGGAGGTCCGCCAGGATCGCCTGGTCGGCCTGGCCGGCCGCCGGGTCGCTGTCGGCCAGGCAGAAGGCCCGCAGGTCGATCTTCGCCTGCACGGCCGTCCGCCCGTCGACGGTGCCCGTGCAGGTGAACGCGTGCACGTCGCCGTCCGCCTTCCCGGCCGTCGCCTCGATCCGAAGCGTCTGGCCCGGGGTGACGAAGCTGGCGTAGCGGACGTTCCTGGCCCGCCGGAGCACCACGATGCTCTTCTGCCAGCCCGTGGCCAGCCGCACCAGCCACGCCGCCGACTGCGTGCACGCCTCGAGCATCAGCACCCCGGGCATGACCGGGAACGCCGGGAAGTGGTCCGCCAGGTACTCTTCGGCACTGGTCAGGCACTTCGTCGTGACGATCCGCTCGCCCGGCGTAAGCTGTTCGATCCGATCGACCAACTGAAACTTCATGCGCCGCTCCGGAGCCGGACGCCCGTGTCCGGCTGCAAGACGGAAAACTCTACTTGGGACGGCCGGCAATTGCAAGCGTGTTGTGCGATGGGAGCATCGGCGCGAGCGGGGCGAGACGGCACTCGCTGCCGGCCATGTCCGGTCCGTCTTCGAAGGCCAACGACAGGCTTCGAACGGCAGGCTCCAGGCTCCAGGCTTCAGGCTTCAGGCTTCGGGAACAGGAGTTCTTTGCCGTGCCTGAAGCCCGAAGCCTGAAGCCCGAAGCCGTTCTTTGCCGTGCTTGAAGCCTGCAGCCCGAAGCCGTTCTTTGCCGTGCCTGAAGCCTGCAGCCTGAGGCCTGAAGCCTGCCGTTCTCACGCCAACGATCGCAGGATATCCAGGCCCCGGGCGAGCTTGTCGTCGCTGGTGGCGTAGGAGAGGCGGAAGTGCGTGTCGGCGGCGGAGAAGACGTTGCCCGGGATGATCAGGACGTTGTTGGCGATGGCCTTCCTGACGAACTCGGTGGCGGTCTGCCCCTGGGGGGCCGGGACGAACGCGTAGAAGGCCCCGCCGGGGCGGATCAGCCCGAAGGACTCGCCGAGGGCGTCGACGACCCTGTCGCGCTTGCGGCGGTAGGCCTCGACGTAGGGGCCGACGTCCAGCGACAGCGCGACCACGCCGGCCGCCTGGGCCATCGACGGGGCGCAGACGAAGCTGTACTGCTGGAGCATCGTCATCGCCTCGATCACGTGCTTCGGCCCGGCGCACCAGCCCAGGCGCCAGCCGGTCATGGCGTACGTCTTGGAGAAGCCCCGCATCACCAGGGTGTTGGGGTACAGCGGCGCGATCGACGCGAACGGCCCGTCATAGCAGAAGGCGTCGTAGATCTCGTCGGAGATCACCAGCAGGTCGTGCTTGCGCGCAATAGCCGCCAGCGCCTCGAGTTCCGTCTGGGTATAGACGGCGCCGGTGGGGTTGGCCGGGCTGTTGAGCACCAGGACCCGCGTCCGGTCGGTGATGGCCGCCTCGATCCTGGCCGGGTCGGGCCGGAAGTCCGGGTAGGTGTCCACCGTGACGGGCACCCCGCCGTAGAGGTTCACCAGGTGGCGGTACATCACGAAGTACGGGTCGGGGATGATGACCTCGTCGCCCTCGTTCAGCAGCGCCAGGAATGCCAGGACCAGCGCCCCGGAGACGCCGGAGGTGACCAGGTGGCCGTAGTCGGCGCCCCAGCCGAACTCGGAGGCGATGATCCCGCGGATCGCTTCGCGCAGCGGCCCGTCGCCCTGGGTCTGGGTGTACTTGTTGAACCCGCGGGCGATGGCGTCGATCGCCTCCCGCTTGGCCTCTTCGGGCACGTCGAAGTCGGGCTGGCCGATCGACAGGTTGATCGGGTCTTTCATCGTGGCCGCCAGGTCGAACACCTTGCGGATGCCGCTGGCGTCGATGAGGGCCATGCGATCGGCGAGGGCGAATCTGCCGGCCATGGGTACTCCTCCGGCAGTCGGATGCGGCTGCCGTGCGTCGAGTGCGCGGGGTGTCAGGCTTCCGACGGCTTCTCGGCGCCTTCGGCGGCGGCCGCCTTCTCGCCGGCCGGCTTGGCCGAGGCCTTGCGGGCGCCCTTGACGCGCGTCTTGGGCAGACCCAGCGGGCTGGTGGCCTCCGGATCGAAGGTGCCCTTGTCGGTCATCGCGGCGATCCGCTCGGCGCGGCGAAGCACGTTGCGGCTGGAGGCCACGCCCGACTTGATACGCAGCGTACGGTCAACACTCATGGGTGCAACTCCTGCTTGGATAGTCTCTAACGTTCGTACTCGAAGTCCCGGGCCCCGGAGAAATCGTACTGCTTGCTCCCGGACCAGGACGGCTGGCGTCCCAGCGCCTCCAGGGCCTGGCGGTGAAGCCTCTCGTCGTCCCTGGACATCGCATTGAGGTCCACCGTGTCCAGCACGGCGTACCGGCCCGTCTCATCCTGGTGGACGTAGGGCAGGAAGCCCTCCGACCACAGGTACTGCTGGATCAACTCGGCGTCGGCCTTCGAGGCGATGCCCTCGGCGACGATCAGGATCCGGCCCTTGGCCGGCAGCCGCTCCAGGGCCGCCTGCTGGACGGCCTGGAAGTCGTACGCCGCCGGCTCGCCGGTCCCGCCGAGCACCGACGGCAACCCCGCCGGCGCCGCCCGTCCGGCGGCGGCGCGGTGGCCGACGTGGTGGCCCACCTTGTACGCCCCGGCCAGCAGCAGCAGCGCCACCATGACGGCGATCGCGCCGCTGACCGACCCGAACGTCAGCCGCAGGTGCCGCCCGTCGATGCGGACGATCGGCTCGACGTTGCCGGGCGGCCGGGCCGTCGGCGGCGAGCCGTCCAGCCCGGGGGGCTGGCGCAACGTCACCGCACTGCGCTGCTCGCTTGACGGCCGGTCGCCCGGACGCATCCACGACGGCGTCCGCACACCGTCCCTGGTCGCCCGGGCGATCACCTCGAACAGCGCCGTACTGCCTTTTCGCTTGGCCATCTGCCGCTCCGACAGGCCGTCGGTGCCGTGCCCGACGTCGGACACAGCCCGATGATGCTACCCGTGGCAGGGGCGCCTGTCAAGGCCGTGAATGAACGGACGGCCTACAGATTCCCCAGCGACAGCCCGCCGCCGGGGAACTCCAGTCCGCCGCGGCGGGGCTTGTCTCGCTTGGACACTGCCCTGGCCGGCGCCTCGGGCGCCGCCTCCTGCACGGCCGGCGCGACGGTATCGCTGAGGGCCTTGATCGACAGGGAGATCCGCCGCGCATCCTCGTCGACGCTGAGGACCTTCGCCTTGACGGTGTCGCCCGGGCGGACCGCGTCGGTGACGGCGCGGACGTGGTCGTTGGACAGCTCGCTGATGTGCACCAGCCCCTCGACGCCCGGCGTAAGCTGCACGAAGGCGCCGAAATCGGCGGTGCGGACCACCGTGCCCTCGACCAGGCTGTCGGCCGGCCAGCGGCCCGCCGCCCCGATCCACGGATCGTCGCCCACCTTCTTGAGCGACAGGCTGATCCGCTTGCGCTCGGGCTCGACCTTCAGCACGCGGACGCGGACGACGTCGCCAACCTTGACCACGTCGGAGGGGTGCTTCACGCGGCGTTCGAAGGTCAGTTCGCTGATCGGGATCAGCCCGTCGATGCCCTCTTCGAGTTCGACGAACGCCCCGAAGTCGGCCAGGCGCACGACGCGGCCGCTGACGATGTCGTCGACGACCCACTTGGTCTGGGCGCCTTCCCACGGGTCGGGCTTGACCTGCTTGAGGCCCAGCGAGATCCGGTCCCGCTCGCGGTCGATCTTCAGGATCGCCACCTGCACCTGCTGGCCCGGCTGGACGACCGTCGCGGGGTCTTCCACCCGCGAGTAGCTCATGTCGCTGACGTGCAGCAGCCCGTCCACGCCGCCGATGTCCACGAAGGCGCCATAGCTGACGATGCTGCGGACCGTGCCGGTGACGACCTGGCCCTCGGTCAGCTCGGCCATCGTCTCGGCCCGTGCGGCGGCGGCCTGCTCCTCCAGCAGCTCGCGGCGGCCGATCACGACGCTGTCCTTGCGGATCTCCAGCACCTTGGCCGTCAGCCGCTGGTTGACGTAGGGCGCCAAGTCGTCGATCCGGTGCAGCTCGATCTGGCTGATCGGCATGAACGCCCGGATCCCGTTGACGTTGAGCTCCAGCCCGCCGGTGTTCAACGCCGTGACGCGCCCCTCGACCACCTGGCCGACCTCGATGGCCTCCCACGAGGCCTCCTCGACGGCCCCCTTGCGCGACAGGGTGACCAGCCCCTCGGCGGCGTTGTAGCCGGTGACCTTCACCTCGATCACCGAGCCGACCTCCGGCAACGCCTCGTCGCCGAACTGGAGGGCCGGAAGAACGCCCTCGCTCTTGCCGCCCAGGTCCACGAAGACGTCCTCGCCCTGCACGGCGATGACCCGCCCGTGCACGAGGCCGTCCTTGGGCCCTTCCCCGCCCGCCGGGACCGAGCGCCGGGGGGTCTCGGTGTCCACGATGTCCTCCAGGCTCATGTCGCCCAGGGCGGCGTCGAGCTCCTTCTGGAGTTCCGGATCGATCTGACCGCCGCCGGTGTACATGTTGGCGGCCTTCTGCTGTTCTTTACTGCTCATACGGCGTCCTTGTACCCAATCGGTGTACGGTTCGGTCACCTCCGGCACACGTCGCGGCCGGGGTGGTTCTGCCAGGGATCATAACGATGGCAAGGCACACGGTGAAAGTGGAAAAATGCCCTCGCCGCGGCGTGGCGGCGCCGGCGGCGCTCCAAGGGCCCCCGGCCAAAGGTTCTGTCGGCTGTTTCCGGATGAATCTTGACAGAAGATCCACCCTTACTCACTCATCCCGCTCCGCTTGCGTACCGCCTCGCCGCCCCCCGGGGACGTCAACGCTCCTACCCGTCCCCCCGCACCTGCGGCTTCCTCATAGTATACGACCCCCCGCCGCCATGGATCGATCCTTCGGCCTCACGTCTGCCGCGGCGGCGGCTCGGCCTTGGC
>JAAYZK010000244.1 GCA_012514895.1 Planctomycetota bacterium | reverse complement strand
GGTCAGGCCACCATGATCTTCACGCCGTACAGGGACTGGTAGATCACGTCCAGCACGACGTTGCCGAAGAAGTCCAGCACCAGGATCGCGATGCAACTGAACACGAAGCTCTCCGTGCAGGCCCGCCCGACGCCGGCGGCGCCGCTGCGGCAGTGAAAGGCCGTGTAGCAGCAGATCAGCACGATCGCCCCGCTGAACAGGACGCTCTTGATCAGGCCCATGAGGATGTCGAAGAACTCCACGACCGCCGCCGCGTGCGACCAGAAGGTCGCGGCGTTGATGTCGTAGATGAAGACGCTGACGTAATAGGAGCCGAAGATGCCCATCAGGTCGGCGTAGATCACCAGCAGCGGTCCCAGCAGCAGGCACGCCACCAGGCGCGGCGCGACCAGGTGGCGCACCGGGTCGGCCCCCATCGCCCGCAGGGCGTCCAGTTGCTCGGTGACCCGCATCGTGCCCAGCTCGGCGGTGATCGCCCCGCCGACCCGTCCGGCCAGCAGGATGCCGGCCAGCACCGGCCCCAGCTCCCGCAGGACCGACATGTTGACGATCGCCCCCAGTTGCCCCTCCAGCCCCGCGCTCTTGAACTGCGCGACCGCCTGGACCGCCAGGACCATGCCCACGAACATGCCCGTGACCATCATCACCGGCAGGCTGCGGGTGCCGATCTCGAACATCTGCCGCCCCGTCAGCCGCAGGTTCCGCCGGCCGGCCAGGCTGGACGGCGCCTTGTAGAAGCTCTGCCCGGCGAACAGCCAGAAGCGCCCAGTCCCGTCCAGCAGGTTGATCGTGTGTTGCCCCAGCGCCGCTATCACGTGCATGCGGACATTCTCCTGAAAGCTCACTTGCCGGCCGCCACGATGCCCGGATCGCCGCTTCGCCGGACCGCCTCATAGCCCATCGCGCTGACCAGCCGCCGCTGCGCCTTGCCCTGGGCGTAGGGCAGCAGGGCCGTGACGAGCAGGGCGTCCCGCGTGCCGTACCGCGTCTCATACGCCGCCACGATCCGGCCGGCGGCCGCCCACAGGGCCGGCGGCACGGCCAGCCGCTGGTCGCCGTGATCGACAACGACCCGCCGCCCGTCGGCGAGCAGTGCGTTGAACCGTGCGTCCAGGGTCGCCCGGACCGTTGCCGCCTCGAACGGCGCCCCCGGCAGCGGCGCCGCCCAGTCGGTCGCGCCGGGGGCCGCGGCGGCGACGCGGACATCCTCGTAGGCCAGCAGTTCCCGGTCGATCGCCGCCAGCGTCCACAGGCCGCCGTCCATGGGGAAGGGCGTCGCCAGCAGGCGCCGCGCATCGATGCGTTCGGGAAGGTGGAAGACGTCGCCGAACACCGCGTCGATCATCCGCTCCCGCGCGACGATCCGCAGGCTCCACGCGGCCCGGGCATTGTAGAGCCAGGCCAGCCGTGCGTCCGATCCCGCCGCCCGCGCCTCGGGCGGCCAGGGTCCGGCCAGGGCCGCCAACTGGTGCTCCAACTGCGGCAGGCGCACCGCCAGCGCCGTCGGCTCCACGGCGCCGTCGGCGTCCACCACGGCCGCCAGCACCTCGGCCAGGGCCGCAAACCCCGGCGGCGCCGCCGCTTCCGGCAGCACGATGGGCTGGTTCCCCGCACAGCCGCCGCCGGCGGCCGCCGCGAGCAGCGCCCACAGGATGGTCGGTCGCGTCGCCATGGTCGATCTGCGGTCAAGGTATGCCCCCTCGGCGCGAAAAGCAACCTGCGGCGCACGGTCCCTTCCGCGGTTGGGGCGCCTTGCGCCCGCTCAGACCATTGCCGCCGGAGCCGGCAGCGCGTATCATCCCCGTCTTTGACCCGATTGGAGAGGTGCTGTGGCGTCATTCAAGATGAACTTCGCGACGTGCAAGGGTCTGGGTACGCCCGGCGAGATCGTCGAGGCCCTGGAGCGGTTCGGCCTGGC
>JAAYZK010000028.1 GCA_012514895.1 Planctomycetota bacterium | reverse complement strand
TCATTCGGGGGGTGTCCTGCACTTACAGGCGGTCCAAGCCCAGTCTCGCCCGCCGTCTCCCCCACAGCGCACGCCGCCCGGCATTTCTGGGTGCATTCGACCAGCCGCGCCCTTACATTGGCCTCCATGCAGAACCCCCTGGTCAACCTGCTGAACCGAATGCTGAACGAGCCGCCCGAGCCCGAGCCGATCCGCTACTCCACCTGCACGCGGTGTTCAGGACTCCCTTCACGTCTCCCGCTCTTATCGCCTCACGGCTCATGGGAGTCCGGCGGACGGTTCGTCGCGTTTGCTGCCGTGCCGGGGCGGAAGTCGCCCAGGGCGGAGAGGGCGAAGTCCTCCGGACCGCGGAGCAGGGAGGGCAGTTCCACGTCGGTGCGCTCGCAGCGGACCTCGCGGCGGCAGGCGACGCCGCCCTGACGCCAGTCGGTGACGATCCTCGCGCCCACTGGCACCCAGAGCCGGTGGACCCGCCGCAGGGCCACGTTGTCCAGCGTGAACGTCAGCGGATGGTCGCCGCCGCGGGCCACCTCGGCCTTGACCAGGTTGCCGTCGCGGCCGGGCGCGAACCAGAGGCGGTAGAACGTATCGCCCCGCGTCGCTTCGAGCACGACGCAGTCAACGCCTGCGGCCTTCTGGGTGCCGTCCAGGGCCGTGATGGCATCGGCCGTCTCCAGGGCGGCGTCCACGAACGCCCTGTCGTCGGCCAGGATCCCCAGCAGGGCGGCCGCGGCATCGGCTTCGGCCAGAGCCGCTACCCAGGCATTCTCTGCCGCGCCTTGGCCGGTCGTCACGGCGGCGGTCTCGTGTGGCCCGCGCTTGCGTTCTTCCAGCGTGCCGGCGGCCCAACTGAGGCCGGCGTACAGCGGCTCGGCTTGGCGGACCGGTTCAGCGTCGGGCGTCATGAACCCCCACGTCCGGGCACGCCAACTGATGCTCTGCGGGTTCCAGCGAAGCTGGGACTGTTCGCGGCGGTATTTCATCGCCGCGGCGGGGCCGTGGGCAATGGTGCTTTCGGCCTCGATCCGCAGACCGCTGAAATGCAGCCGCGTCCGCAGGTGGCGGTAGGCCGCCAGGGTTTCGGCGACGCGCTTGCCGTTCTCGCCGGCGGTGTCCAGCGGCGTCTTCGGCGTCCAGGTGGGCTTGGGCAGTTGGCGGGGCACCAATTGGCCGTCCCGCCAGATGAACCATTGCGGCGGATCGGTCAAAGCGGAGAGGAAGACGGCCCCTTCCGGGACCCATGCCATGGAGAAGGCGTCCAGGGCCTCGAAATCGGGATTCAGCTTCACCTGTGACCGCACGAAACGGCTTCTCTCGTTGAGGTACTCGTTGCGCGCGTAACGGCTGTTGTACTGGACGGCGGCCTCCATGGCGACCCAGACGCCTTCGATCTGTTCGAAGCGGGGCACCTCGATGACCGTCCGGACATGCCGCCTGCCGGTCGGTTGGGCGTCGACGTAGGCTTCGCTGGGGCGGGAGTCCACGACGGCCTCGGCAAGGTTGAAGCCGTGGGCCGGGTCGAACCGGAGCTGGTACGTGTAGAGCCAGTCGGTCGGCTCAGCCGACGCGCCGGCCGTCAGGGCGCGGTGTTCCCACCGGCTGCCTTCGCGGCGTTCGGCGGCGACAGTCCCGGCCACGACGTATGCAGCCACGCCGCCGTCGTCGCCGTGCTCGACGCGCATCGTGAACGTCCCTTCGCGAATCACCTCGTCGATCCGCTTGTCGAGGCAGCCGAGCAGGCGTCCACCCAGATAGGCCTCCACCCCGAGGGGCCTGACCTTGGCGGAGTTGGGCCAGACGCTGCCTCCGCCCTGGGGAAAGTAGGCGCTGCCCCCGCCATCGGGGGAAGCTGTGAACTCCCAGCCTCGCGCATCGGCGAGATAGAGCGTTCGGATGGCGGGCCTGTCCTTGGGTGGGCCGAACCAGCGCGTGCTCCACTCGATC
>JAAYZK010000243.1 GCA_012514895.1 Planctomycetota bacterium | reverse complement strand
GCCGGCTGCGTGGGGGCGACGCTGTGGGCCGTGGCCGGCGTGATGCTGGCCCTGGTCGGGTGGGCCGCCGAGGAACGGAGCCTGGATGGGAGCAATCCATGAAGATCCTGGCGATCACGCAGAACCCCCCGGCCCCCGGCAGCCGCGCCGACCGCCGCCTGCGGCGACTGTTCGGCGATGACCTCTGCGACCGCATGACGTGGGCGAACACGGCCCCCGAGGTGCACGGTCACACGCCGCCGTGGTTTCCGGCTGACGCCCGCTACATGCTGGCCACGATCCGCCGGGCCCGCCCCGACATCGTGCTGGTCTTCGGCCCCAAGGCCGAGTGCGGCCTGTTCGCCGTCATGCAGGCGATCGCCCGCAGCGGCGAGCCGCTGCGATTCCACTTCATCGGCGGCCCTCACCCCGAGAGCCCCCGGCCGCTGACGGCGCACCACCTGCGGGACATGGCCCGCCGCCTGGCGGCGCTGCTGGCCGGCGAGCCGGCGGAGGGCCCGACCGGCCGGGGCGAGTGGATTGCCGCGGAGGTGGGCGCCTGATGAGCCTCACCACCGGCCAGAAAAAGGCCCTGCACCAGGCCGCCCGCCTGATGGGGCCGGAGTTCACCGACGCCATGCGGCGCGTCGTGCAGATCAACATCGGCGGATTCCCTTCGGCCGCGTCGCCCAAGGCGTCGCGGCAGGGCTTCATCGCCGTGATGGCGTGGTACGAGACCGAGCTGGCGAAGGTCGGCCGGCAGCTCGCCCGCACGCCAACCTACTGGCGGGATGAGTTGAAGCGGGCCCCGACGGCCGCCCTGCTGTACCGCCTGCGGCGGCTGGCCGGCGATCTGCGCTGGAGCGAGGCGGCCCTCCTGGCGTTCGTGACGGGCCCGCACATGGCGAACCTCGACGGCGTCGAGCGTCTCGATGCCGTCTCCACTTACTGGCTCGGCCGGGCGATCGACGCCCTGGCGGCCATGATGAAACGGCAGAAAGGATGACACGGATGATCACGACGACCACGACCCCCACGAGGACCCGCCCGCCCCGCTGGCGGCGGATCCGTTTCCGCCTGCGTGCGATGGAGCGCGCGGCCCTGCACACGGCCGAGCTGGCCTGCCAGATCGACGAGATGCGAGAGCTGGCCCGCGCCGTCGAGCCCATCCTCGCATGGATGGCCGAGGGCGAGGCCGTCGACGCGACCGACCCCCACGACGCCCGCCTGTGGCTCGTTCTGTCCCGCCAGGCCGGGCTGCTGCCCCTGGCCGACGGCAGCTACCGCGGCGCCCGCAGCCTGGTCTCGTCGATCGCCCAGGCGATCCTGGCCGAGGAGAGCGAGGTGCGGCCATGACGCGACCGATCGAATGGGCGGATGACTACCGGGCGGTCACCGCCGAGGCCGTCGTCGAGCACCTGAGCAAGCTCGCGGCGGTCTGGGGCGACAAGAGCGGTCCGGCGCGGCTCATGACGGAGGCCGCACGGCGGCTGGAGCACGCCGCCCAGGCGGAAGCGGAGTGCCTGCGTGTCTGCGGCCGCCTCCACGACGCGTTTCGTCCCGACCACGGCGTCCTGCCGGACTTCATCGGCGTCGGAGAAGACATGGCCGACGGCGTCGTCCGCCTGGCCGAGGCGTATCGCGATGCGATGAACGAGATGCCACGCCGCCTCGCACAGCGCGACCTCTTCCATCAGAAGGAACTCGCTGAGGCGATCAGCCAACGCGACGAGCTGCGAAACGACATCGCCAAACTTCGCGGCGAAACGACGGGCCTGCGGTCCTCGCTTGCTGTGCAGGCCCAGGCGTTGGAAGACGCGGCCAACATGCACGCGAGTCTGCGGCAGGCGTACACCAGCCTCCAGAACATGAACGCCCTCCTGGAGGCCGTCGCCGACGGCCTGCCGACGGACCTGGCCGACGTGACCACGCCGGAGATGTGCAACTACCTGGCCTCCCTCGGCTCGGTGCCGATGGGTAGCCCCGCCGCCCTGGTCAACGAGGCCGCCCGGCGGCTGAAGAATCAAGGCGAGACGATCAAGACGCTCCAAGCCCGGATTGACGCCGAGCGTGCCGAATATGAGCGAACCCTGCGCGAGGCGGTCGCCAAGCTGACCGAGGAGCGGCGTCAAGCGGACAAGAGGTGGACCGACACCGTAATGCAGTGCGACGTCAGCGAACGGCAGATCAGCGATCTGCGGGACGAACTGGCCGCGACGAAGATCCTGGCGGCCGACGCCGTCGAACTGAGCAACCGTCGGGGCGAGGAGATCGCCGACCTGCAGGCAAAGCTGGCCGAGGCGAATAAAACGGCCGATGCGGCGCGGGCCTTCCGCTGCGAGGGCTGCGGCAAGCTGGTCGACGTCAAGCAGGTGTGGTGCGGCGCGTGCTGTCATCAGGTCGAGGCCAAAGACCCCGCCACGCTGCCGGCGGAACTGGCGTACTACGACGCGGCGCCCGCCGAGCCGCCGCACGACGCCGGGCAGACCCGCTGCATCCCGCCCGAGCCCAAGGCCGCGTGGCCCACCGAACTGGTCGCCCACGCGTGGTCCGAGTCGACGCTGGCGGTGATCGACCGTCACCGCATGGACCTGCACAACGCCGTCCGCATGCTCATCGCCGCAGTCAACCACCTCCAGCCCCGCAGCGGCCAGGACGGCCCCGCTCGACGGGCAGTCGAGGCCGCCGAGAAGATCATGAAGCAGGCCGCCGATCGTGAGCAGATGCCCCTGGCGGCCCCTGCAGGGAAGGAGGCGTAGGCCATGCCCATGAACGTCTACATTCAATGTGTCGTCGACCCCACGCGGCCGCCGTTCCCGCCGCCGCTGCCCGAGATGGGATGGGACATGCGAGCGTACGAGCGGTTCAAGGCCGCCTACGAGGCGTACCGCCGGGAATACGACGCCGCGAAGGCCCGGCTCCGCGTCGATCGCCTCGAAGAGGAGATCGCTGTCCTCAAGGCCGCCCTGCCCGCCGTCGCTGCAGGAGAGGAGGCGTAGCCCATGAGAAAACCCCGGCACGTTACGGAAGCCGTCATGATCGGCCGCGACTCCTGGGACCTCCAGCACTTCCTGGCCCTGCCCAATACGGCCACGCCCGCCCAGCAGGTCGAGGCCCTCAAGGCCGACGCCCGGTGGCAGCGCGACCACATGGAAGAGATCCAGTTTCGGATCGACGCCCTCATCGACCAGATCCAGGAGGAGGCGTAGCCCATGGAAACAGTGACCACCTACGAGATCCCGTCGGACGTGATTGTACTGCTCGTCTGTGCGGTCTGGAGTCTCCTGGCCATGCTCATTGCCGCGTGGGCCGAACGGCACGGTGGCAGGCGGAAGGATGGCAAGCCATGAATGTATGGAAGATCGTCGGCGCTATCCTCGGGTGGCTGCTCTTTCTGGCGAGCCTGGCCGGCGGGGTGTGGTGGTGGATCACCGAGGAGCGGTACCAGCGAGAGCACCGCCAGCGTCTCCGCGAGCTGCTGGAACGCCGCTGGAAGGATGGCAGGCCGCTATGAACGAGCAAGCCCTCATAAACGCCATCCTCATCGTCTACATCGCCATCACGCTGGCGGGCATCGTGGCGATCGTCTGGATCGGCGCGTGGTGCATCCGCGAGGATGGACGGGCGGCGCGCCGGCTCGCCCGGATCAAGCGAGATGAACTGGTCCGCCGCTGGAAGGAGGGCAGACGTTGAATACCTCCAGCCTCTTCCCATCGGCCTGGCGGGCGGCCCTCGTGCCCGTCGTCGACTACGACTTCCGCACGGCCTACCGCGACGAGTCGGCCAAGATGACGGCGCGGGACCGTGCCGTCGTCGCGGATGTGTGCGACCTGGTCGCGCACTGGAACAGGACGTTGACCCGGCCAGGCAAGGGCGGCAAGAACAAGATCCGGATCCTCGACCTGACGCGATTCCGCCTGATCCGCGACTGCCTGCAGGCGTTCGACGCCGACCAGATCGCCGCCGCGATCGTCCGCTACGCCGGGACCGAGTGGAACCTCAAAACGGGCAACTGGAAGCGGCCGGACAACTTCTTCCGGGCCCACTACATCCGCGACCTCCTCGAGGCCATCGAGGCCGACGCCGAGAAGGCCGCCGCCGCCCGGCCGCCGGCCGACCCCCGCGTGCGGGACCTGGTCGCTGCGGCCGCCGGGCGGATGGCCCCGGCCGACCCCGACGCGGCCGTGAAGGCCCGCTTCACGGCCCTTGCAGAGGCCGAGAAACAGGCCCTGCGGAGCCAGGCCATCAAGGAACTGGTGGAGATGGGCCGCACGGCCCGGCGGATCACCGCGTTCGAGGCCGACCGCCAGGCGATGGTGATCATGAAGCGGGATCGCGAGAGCACAGAAAGGAGTCGCTGATGGATCGCAAGCGGCAGAGTCTGCTGATGTACCTTGAAACCCGCCTGGTCGACCATGACGGCCAGATCGATTTACGTCAGGTCAACGACGAGGAGATTGACCAGATGCTGCAGTGGTCGGGCGACCGGCTCATCTGCTACGTTGGCGGACGCGGCTTCCGCTTCACGGACGAAGCGTGGCGGTTGGCGCACCGCTTCCGCCGTGAGAGAGCCGAGCGAAGCGTGCCGACGGTTGTGCCGGATACCACCCCGGAGGCCGGCGCGTGAGCTACCTCGGCAAGGGCGGCACGTGGGAGCTGGCTCTCCGCGACCAGGTCCGGCGCCGCCTGGCGGACTTCGGTTTCCGCGAGGGCGACAGGGAGACCTTCCGCAACGCGCCGCCGCAGCGGGTGCCCGAACTGGTCAATGCTGTGGTAGCGATCTGTGTCGAGGTCCTGCGGGAGGACCACCGCCGGCGTGAGGGATAGGAGAAGACGAATCGTGCGAAACATCAATGAAATCAGGGTCTTTCGGCATCCTGTCCCCGTCGGGGTCGCACGCCCTGCAGGGGCGGTAGCCGGCGGCACGCGCGTCGGCGTGGGTGCGGAACCGGCGGATGTTGGCCGGGTGGATCCGCTCGGCGGCCGGGCAGGTCGGCCGGTGGAAGCGCATCGACCGCGCGTTGGCGACGGCGCGCTCCCGCTCGGCCGCCTCGCCCGCCGCCAGCAGCAGCGCGACGCCGGCGCCGATCGCCACGGCGACCGCCGCCTTCGCCAGCCACCCCAGACCGTCAAAATGATCCAGAAACCATCGTCGCATGAGATCTCCCCCGAGTCGGATCGTGCCATTGTACACGAACAGGGACCAAACGTCAAGTCCAGGAGCGAAGGATGACAGCAGGGCGGCACCATGACCGTTTCGACATTTCCGAGGCCCAGTACGCCGCCGCGATGCGGAAACTCGAGCAGCGGGGTCGTCGGATTCCGCCGCGATTCCGCGATCCGGTCACGCTGGCATGGCTGCTGCGGACGCTGTGCCGGTGGCTGCGGCGGGCCGGGACGCCCCTGACGGGCCGCCGCCTGGCCGAGGCCCTCGGCCTGGCCAACACGCGGGAGCTGCGGGCCGTGATCGCCTACGGCCGCGTCGTCTGCGGCCTGCGCGAGGTCGTGGGCATCGCCGGCGAGGGCTACACCTGGGGCCCCGCCGACCGCACGATCTACGACACCGCCGCCGCCCAGGCCCGCGAGATGGGCCGCTGCTGGCTGTTCCTGGCCGCGATCTACGGGCGAGGCCGCGCCGAGGCGAACATGGCCAACCTCTTCCTCTCCTTCGCGGCCACGGCCGAGCAGCGGGCCGCCCTGGGCCTCGGGGCCGAGGCGTGCGACGAGTTGGCCGACCTGGTCGACCAGGGCCAGATGTCGATGGGCGGCATCCTCGACGCCATCCTGGAGTTCATGACGGAGCACCGGGCCGTCTACCAGCGGGACCTGGACCGCGTGGCCCGCAAACACGCCGCCACGCTGGTCAGCGACGAGGCCCTGCGGCGGCTGCAGGCCACTGTCGGCCGCCTCGTCGGCGACCTGCGGGAGCTTACATCGCCACAAAAAGCGATTTCCTGAAAATTCAGGGCTTGCAATTATTCGTAACGTGGATTATTAGCCGAAATAGAGAACTTTGGCACGGAGGCATACGCCATGGGATGGCTGGTTTTGACGCGACGGATCGGTCGGAAGCTCGTCCTGAAGACGCCGGTCGGCGAGATCGCCGTGCGGCTCCATGAAATCCGCGATGGCAACCGCGCCCGCCTGGCGATCCAGGCGCCGCCGTGCGTGGAGGTCTGGCGTGAGGAACTGCTCGGGCCAGACGGCCAGCCGGTCGGGCGGGCGCCTCGATCGGCGGGAACGGATCATCGGCCGGCCACCGGCCAGGAGGTCGGGGGTTGAGCCTCGGCATGCTACTTGTGACCGCAGCGGCCACGGACGGCCTCGCCGCTGTCAGGGACGCAGCGGCCGCCACGGAAGGCGTGGCGAGGTGCATGGACGCCCTCGCGATGGGGCAGGAAACCCTTGTGCGAATGGCCGGGCTGCTTGGGGCCATGGATGGCCCCAACCCCGGCCGCATCGCCGACAGCCTTATCTCCTACGTCATCGCCGGGGCCGTCGCGGCCTTGGTCTCCACGGTGATCGCCCTGCCGGTCATCCGTCAGCAGATGAAGCAGGTCTCCGAGCGGCTGGGTGCCGTCGAGCAGGATCTCAAGGCCCACGGCTGCCGCCTGGCTGCCATCGAAACGGCCTGCCCGGAGCGGCGGATGGACCTGGTCTCCAAGAGCGAGATGGTCCGCCTGACCGCCACGATCCACGCCGTGGGCAACCGCGTCGAGGAGAAGCTCGACGAGTTCGACCAACGGAACGAGGCCCGCGTCAAGGGCGCCCACGACCGCATCAACCGGCTCGACTCGGCCGTGGCTCACGCCACGGGTCGGCTGGAGTCCCATCTTAGGGAGACCGCCTGATGAGCATGGCCAGGATGCACTACATCCGCACGATCGCCCTGGATGTCCTGTACGCCGCCCAGCCGTACGGCATCGCCCACGGCGACCTGGTCAGCGGCCTGATCCAGGCCGAGGACGTGTTCATCGCCCGCGACGAAGCCGAGGTGCAGATCGACTGGCTGCTGGGCAAAGGGCTGCTGGAGGTCGTCGGCGCCGGCGATCGCCGGCGGCTGAAGGTGTCGCCCAAGGGCGTGACGTTCGTCGGTCAGAACAAGCCCTGGGCGCAGGTGGAGGTGCTGGACTGATGGCACGCGTGCGGCGCAGCGAAGTGCAGCGGGCGATCACCGGCGACCTGGCCGCCGAGTACGCCCTGCGCCTGCGGGATGAGCACCATCAGACGCTCGAGGAGATCCGCACCTGGCTGGCCGAGCACGGCGTCAAGACGTCCGTGACTACGATTCATCGCGACCGCAAGGACGCCCTCAAGCGGATGGAGGTGCTGACGGCCAAGGCCAAGCTCGCCGGCTACATGGCCGATGAGTCGCGGCGGACGGGGCTGTCGACGACGGCGATGAACGCCGAGATCGCCGGCCAGCTGATCTTCGACGCCCTCCAGCAGATCCAGACGGACGGATTCAGCCTCGACAACGCCGCCCAGGTCATCCGCCTGATGGAGGCGACGGCCAAGCTGCGGGGCGTGGAGGCGAGGGCGCAGCTGGTGGACCTGCAGCGGCGGCAGCTTGCCCGCGATGTGGATGCGGCCAAGGCCGCGATCGACGCGGCGGCGGCCAAGCGGGGCGACGGGGCCGTCAGCCGCGAGGCGGTGTTCGCCGAGCTGGACAAGATCATGCAGGGGGCCGCGTGATGGACCTGCTGACCGCGCCCAAGACGACCGCCGGCCGCGTGCTGCTGCCCTGGCAGGAGGCCTGGCGGCGCGACACGTCGCCGATGAAGATCTGGGAGAAGTCCCGCCGCATCGGCGCTACCTACACGGAGGCGAACGACGTCGTCATGACCCGCCTGCCGGGCCGGCCGCGCGAGCACGTGGACTACTGGTTCAGCTCGGCCGACGAATCGGCCGCCTACGAGTTCGCCGACTACTGCCGCCACTGGCTGGAGGTCGCCGGCGCGGTGGCCGACCGCTTCACCGAGCAGGTCGACGACCCGCAGACGGGCCGGGCCGGCACGGCCTTCTGCGTGCGATTCCCCGGCGGCGCCCGCATGACGGCGATGTCGAGCAACCCCCGCCGTTTCCGCTCCAAGGGCGGCGACATCGGCCTGGACGAGTTCGCCTACCACGACCAGGCCGTCGCGATGTACGAGGCCGCCGAGCCGTGCACGATGTGGGGCGGGTGGATGCGGATGCTCTCGACGCACAACGGCGAGGGCTCGGAGTTCAACCGCCACGTGCAGATGGGTCACCGTCACGCGGCCGGGCAGGCACGGCCCGACGACATCCCCTGGTCGATCCACCGCATCACGCTGCCGGAGGCCGTCGAGCAGGGCCTGGTCGAGCGGATCAATGCCACGCAGGGCACCCGCTTCGGCCGCCAGGAGTTTCTAGATGAGCGCCGCCGCAGGTGTAGATCGGAGGATCATTGGCGGCAGGAGTACCTGGCGATCCCGTCGATCGACACGACGGCCTGGCTGCCGTACGACCTGCTGGCTGCGTGCGAGAGCGACCAGGCGGGCGTCGAGTCGGCCATCGGCGACGGCCAGCTCTACGTGGGCATGGACGTCGGCGAGACCGACGACCGCACGGTGATCTGGGTGCTGGAGCGAGTCGGGGATGTGCTCTGGACCCGCGCCGTGATCGTCTTCCGCGGCGAGCTGCTGGCCGTCAAGGAGGGCGCCCTGCTGCGGTGGCTGGGGCGGCCCAAGGCCGTGCGGGCCTGCGTCGACGGCACCGGCGTCGGCGCCCAGATCGGCCAGGCCGCCGAGCGGACCGGCAAAGGCGAGAGCGTCAAGTTCACCCTGGCGGTCAAGGACGAGCTGGCCAGCCCGCTGCGGCGGCTGTTCGAGGACCGCCGCATCCGCATCCCGGCCGACCGCGAGATCCGCGACGACCTGCACTCGGTCCGCATGACGCAGACGGCCTCGGGCCATCCCCGCTTCGACGCCGAACGCGACGACAGCGGCCACGCCGACCGTTTCTGGGCCCTGGCACTGGCCGTGCACGCGGCGAGCACGGGCACAACCTTCCGCCTGACGGTGGGGTGAGCGAATGACCGAACCGACGCGACAATTCGTCCCCTTCGCCGGCACGCTGACCAGCGACGTCGTCAGCGCGTTCTCTCCGGCCGTCGGCGAGCTGTACGAGGCGCCGGCGGTGGCCAAGGACATCTCGCTCAACGAGTACGCCCGGCGGTTCCTTTCGGGCGACACGACCGGGGCGGGCGTGAGCCTCACCGAACCGTTGGACCCCTACGTCGGGAGCCTGTGGTTCTACCGCTGCATCCGTGCGATCCAGACGTCGCTGAAGGGCGTCCCCCTCCGTTTCAGCCGCAAGGCCGGCGGGTCCTCGGGCGCGAGCCCCAGCGACCGAAACCGCGAAGGTCGCGGCCACGGCAGGCGCGGGGGCGCCCTTCGGCCTGTTTCCGCCGGCTACAAGCACGTTCTGCAGGGCAAGGCCGTCGAGGGCGACCTGGTCGAGTCGGGCGAGGTCGTCGCCCTGTTCGAGCGGCCCAACAACTACCAGACGATCGCCCAGTTCGTCGAGGCGTGGGCCGGCCACCTGCACACGGCCGGCAGCGTGGCGATCGTCAAGGCCGACATGGTCGGCCGCCGGCCACGCTCCATGCACGTCGTCGACGGCCGGCGGATCAAGCCGGTCTGGCTGAAGGATGACTCGGGGTTCCCCTCGCTGCTGGGCTTCGAGTACACACCGTCCGGCAGCGGCGCCCAGAAGATTCCGCTGACGACCGAGGAGGTCGTCTACTGGCGGATGTGGTCGTCGTCGGGTCCCCTGGACGGCTTGTCGCCGGCGACGCCGGGCCGCCTGGCGATCTCCACGGACTACGCGGCGAGCCTGTTCAACGCGTGTGCCCTGAGCAACGGCGGCGAGCCCGGCGCGATCATCACCGTGCCCGGCACGCTCAGCGACGAGCAGCGGGCCGAGGCCCGCGCCGCCTGGGCCGCCAAGCACGGCGGGCCCCAAAACGCCCGCCGTGTCGCCATCATCGAGGGCGGCGCGACGATCTCGTCGCTGGCCCAGACGTTCAGCGAGCTGCAGTTCAACGAGGGCAAGGCCACGACGCGCCTGGAGATCTGCGCCCTGCTGGGCGTCCACCCGGTGGTCGCCGGCTGGCTGGAGTCGGCCGGCGACAGCTCGGCCTACCTGCAGGGCGCCCTGCAGATGTTCTGGCAGCAGACGATGTTTCCCCTGCTGGAGGACTTCGTCGGCGGCCTGCAGACGATCGTCGACGCGATGGATGGGTCGATCGAGATCTGGGCGGACGTCGAGGACCTGCCCGTGGTGCAGGCCATGCGGCTGGCCCGCATCACCACGGCCAAGGAGATGTTCGCGATGGGCGTGCCCCTTGGCGACATCGACGACCTGCTGGATCTCGGCCTGCCCGAGCGGCCGTGGTACGCCAACGGCTACCTGCCCATCGGTCTGGTGCGGGCCGACGACGCCGGCGGCACCCCCGTGCCCACCGACGACGAGGGCGGGCCGGCCGGCGGCGATATGACGGGCCTGCCGCCCGTGCCGCCGGCCGTCGAGGACGCCCTGCGGCGCGCCCCCGGTTCGGCGACGAAGGCCGACGGGCCGAGCGAGGCCGAGATCGTGCATCTCTGGCAGGCGTCCATGCGGCCGTGGGAAGCCGTCGCCAGGCGATGGCGGGGGATCCTGCGGGCCGCGTATGCCCGCCAGGGCAAGGCGGCCGTGCGGAAGCTGCGCACGCTGCTGGGTGCCGCCGACAAGGCCGTCGCGAAGGCCGGCGCGGCCGAGGAGATCCTCCGCATCATCTTCGACGTGCGGCAGGAGGCCCAGGCTCTGCGGGCGTCGGCCCGCGCGGTCATGACCAGCACGGCCGACGTCGGCCTGCGGACGATGCTGGCCGCCGCCGGCCTGGAGGGCGCCGCCCTCGAGGCGGCCGTCGCGGCCGCCGCCGCCAGCCCGACCATCACGGCCCTGGTCGAACGCCAGGCGTGGGCGAGCTGCAAGCTGATCAGCGACCGCACGGCCGCCCTGCTGAACAACACGCTCGCCGAGGGCCTGCGGGCCGGCGAGAGCGTCAACGAGCTGGCCGACCGCGTGCAGTCCACTTTCCAGGCCAGCCGCGCGAAAGCCCGGCAGATCGCCCGCAACACGACCGGCCAGGTGTACAGCCAGGCCCGCGCCGTGGGCGCCCGGCGGGCCGGTTTCACGCACAAGAGCTGGATCTATTCGCGGGGCGCCGGCGAACGCCGCCCGGCGCACATCGCCGCCGAGGCCCGCTACCTGGCCGAGCCGATCCCCGCCGACGCGATGTTCGAGATCGGCGCCGCCCGCCTGCGGTTCCCCCGCGACTTCGCCGCCGGCCACCCCGAGGAAACCATCAACTGCCAGTGTCTGGCCGTCGGCCGATTCGCCAACCAGACGGCCCGTGCGGCGGTGCTAGCGCATACGAAGGCCGCCGATGCGGTCGTTGCGAGGATGAAGGCTGCATGAACAAGAACAACGAGAAGATCATCACGGGGCTGACGCGGGGCGTTGTCGAGCGAGACAGCGACGATGCGAAGCACCGCTTCATTCCCGGCTCTTTGAAGAATGCCGACCTGGTTGAGCGGCGGGCGTGGTTTGTCGCCAGCACGATCGAGGTCGACCGCCACGGCGAGGTCGTTCTCCCGTCGGCGTTCGATGCCAAGGCCTTCCTGGCCGGGCACAGCCCCTTCGTCGCCGGGCACCAGCTCTGGAACGAGAGCGGCCTGCCGACGCAGATCGGCACGATCTTCGAGGCCGCCCAGGAGGCCGATCGCGTCACGATCGGCGTGGACTTCGCGACGACGGTCCCAGCCAACGAGCACTGGAAGCTCGTCGCCGACCCCAAGCAGAAGGTGGCCTGCAGCGTCGGTTTCATCCCTGTGCGTTGGACGCAGGGGTCGGTGACCGAGCTGGTCAAGGAGTTCCCCGAACTCGCCGGCCCCTTCAAGCGTGCGGGTTTCGGGTCCGACATCCGCGTCCGCGTCTACACGCAGGTTGAGTGGCTGGAGACATCGCAGGTCACCGTGGCTTCCAACCGCCTGGCGATGCAGATGGCCAAGGCCCTGGCCGACGCGAAGGATCCCGACGCGATCTTCAAGGTCATCGGCAAGGCGATCACCGAGGAAGTGATGGGGGCCGACATGGCCGCCGCCATCGCCAAGGCGATGGAGAACGCGATTGCCGCCGCGGTGGACGTCTCGATCGGCGAGCGGCTTGATGCGATCGAGCTGCACCTGGACGACATCGCCGCTGACCTGGCGGATGTGAGCAACGCGATCGCCGAGGGGCAGCTTCCCGAGGCGATTTTCGACGATGGCGACGACGACGATGACGACGCGACGGACGCGGCGACCGCCCCCTCCCCGGCGGACGACGATCCCGGCGCATCGGAGAGCGGCGGGGAGAAAGCGGCGCTCGCCGCGATGGCCAAGGCCGTCCGCGAGCAATTGACACGCAGTTAACCTCCAATCGAGGACGCAATCATGACGTTGGCAGAACTGAAGGCCCTGATCGCCAAGCATACGCAGGCCGTGGAGGCCACGGACACCAAGGCGATGACGGGTACGCTCAAGTCGATCGGCGACGCGATCGCCGAGATGGAGACGTCCGGCGGCTTCGCCGGCACGAAGGCGTTCGACGACCTGGCCGCGCAGCTCAAGCAGATGCGCACCGACGTCGACACCGTCATCGACGCCCAGCGGCGGGCCGAGAAGAACGGCATGCTCCTGCGTGGCGCCGCCGCGGTGATCCCCGGCGGCCGCGCGGCGCGGCTGGAGATGCTCAAGGATGGGCGTGCGTTCACCTCCGACGAGACCGCCCGGCGATTCGGCGCGTCGGTCACCGTCCGCCTGGTGCGGCTGGGGCTGATCCCCCAGGACCTGGTGCCCAAGAGCATCATGGAGTTCGGCGACAGCGTCTGGAAGGACGCCGAGGTCACGCCCGACATCGCCACCAGCGGCGGCAACCTGATCATCGACGAGGTGCGGCCCGAGATCATCCGCAACGTCGAGGCGATGGGCCGCGTCTTCACCCGGTGCCGCCGCGTGCCGCTGGTGACCACGGGCACGACCACGATCGGCAAGCGCACCGGCGGCCTGACCGCCACCCCGACCGCCGCCGGGGCCCTGATCAACCGCACCGCCCCGACGCTGGGCACGATCACGCTGACCCCGCAGAAGTGGGCGATGATCGTGGCCGTGTGCAACGAGTTCTACCGCCAGCAGCGGCTGCTGGCCGACCTTGGCCAGTGGCTCGGGGTAGAGATTGCCTATGGCTTCGCCTACGCGTTCGACGACGCGGTGATCAACGGCGACGGGACCGCCGCCTACGGCAACATCACCGGCATCCTGCAGTCGGCGACGATCACCGCCGTCGCGGCCGCCAATACCCACACCACGGCCGCCACGCTGGCCGCCGCCGATTTTGACACGTTCCTGGCCGGCCTGTCGGTCGAGTACGCCCTGGCCGAGGCCGAGTGGTACATGCACCTGTCGGTCGAGCGCGTCGCCCGCGCCCTGCGGACGGCGACCGACGCCCTGCCGATCTTCGAGCGCGGCGGCGGGCGCGAGCCCAACACGCTCAACGGCTACCCGTACACGATCTCCAGCCGCTTCCCGGCGGCCTCGGCGATCGCGGCGGGCACGAAGTTCGGCGCCTTCGGCGACCTGCGGCTCAGCCACGTGTTCGGCATGATCGGCGACATCACCGTCGACACCTCGCGGGACGCCCTGTTCGAGAACGACATGACGGCGATCCGTGCCCTGGCGCACGTGGACTGCCAGGAGGCCGACGCCGACGCGGTCGTCGTGCTCAAGGCCGCTGCCGCGTAGGCCGGTTCCCAGACTTTACCTGGCCCCTGCAGTGGGCCTGAAAGGACGATGAAAACATGCAGCACAGGACAATGAGAGCAACGCTGGCCGCGATCGCCCTGGTGGCGATCTTCGCGGCCCTCCACGTGATGCAGCCGGCCGAGGCCGCCACCGGCCTGACCGGCGGCATCACCGCCACGGCCGGCACCGGCAACGTGACGCGCGGCCTGTTCGTGAAACTTGAGGCGGCCGGCAAGATCCAGACGGCCTCGGCGGCGACCGACGAGATCGTCGGCGTCTGCGAGCTGACGGCCACCGCCGGCGACATGTCCCGCTACGCGCCGGTCGGCACGATGTGCACGGTCACCAGCGGCGAGGCGATCGCCGCCGGGAACCTGCTGACGACCGGCACGGGCGGCAAGGCGTTCGTGTGGGACGCAAACGCGGCCGCCACGCAGCGGATCGGCGGCTTGGCCCTGACGGCCGCGACGGGCGCCAACCAGGATGTCACGATCATCGTCACGACCGGCATCACCGAGCAGCGGCTGGTCGCCGGCGCCGAGGACGACAGTCCCGACGTGTACTTCCACGGCGATACGAGCGGCGTTTACGCCCTCTGGGACGCCAGTGATGACGCCCTGGAGTTCGTCGGGGCGACGCTGGACCTCTCGGCCGGGGCCGTCAAGCGGGCCGTCGAGATCGAGCCGGGCACGGCCGAGACGCTCACGGCGGCCGACAGCGGCAAGGTATTCTCGACCACGGCCGGGCAGGGCGCCGTGACGTATACGCTGCCGGCGGCGGCGGCCGGTCTCACCTTTACCTTCGTGGATGTGTCCGCGACGGAAAACGATGACTGCATCATCCAGGCCGTCGGCGACGACACGATCAACGGCGGGACGGCGGCGAAGAAGTACACGTCGGCCGGCGCCGATGCCGTGCCTACGTCCGTGACGATCATCGCCATTGATGCCACTCAGTGGGTCATCATCGCCGAGGTCGGCACCTGGGCGAACGACAACTCGTAACGCGTAGCCCACAGCACGAAAGGAGGGCCTTCGATGGCCCCGAAGACCAAGAAACCCGACAACGCCGCCCCTGAGGCCGCACAGCCCGCCCCGGACCGCCTGGTGCGCGTGCTGGTCAAGCGGGCGATCAGCGACGGCGGCATGATTCTGCGGCCGACGGTGGATGGCAGGAAACTCACGCCGACGCCCGCGGTGATCCGCGAGAGCCTGGCCCTGCGGCACGGCCCGGCGGCCGTGCAGGTGCTCGGTGCGGCCGGGCCGGACGATGCGGCCCTGGCCTGCCCGGCCGACCGGGCCTGGGCGGCCGCCCAGGCGACGGCCGCCGACGACGGCACGTCGTGATCACCCGGGGGCGAGCGTCTCGCCCCCACCGCGGCCCCCGTGTTAGGGCGGGGGCCACGGCCCGGCGGCCCCGCCGCAGCCTCGGCGGAGGCGGGACCGCCCGGCCGTGGAAGGAGAACGAAGATGGCCTACGACGAACAAGGCCGGTTGATCCTGGTGGGGCAGAATTTCGCGGCCGACGAGCCGCTGACGCCGCTGCTGCCGGATACGCCGTGTTCCTATCGCCGCTGCCAGCTGGTCAATTGCCGCGTGCACGACGGCAGCGAGGTG
>JAAYZK010000242.1 GCA_012514895.1 Planctomycetota bacterium | reverse complement strand
TTGCCCGCCGTCGCGGCGCATCGCGAGGAAAGGGTCCGCGGCAGCCCGTCGGCGTAGCCAAAGGGGATGATGCCGATCCGGGTGGGACGCTCCAGCTTGCACGTGCGGCCGTAGCCGCACACCGCCCCGGCCGGCAGGCGCTTGGCCTGGACGATCGGCCCGCTCAGCCGCAGCGCCGGCCGCAGGGGCAGCGGATCGGCCAGTTCGTCGCCGGCAGGATACCCGTACACCGCCAGCCCCACGCGGACCATGTCCAGGGCCGTGGCGGGCAAGTCCGTCGCCGCCGCCGAGTTGGCGGCGTGGCGGACCACGCCCGTCAGATCGCCCAGGGTCTCCAGGATCCGGGTGAACGTGGCGAATTGGCGTTTCGTATAAGCTTTGTCGGCCTCGTCGCTGGCGGCGAAGTGCGTGCAGACCCCCGCCAATCTGAGCGCCGTCGCCTCCCGCACCGCCTGCACGAGGGCGGGCGCGTCGGCGGGCAGGACGCCCGAACGGCCCATGCCGGTGTCGATCTTGACGTGGACAGGCAACTTCACGCCGGCGGCGGCGGCGCGGCGTTGAAGGGCCCGGACGTCGGCGGGGTCGGTGATCGTCAGTTCGATCCCCCGCCGCCCGGCCTCGACGGCCCCCTCCAGCAGCGCCCCGCCGGACTGGGCACCGCAGGCGATGGTCGTCAGCAGGCGGCCCTCGTAGCCCATGTCGCGCAGGTCCATCGCCTCGCTGAGCGTCGCGACGGCCATCGCGTCGGCCTTGGCGGCGATCGTCGGCCACAACCCCGCCAGATGGTGGCCGTACGCGTCGGCCTTGACCACGGCACACAGGGCGCAGCGCCTGGGAAGGCGTCCCCGGATGCACCGGAGATTGAACGACACCGCGGCCCGGGACACCTCGGCCGTAAGGTAATGCTCCATGGACCATGATTGTAGCCAGGCATCCGTGGGCCGCAAGAGGTGTTGGAGGATTGCCCCGGCGCTGCAGCGGTGGTACAATGCTGTGTTACGAAACGATAAGCACCTGCGAATATTGGAACTATGACAGAACAGCTAGACGAACAGTCTCGAAGTTTCGATGAACTGGGCCTTGACGAGACCCTGCTCCGCGCGGTCGGCAAGATGCACTGGACCGAGCCGAGCGAAATCCAGGCCAAGTTGATCCCCGTGGCCCTGACCGGCCGCGACGTGATGGGCCAGGCCCGCACGGGCACGGGCAAGACCGGCGCCTTCGCCCTGCCGGTACTCCAGCGGATGACCGCCGGCGAGGGCGTGCGCTGCCTGGTCCTCACCCCCACGCGCGAGCTGGCCGCCCAGGTGGCCAGGGACTTCCGCGAACTGGCCCGCTACACCGACCACAAGATCACCGTCGCTTACGGCGGCACGCGGGTGCGCCAGCAGGCGGTCGAGCTGAAGCAGCACCCGGCGATCGTCGTGGGCACGCCCGGGCGGGTCATGGACCTGATGAAGCGCAAGCTGCTCCACCTCGACACGATCCGCTTCGCGATCCTCGACGAGGTCGACCGCATGCTGGACATCGGCTTCCGCGACGACATCCGCAGGATCCTCGGGTCGATCACCTGCGAGCACCAGACGATCTTCGTCTCGGCGACGATCGACGCGGAGATCAACCGCCTCGCCCGCCAGTACATGAAGGATCCGGCCGAGGTGTTCCTCGCCCCCGACAAGCTGACCGTCGAGGAGGTCGAGCAGTTCTACATCCCCGTCCAGCCGCACGACAAGCGGCGGCTGCTGGTGGCGCTGCTCAAGCAGGAGAAGGCCGAGCTGGCCATTGTCTTCACCCGCACCAAGCGCGAGGCCGACCGCGTGGCGGCCCACCTGATCAAGGCGGGGGTCAACGCCAAGGAGATCCACGGCGACCTCTACCAGAGCAAGCGGGACAAGGTGCTCAAGCAGTTCCGCGACGGGAAGATCAACGTGCTGGTCGCCACGGACCTGGCCAGCCGGGGGCTGGACATCGATGACATCACGCACATCGTGAACTACGATCCGCCCGACGAGGTGGAGGTCTACGTCCACCGCGTCGGTCGCACCGCCCGCATGGGCGCCGCCGGCAAGGCCTTCACGCTGGTCACGCCCGAGGAGGGCGGCATCCTCACCGAGATCGAGAAGCTGATCAACCGGGAGATCCTCCCGGCGTCGGTAGAGGGTTTCCAGGCCTCCGAGAAGCCCCAGCCCCAGGCCCGGGAGCCCCAGCCCGCGGCGGCCCTGAGCCGCCTGAACGCTCCGCTCTACGAGGGTGCCGACACGTCCGCCAGACCGCTCCGGCGCACGCTCGGCAGCAAGTTCCCGCCGCGGCGGAGGCGGCGGCTGTAGACGGCCGTCACCGGACGGGCAGGCCGAAGCCGTCGGCCAGCCGCCCCGCCAGGGCGGCCACGACGGCGTCGGGGGGCGTCGGGACGTCCGGCGTGGTGTCGGCCAGGCCGATCGCGTCGTACTTGGAACGGGCGCGGTGGTACGGCAGCAGGCGGACGGCGGTGACGTTTGCCCGGCCGCGGAGCACGGCGCCGATGGCGTCGATGCTGCCGGGGTCGTCGTTGAAGCCCGGGACGACCGGAACGCGGATCTCCACCGGGACCTTCCGCCCGGTCAGGCGGTCGAGGTTCTCCAGGATCAGCCGGTTCGACCGGCCCGTCTGCCGGCGGTGGCGTTCCTCGTCGACGCCCTTGAGATCGTAGAGGACCAGGTCGGTCCAGGGCAGGACCTCCTCGAAGCACTCCCACCCCACCGCGCCGCAGGTGTCCACGGCGCAGTGGATTCCGTCGGCCTTGAGGCGCCGCAGCAGCTCGGCGCAGAACGTTGCGTGCAGCAGCGGCTCGCCGCCGGACAGGGTCGCGCCGCCGCCGTCCCTGTAGAAGTCGCGGTCGGCCAGGATGAGGGCGCGGGCCTGCTCGACGGTGGACGGCCGTCCCAGGAGCTTGAGGGCCCGGCCCAGGCAGGCCTCCTCGCAGGCGCCGCACGCGACGCACGCGCGGCGGTCGAAGACGTGCCGTCCGCCGGCCAGAACATGGGCTCCCTGCGGGCAGGCCGCCGCGCACTGGCCGCAGTGGAGGCACTTGTGGCTGTGGTAGGCCACCTGCGGCCGCGTGTCCATGCCCTCGGGGTTGTGGCACCAGCGGCACCGGAGCGGGCAGCCCTTGAAGAACAGCACCGTGCGGACGCCGGGTCCGTCGTGGACCGCGAAACGCCTGGCCTCGAACAGGGAAACGGTCGTCATCGTGGTCCTAACCCATGATGTTCCGCGCCCGCCGGATGAACATATCCTGTTCCTCGCGGCTCAGGTCGTTGAAATGGACGTTCCAGCCGCACACCCGCACCTGCAGCGACCGGTACCGGTCGGGATGGGCCTGGGCGTCAACGAGGGTGTCGGCGTCGAAGACGTTGAACTGGATGGCCACGCCGTGCCGCTCCATGTACGTGTTGAGCAGGACGCGCATGGCGGCCAGCCCCTCGTCGCCGGCGACGGTGGCCGGGTGCAGCATCACGTCGAGGGGGAAATCGCCGGGGTGCCCGGCGGAGTCGATCCGGGTGACCGACGTGATCAGCGCCGTGACGCCGTTGACGTCCATGCCCATGGTCGGCGAGACGTTCCTGGAGATCTCCTGCCCGGCCCGCCGCCCGTCGGGCGTCGCCCCGGTCTTCTGCCCGTGCGTGAGGTAGTACCGCGGCGGCGTGTGCATCGACGCCAGGTAGAACCCCCCGCGGCCGTTGGGCCGCATGTTGATCTTGTTGGCCAGGTACCGCGCCAGCGTGGCGGCGTAGAAGTCCACCTCTTCGATGCCGTTGCCGTACTTGTCCGGGGCGTTGAGCATCCTCAGCCGCAGCGTCTCGTGGCCCTGCCAGTCGGCGGCAAGGATGTCCTTCAACTGCTCCAGCGAGACCGCCCGGTCGCGGAAGACGAACCGGCGGACGGCCATCATGGCGTCGACGGCGGTGGCCAAACCGGCGGTCAGGATGGAGGAGAGGTTGTAGATCGAGCCGTCGGCGAAGGCGTCCCGGGCCGTCTGGAGGCTGTTGGCGATGGTCGCCGAGTAGACGTTCGTCGGGTTGATGAACGCCAGGTGGGGCTCGAAGTCGTTGGCACAGCGGATCGCGCACTCGATGATGTGGCCGAGTTGCCGCAGGTAGGCGCGGTGGAAGTCGTCGAAGGTCGCCATGGACGCCAGGTCGCCCGTCCGGCAGCCCAGGTCCGCCCCGGTGTGCGGGTCCACACCGTCGTACATCGCCAGTTCGAGCGGCTTGAGCATGTTCAGGTAGGCGACGATCGTGGTGTTGCCCCGGGCCCGCGGGACGAATTCGTAGCAGCCGGTGATGTCGCAGGTGCGGGCTTCCTCCTCCGTGGCGCCGTAGCCCATCATGGCCCGCCGAATGGACGGCTCGCAGAGGAAGACCATGCTGCTGCGGCCCCTGCGGATCATGTCGACGGCCCTGTCGAGGAAGGGGGCCGGGGTGTTCGGCGCGATCTTGATCTGCAGCTTGGGCGAACAGATCCGCAGCTTGTCGAACTCCTCGAGGATCAGGTAGGACAGCTCGTTGATCTCGCTGCCGCCGTCGTCGCGCGTGCCGCCGAGGTAGAACGGGTGGCCCCACGGGTTGGCGATGGAGGCGAACTGCATCATGAAGTACGCAAAGAACTCGCGGATCTGCGCCTCGGTGAACCGCCCCTCGTCCAGATCCCTGCGGACGTACGGCCGGACCGTGCGGTCGAGGTTGCCCAGCGATCGCACCTGCAGGCGGTCGACGTACTCGCTGATCATGAAATACAGGTAGATGAGGTGAAGGACCTCGTAGGTGTTGGTCGGCGGGCCCTGGATCAGCGCATCCAGGCACGCGGCGCAGGCCAGCACCCTCTCATCGCCGTCCGTCCGCCGCAGCGCGTGGTCGCGGAAGCGCCGGAGCAGTTCGTCGATGGCGGCGTAGGTGATCTCGATGCCGTCGAAATAGGCCTGGGCCTGCGGCGTCATCTGCCCGCCGTCCTGCCGCCGGCGGCGGTGCTCCCGCGCGCGGTCGCGGATGCCCGGCAGCCCGAGGGCGAACAGCGCGTCCCAGTCCGGGACGGAGTGGTCGAAGTCCTTGCCCATGCCGCACGCGCCGGACTGCCTGAGGCGCTCCATGATCGGCAGGGTCGCGGCCAGGTGCGCGGCGTCCACCTGCCGGTCCCACGCGGCGACCAGGCCGTCCAGGGGACGGTCCCAGCGGTTCCAGCAGCCGAAGGTGACGAACCAGTCGTGGCTGCTGACGTCGATGCGCATGTGCCGGACGACGTACTCGAAGGCCCGGGCCTTGACGACCGGATGCGGCAGGTCCTTCAGCGTCGCGGCCAGCGCCAGGACGCCCGCCTTGAGCGTCTCGTTGTCCAGGCCCGTCGCCGGGTCGAGCGGCGGGTCGGTGAACTTGCCCCACAGGTAAGCCTTGTCCTGCTCCAGGGCGGCAGTCTCGGTCACGGTCACGTTCGGATCCTCGCCTTCCACCGCAGGGTCTCTCGACGTTGCGGTTCCCTATCTTACCATTGTACATCGGTTTGGCCACCGTGCACAGCCCCGCCGCCCCTTCGGTCCGCCCGACGCGCTACAATGAAGGCATGACTCCTGTCGCTGTCGAGACATCGGAGGATCAGCCGGCGGGCGTGCCGCTGCCGCCTTCGCTGGCGGCGCGCGCCCGTCTGGGGGGGTTCACGGCCGGTCTGCGCGGATCGGTGGGACGCTTCGTGCGGTGGCTGGACGGGGAGATCCTCCCGGCGGCCCTGATGGCCAACGACCCGGTCGTGTCCCTGGACATCGCCGACGACGGGCAGATGTGCGCGGCCGACAGGGAGGGCAACGCCATCGCCACGGCCCCGGAGGCGACGCGGCGGGCGGGGGCGTTCCTGGCGTCGGCGGGGCTGCGGCGGCTGGAACTGGACAACCGCCTGGAGGCCGGGCAGATCGTCGCCCTGCTGCGCCTGCTGCGGGCGGCGCAGCGGGGGCTGGCGTGCCGGGGCACCCCCCCCGCCGACAGCCTCGCCGGGCGCCTGACCGGCCCGGCGCCCGTGCAGTACGCCTGCATGCGGCTGCAGGTGGCCGGCGGAACGCTGACGGCGGCCTACAGCTACCGCACAACGCCCTTCAGCCGCATCGTCCGCTGGTACGTGCGACGGCACCGCCGCTTCGCCGACCACCGCGCGCTGTTTCACGGGGCCCCGCGCCTGGCGGTGCTGGTGGCGCTGATCGCCCTGGCGCCCCTGGTGACGCTGGCGATGGGCGGGAGCGTCGCCGCACAGGCCATCGTGACGCTGGCGGTCGCCGCCGTGGAGTTCGCGCTGGTGTACGTGCTGGTCATGCTGGTCGGCAGCGTGGAGTACGACAACGAGCAGAGCCGCTACCGCCTGACCGTGGCGTACGACGGGCTGGACCGCCACGCCCAGCGGATCGACGAGGATCTCCAGCGCGCGCGGATCGTCCAGCAGAAGATGCTGCCCGACCCGGATCGCATGCCCCTGGCCGACCACCTGCAGTGGGCCGGCAGCTTCGTTCCGGCCGGGCAGGTCGGGGGCGACTACTACGACGCGATGGCCACCGGTCCGGGACGGGTGGCCATCATCTTCGGCGATGTGAGCGGCCACGACATGGCCGCCGCGTTCGTCACCGCGATCCTCAAGACGGGCTTCCAGTCCTGGCTGGACGAAGGGGGCACGCTGGCCGAATTCGTCGCCCGGCTCAACCGCCGGCTGTACGAGTTGATCCCCGACGACAGCTTCGCGGCGGTCTTCATGGCGATCTATGAAGCCGGCCCCCGCGAACTGACGTACGTCAACGGCGGGCACCACCCCGAGCCCTGGCTGCTCGAGGCCGCCGGCGGTCCGCCCCGCAGCCTGTCGGACGCGCGGGCGATGCTGCTGGGGGTGATGGAATCGATCCCGATCGCCCCGGCACGCCTCCGCCTGGCGGCGGGGGACACCGTCGTGTTCGTCACCGACGGCGTGATCGAAGCCGTCGACGGCGACGGCGAGTTCTACGGCTGCGAGCGGCTGGGCGCCCTGCTGGACGCCTCCCGCGACGCGCCCGTCGAGGCCCTGGTTGAACGGGTGGTGGCCGACGTGGGCCGCCACGCCGGCGACCGGCCGCAGAGGGACGACCAGACGGTGCTGGCGTTCCGCGTCCGTGGAGATCCGCGATGACAGCGCCGACCGCCGCGACGGGCGCCGCCGACCAGGGATCCTCCTCCGGGTGGATCAGGGTCCTGCTGCTGGTGGGGCTGATCGGCGCGGGCCTGGCGGCCGCGGCGCTGCTGCCGGTGCGGGCGTGGATGGACGCGGCGTTGGGGTGGGTGGAGGGCCTCGGGCTATGGGCGCCGGCGGTGTTCCTGGCGGCCTACGTCGTGGTGGCGGTCTTCTCACTGCCCGGCTCGGTGCTGACCATCGCCGTGGGGGCCGCGCTGGGGCCGGTGTGGGGCATGGCGACCGCCTCGGCCGGCGCGACGCTCGGGGCGACGGCGGCGTTCCTGGTCGGACGCTTCCTCGCCCGGCGGTGGGTCGCCCCGAAGATCGCGTCGCGGCCGAGGTTCACAGCCCTCGACCAGGCGGTGCGGCGGGAGGGCTTCAAGATCATCCTGCTCAGCCGCCTCAGCCCGATCATTCCCTTCGCTTTGTTGAACTACGGGTACGGCCTGACGAACGTCCCCCTGGGGACGTACGTATTGGCCTCGTGGATCGGGATGATTCCCGGGACGATCCTGTACGTCTATCTCGGCACTCTCGGGCGGGCCGCGACGACCTGGAGCGACATGGGCTTCGGCCGTCGCGCCCTGTACGTGACGGGCCTGCTGGCGACGGCGGCCGTGACGGTGATGATCACCGTCATCGCCCGGCGAACACTGGGCCGGAGCGTCGATCCGGACGCACCGCCGGACGACCCGTCCGCTGGGGCATGACGGGATTTTTCTTGACTTGCCTACCATTGAGACCCGACAAGCTTGCACTATGGGTAAAGCCACCACCGGACAATCAAGGCAGCGCCATCCATCGGGCGACGGCAAGAATCTCGTCATCGTCGAATCGCCCGCAAAGGCCAAGACCATCAACCGTTACCTCGGGGACGCTTACGTCGTTTCGGCTTCGATGGGCCACGTGCGCGACCTGCCCCGCAAGGACCTCAGCGTCGATCTGGACCACGATTTCGAGCCCACGTATGAGGTCGTGCCCGAGCGCCGCAAGGTGCTGGCCGCCCTGAAGAAACAGGCCCGGCACGCGGCGGCAGTCTACCTGGCGACCGACCTTGACCGCGAGGGCGAGGCGATCGCCTGGCACCTGGCCGAGTCGCTGGATGTGCCGGGCGACCGGATCCGCCGCGTGACGTTCAACGAGATCACCGCCTCGGCGATCACCGAGGCCTTCGAGCACCCCCGCTCGCTGGAGATGAACCGGGTCAACGCCCAGCAGGCGCGGCGGATCCTCGACAGGATCGTGGGTTACCAGATCAGCCCGCTGCTGTGGCGCAAGGTGGCCACGGGGCTGTCGGCCGGGCGCGTGCAGTCGGTGGCGGTGCGCCTGGTGGTCGACCGCGAACGGGAGATCGAGGCGTTCATGCCCGAGGAGTTCTGGCGGCTGGAGGCGGTGTTCACCTCGAACGCCGCCGCCGCCCCGCAGTTGCACGACCAGTGGATGCGTTTCCTGGCCGCCCGCGACGCCAAGGGCGCCGGCCCCACGCGCGACGCCCAGCAGGACTGGCTGGGCGAACGGCAATGCTTCTGGGCGGAACTGACGCACCTGGGCGGCAAGAAGGTCGAACTGGCCGACGAGGCCGCCGCCCGCCGCGTCGCCGAGGCGCTGGGCGTGGTCATCGAAGGCGTGGAGCGGACCGAGCATCCCGACGCCAAGGGTCCCGCGCGGCAGCGGGCGGTGCTCAAGCCGCGCCTGTACGATCCGGCGGGGCCCAGCGGGCTGGTGGACTTCAAGGTGGCGTCCCTCGACGAGCGCCGCAGCCTGTCGCGCCCGCCCAAGCCGTTCACGACCGCCTCGCTGCAGCAGGCCGCCAGCGCCCGCCTGCGGTTCAGCGCGTCGCGGACGATGCGGGTCGCCCAGCAGCTCTACGAAGGCGTGGCGGTCGGCGGCGAGGGCAGCGTCGGCCTGATCACGTACATGCGTACCGACAGCCTGAACCTCTCCAACGAGGCGATCGGCAGCGCCCGCCAGTTCATCGGCGACCAGTACGGCGGCGACTACGTCCCCCAGACGCCCAACCGCTACGTCGCCGGCGGCCGTGCGCAGGAGGCCCACGAGGCCATCCGGCCGACGGACGTGCGGCGGACGCCCGCGTCGCTGCGCGGGAGCCTGGCCGAGCCGCAGTTGCGGCTCTACCGGCTGATCTGGGAGCGCTTCGTGGCCTGCCAGATGACGCCGGCGGTCTGGTCGGTCACCGACGCGGTGGTCACCGCCGGCACGTCGGCCGGTGAGGCCAGGTTCCGCGCCGTCGGGCGGCGGCTGGTGTTCGACGGTTTCATGAAGGTCACCGGCGTCAGCGAACGGGGCGACCAGATCCTGCCGGAGCTGGGGGTCGGCCAGCCGCTGGGGGCGGTGCAGCTCGATCCCCAGCAGCGATTCACCCAGCCGCCCCCGCGGTACACCGAGGCGTCGCTCGTGCGCGCCCTGGAGGCCGAGGGCATCGGCCGCCCCAGCACCTACGCCAGCATCATCCAGACGATCCAGGACCGCGCTTACGTCGAGCAGATCGACCGCCGGTTCTTCGCCACCGAGGTGGGCATCAAGGTGACCGACAAGCTGGTGGAGCATTTCCCCAGGATCATGGACCTGCGCTTCACCGCCCACATGGAGGACCAGCTCGACCGGATCGAGGCGGAGGATCTCGACTGGGTGCAGGTCCTCCGCGAGTTCTACGGGCCCTTTGCGGAGAACCTCCACCGCGCGATGGGCGAGATGCAGCACGCCAAGGCCGAGTCCGAACCTTCGCAGTACACCTGCGAGGCGTGCGGCCGCCCGATGGTGTACCGCTGGAGCCGCAACGGCAAGTACCTGGCGTGCACGGGCTACCCCGAGTGCAAAACGACGCACCCGGTCGACCGCGAGGGCAAGAAGATCGAGCAGAAGGTCGTCGCCGGCGCGTGCCCCCAGTGCGGCTCGGACATGATCCTCCGCCGCAGCCGGTTCGGACCCTTCCTGGGCTGCACCCGCTACCCGGAATGTCGCGGCACGCTGCCGTGCGACGCCGAGGGCAACCCGCTGAAGGTGATGAAGGATGAGGACGTCACCGGCGAGTGCCCCGCGTGCGGGGCGAAGATGGAAGTGAAACGCAAGGGCCGGCGGGCCTTCCTGGGCTGCACCCGCTACCCGGCCTGCGACGGGACCGCCCCGATCCCCGAGGGCATCCATCTGCAGGCGCCGCCCAAGCCGCCGCCGCAGGATACGGGCCTGCAGTGCCCCAAGTGCAGGAAGAAGAACCTGGTGGTCCGCCAGGGCCCGCGGGGCGAGTTCGTCGCCTGCTCCGGCTTCCCCCGTTGCCGCAACAGCTTCAACATGAGCCTTCTGGATCAGGTCAAGGCCGCCCTCGAGGCCGGCCAGGACGCTCAGCCGATCATCGACCAGGCCAAGGGCGGGGAGAAGACAGCCAAGAAGGCCGCCAGGAAGGCCGGAAAGGCGAAGAAGGCCTCCACGCGCAGGACCGCAAAGAAAGCCGCGCCGTCCGCGTCGGATGAGTGACGGACGCGTACAGGCGTCAGGCGGCGCAGGCGGGGGCGGCATGGTGTATAATGCCCGTATGCGCCCCAGCAGCACATCGGCAGGAGGCCCCACGATGGAACGTGCACGACAACACGGCGCCGCTGCGGCGATCGTTCTCGCCCTGACGGCGGCCCTGGCCGCGGCGGCCCCGGCGTCTCAACCGGCGTCGGCCCCGGCGTCGCAGCCGGCCCCCGAGCTGTGCCGCAACGCCGTCGACCCCTACATCCCCGGCGCCGAACGCGTCCGCTTCCTCCGCGCCGCCGGCAGGGACAACGAGTTGAGCGAGCAGGAGTTCAACGCCTCCCAGCAGGCAAAGGGCGACACCTTCGTCCGCCCGTTCGATCGCTGGAAGGTGATGCTCGCCTACGACGCCGACCACAACGGCACGATCGGCTGGTTCGAGGCCGACGCCTACCGCCGCGCGTTCCGCAGGCAGGTGCTGACGGGCTTCGACACCGATCGCAATCAGCGGCTGAGAGGCCCGGAGCGGGACAAGGCCAACCGCGCCCTGGCCGACGGGACGCTGGCGCCCGAGATGCCCAGGCCGCCGGCCTCGGGGCCGGCCGTGGCAGCGGCGCCCGACGAACCCGCCGCGCCCGCCGCCGTCCCCCAGGCCCCCGCCGCCCCCGTCCGCCCAGGCGGCCCCGAGACGCCCCGGCGGCCCGGGCAACCTGAGATGCAGGCCTGGCAGGCCCAGATGGACACCGACGGCGACGGGCAGATCAGCGACGCCGAACGCCAGGCCGCCATGGAGCAGTTCCGCCGGCGCATGCAGGAAGAGCAGGTGCGGCGGTTTGATGCCGACGGGGACGGCCGGCTGAGCGACAGTGAGCGGGCCGCCGCCGAACAGGCCCGCCAGGAGCGCTCCCGCCGCCAGCAGCTCCGCTGGTTCGACCGCGATGGGGACGGCACGATCAGCCCCGCCGAACAGACCGAGGCCGACGTGACAAGCGCCCAGATGGACAGCTTCCGCACCATCGGCGAACGCTACGTCTTTGACGCCGACCGCGACGGCACCGTCACCGACGCCGAACGCCGCGTCGGCATGATCGCCCTCGGCGCCGAATTCGGACGCATGCGCAGCCAGATCGAACGCCTCAGCGATGCCGACGGCGACGGACAGGTCTCCCCCGAGGAACGCAGGGCCTTCGGCGAGCGCATCGGCCGCCACTGGACCCAGCGCACCGCCCAGTACACCCGCCAGTTCGACCGCGACGACGACGGCGCCCTGGACGACGCGGAACGGGCGGCCATGCGGGACGGCATCCGCCAGGACACCGCCCGCCGCTTCGCCGACTATGACGCCGATGGCGACGGCCTGCTCAACACCGAGGAACGCGCCCGCATGATGCAGGACTGGTTCCGCGAGATGACCGGCGAGGGCGAGCAGACGGGCTGAAGGGGCGACAAGGTCCGGTCTGCGGCCGCCTTCCATACCGTCCATCCCCCTGGACGCGCCGCCTCCCATCCGTTACAGTTCCAGCCTTACCATCCTTCAACAGGAGCGCAGAGATGCCGATCAAGCCGTGTCGAGCCAAGTGGGCCGCAGCGATGACCGATCGCGAGCGGTTCAACCGCCAGATGCATTACCAGCCGGTGGATCGGTGCTTCAACATGGAATTCGGCTACTGGGAGGAGAACTTCCGCGAGTGGCCGATCTTCGTCGAGAACGGCATCACCACCAACGAACAGGCCGACGTCTTCTTCAACTTCGACCGCATCGCCGTCATCGGCGGCAACGTGGGCCTGTCCCCGGCGTTCAAGCAGGAGGTCGTCGAACAGACGGCCACGAAGAAGATCATCCGCAACCCCGACGGGCTGCTGGCCGAGGTGCCGCTGGACGGGCACGACACCATCCCCCACTACCTCAAGTCGTCCATCCAGACCCCCGCCGACTGGGCCGAGGTCAAGGCCCGGCGCTTCCGCGTCGACGACCCGGCGCGGGTCGTCGACATCGAGCGCCTCAAGGCCCGCCACCCGGATGACCGGGACTACCCCCTGGGCGTCGACTGCGGGTCCATGATCGGCGTCGTGCGCAACATGCTCACTTTCGAGGGGCTGGCCTACGCCTGCTACGACTATCCCGCCATGGTCGAGGACATGGTCGAAACCCGCTGCGTCATGGTCGAGCACTTCCTCGACCAGATCCTCGGCCGCTTCGACTTCGACTACGCCAGCGGCTGGGAGGACATCTGCTTCAAAAACGGCCCCATCGTCTCGGTGCCGTTCTTCCGCGACGTCGTCATGCCCCGCTACAAGCGGATCCACGCCAGGCTCGAGGCCCACGGGATCGACCTGTGGTACACCGACTGCGACGGGGACGTCCGGCCCATCCTGCCGTACCTGCTGGAAGGCGGGATCAACTGCCTGTTCCCCTTCGAAGTGAACGGCTGCTCGCATCCGGCCGAACTGCTCGACCAGTATCACGGCCAACTGCGTATCATGGGGGGCGTGGACAAGATCGAGCTGGGCAAGGGCCGCAAGGCCATCAAGGCCTACCTCGACACCCTCGTCCGCCTCGTCGAACGGGGCGGATACATCCCGTTCTGCGATCACCGCTGCCCGCCGAACGTGAGCCCCGAGGATTACCTGTATTATCTCGACCTGAAGGAAGAGATGTTCGGACTGCAGGGATGACCGGCCGCGACAAGCCCCGCGATCCCGCGCGCACGCTCGACCCGGACGTGACCGACCTGGTCATCCGGGGTGTCTTCGCCTTCACCCTGGCGATGGCCGAAGCCGCGGCGAGCCTCGGCCGGCGGCGGCGCGAGCGCCAGTTGGAGCGCCAGGACCCGCGGCTCAACTGAGGCCGCCGGCTCACGTCGTCGGGATGGAATCCACCACCAGTTGGCGGTCCGCCACGCGGACGGTCTGGTGGCGCCGCCAGGCGGGGTCGGCGTCGGGGCAGTCGGTGCGGTAGTGGACGCCGCGGCTTTCGGTGCGCCGGCGGGCCAGCTCGGCCACGAGGCGCGCGACGGTGAGCATGTTCTGCAGTTGCCAGCCATCGGGGTGGAAGAAGCCCTTGTCCAGGACGTAGCGGCCCCAGAAGTTGACGATCTCGATGGTCTCCTCCAGCGTCTGGCCCGCCCGGGCCACGCCGACATTGCGCCACATGATGGCCCGCAGGCTGTTGCGGATGTCCGACAGGTCCAGTTCCGTGCGGCGGACCGATTCGAAGGCGTACTTCATGTCGGGGATCGCCAGCTTGCCGTTGGAGCCGCGGCTCGCTTCGCCGGCCAGGCGCCCGCAGCGATGGCCCAGGACGAGCGCCTCGATGAGGCTGTTGGACCCCAGGCGGTTGGCGCCGTGCAGGCCGGTGTTGGCGCACTCCCCGCAGGCCAGGAGGTTCCGCAGGTTGGTCCGGCCTTCCAGGTCGGTGCGGACGCCGCCGATCATGTAGTGGGCCGCGGGGCGAACGGGGATCCGGTCGGTGGCCGGGTCGATCTCGAACTTGCGGCACTGCTCGTAGATGCCCGGGAACCGCTGGGCGAAGCGCTCGGCCCCCAGGTGGCGGACGTCGAGGAAGACGCCCCCGCCCGTGGCGGCGATCTGCCTGAGGATCGCCCGCGAGACGACGTCGCGGGGGGCCAGCTCGGCGTCGCTGTGGTAGTTGGGCATGAACCGCTCGCCGTTGCGGTCGACCAGGTACGCCCCCTCGCCCCGCACCGCCTCGCTGATGAGGCTGCGGCTGGCCCCGGCGATGTAGAGGGTCGTGGGGTGGAACTGCATCATCTCCATGTCGGCCAGGGCCGCCCCGGCGCGGAAGGCCATGGCGTGCCCGTCAGCGGTGGCCACCGGGGGGTTGGTCGTTTCGCGCCACAGGACGCCGGCGCCGCCGGTGGCGAGGATCGTCTGGCGCGCCCAGATCATCTGCGGGCCGAACCGCTCGTGCCAGGTCATCGCGCCCAGGACGGTCGCCCCGTCGCCGCCGTCCGGCGGGTCGGTGATCAGGTCGATCACGAAGCAGTGGTCGAAGATCTTCAGCCCCTCGCGCGACGACGCCAGGCGCCACAGCGTGCGGACGATCTCGATGCCGGTGGCGTCGCCGTGGGCGTGGACGATCCGCCGCTGCCCGTGCCCGCCCTCGCGGGTCAGGTCCAGCCGGCCGCCGCTGCGGTCGAAGTCGGCGCCCCAGCCGACCAGTTCGTGGATCTGCCCGGCGGCGTTGGCGGCCACCTCGCGGACGGCCGTCTCGTCGCACAGATCGGCGCCGGCGACCAGCGTATCGTGGATGTGCTCGTCGATCGAGTCGGCCTCGTCCAGAACCGCCGCCACGCCGCCCTGGGCGTAGGCGGAGTTGCTGTCTTCGGCGGCGCCCTTGACGATCATGAGCGTCTGGCCGTACCGCGACGCCTCGATCGCCGCCCGCAGGCCCCCGGCCCCCCCGCCGATGACCAGCACGTCGGTGAAAATGTGCCCCATCCGGCGGGTTTCGAAGCTCACCAGGTAACGGCGCTCTACATAAGCTTGTTCCATGGGTCAACTGTATCCTCCCCGTCCTGGAAAGCAAGGCTTCGTGAAACCGCGGATACCCGGTATCCAGGTGAACGGCCGGCGACGCCCTGGTCGTGATCGGGACCCCCCAAGGATGGCTCCAGGCTGCCGGGTCAGGACGCTCCGCCCGCCCTGGGCGCTCCGCGACAAACTTTCCCGGCGCGCCGCGGGAAAATCCATTTCGCGGACAGGAGAGATGCTACTTTTCTGGACACTTTTGAGCTAACGGCAAAATCGCGTTTTGAGGGCTGAAATCATCATAACTATGGCTCTTCTCATCTTTTAGAATGATTTCACATCTCTTAATCTGTCCCTGCATAGATGCTACTGCGGTGGCATCCCCCTCATCTGTCCCCGGTTGTATGACATTGTTGTCGTTTTGCGGCCGAAGGGGTAAACACCTGTAAGACCCGCCTTGTACAGCTCTTATAACAGATTCAGGCGGCAGAACCGCCCCCGCGCGGCCACATCGAGGCCGGCGGAGGCCGTCCGGAACGCCCTGCGAGGCACGACACAGAATCGGGATTCTTGAAATTCTCTAAGGAATATGTGGATAAAAAAAATCAATAATCCGAGATTTAATAGGGCCAGGTATTTTGGAAGGTTGGGTACGTGGGGACAGAATATCGGATTCTGGCGCTGAATGTCGAACGTTTCGGACATTCGCGGGCGCGCAATCAGGCAAACTCTGCAATACAAAGAAGTTAGAATCCTCACCCTCTGCGGGGGGTGTTCCTTGGGCCCTTGCGAAACGTTCCGGCCGCCGATGCGGTCGGCTGAAGCAGCCATCGGCCCGGTCGATCCCTTCCTGCCCGGCACAGCGGGTCGGCGCTCCTTCGATCACCATCGCCGCCGCCGTTCCGGCCCGTCGTAGCGGGCGGGGGCCGCCCTGGCGGCGCGGCGGTCGAGGACCCGCCACAGGGCCGCGAACAGCAGGGCGCCGGCGGCGGCGGCCGTGGCGTGTTCGAGCAGCCCGGCCAGGTTGACCCACCCCTCGGCCAGCAGGCGGACCATCTCGACCAGCACGGCGGCGCCGGCGGCGACGGCCGTCGCGACGATCATCCGGCGGCGCAGCCGCCAGGGACACCGCAGGCTCAGGTAGAACGACAGCAGGAAGCTGACGGCGCCCATGAGCGCCCAGCGGCGGGCCATGGCGTAGTAACCCCAGGCGAACTCGTGGCGGTACAGCCCCCACAGCGGCAGGGCCGTCCCGCCCCCGCTCGACAGCCACGCCACGTGCGCCGCGACGATGATGGCCGCGCCGGCCGTGGCGAGCACCAGGACCGGCAGCTCGACCGTCCGGTCGCCCAGGCGCGGGGCGATCAACGCCGCCGCCAGGGCCGCGGCCGCCGCGACGGCGACCGCGACGGCGTTGGGCGGCTCGCCCGGCGTCACCAGGCGCATCGCCTGAACGACGATCGACACGGCGACGGCCAGCCCCACCGCCCGCGGCACCGCCGAAGAGCCCCGGCGGTCCCGGCGGACCGCCAGCAGCACGAACGTCAGCAGGGCGTGGGGGAGGATCCAGCGGATCATCCAGGCGTGCCACGGCCAGACCGCCAGGGCCCCCCGCGGGTGCCAGAGGGCCGCGCGCCACTGACTGGCTGCCAGCGCCCCGCTCGGGCGGACCCGCCATACCGTCCCGGCCACCAGGGCCAGAACGATCGCCGCCGCCGCGATCTCGCCGTGCCTGCCGCGCAGGCGCTGGGCCGCCCAATGCCAGAGCCGTCGGCCCGTGCGGGAGAACGCCGCCACGGCGGCCAGCGCGCCGGCCAGGCCGCCCAGGCCGTTGGCCGCCACGTCGTGGGCGCGCGCAAGCCGGTTGATCTCGAAAAGCTGGCCCGTTTCGATCGCCAGGCTCGTCAGCGCCGCCAGGGCCGCCGCCGCCGCCACGACGGCCGGCGCCGGCCATCGATACGCCAGCGCGCCGGCGGCCAGGAATCCCAAGGGCATGAACAGCAGAAGGTTGAGTTGCAGATCCCTGTTGTGCGCCAGGTCGTGCGTCCCGATCGACCACGCGCGCAGGGCCTCGCCCAGTTCCGCCGACGCACCGGCCGGCGTGAACTGCAGCGGCATCCACCCGGCGTACAGCAGCAGCACCAGGTAGCCCGCCAGCGTGATCTTCAGTACAGGCCTGACCATCGCCACCTTCGCCCGGCCGCCCGCAGGGGCAGCCTCTACAGGTAGCTTAGGGTACAGACCTTAGATTGGCAACAGGTCCGGACGGCATCGCCTGCGCGGCGCTACTCGGCCGCGGCGGTCCCGCGCCGGGGCTCGATGCCTTCGACGTTGGCGGTCAGCAGGGCGTCGAGCGTGTATTCCGCCCCACATTCGGGGCACCGCGCCTGCAGGAGACCCCTCATGTCGTACCCGCACATCGGACACAGCAGCGGGCCGACGTACCCCCCGCCCCCGCCGACGGCGGTCCGAAGGCGCTGCGCCTTCTCGACTGTCGTCTCCCGCCAGAGAACGGTCGTGGCGACCACCCATCCCAGGCCGGCGATGAAGGCGCCCAGCGTGGTGGCGCCCACGAAGCCGCCCATGTCGTCGGAGGACATCGCCAACACCACCAGGGCGCCGGCGCCGCACGTCCCCGCGGCGGCCAGGAGCGTGCGAATCGCCCGGCTGCGCGTCCAGCGGACCGTCGACCGCCAGACGGCAAGCCAGTACAGGTACACGAACGCCAGCGTGACCAGCGTGGCGATGATGTGCATGACGGCGTAGAAGTCCCAGGAGAAGTCGGAGGAGTCCTTGTAGCCCAGCGCCACCAGCCACGCGGTCACCCCCCACACGCCGAAGGTCAGCGGGATCATGGCGATGCTCAGGATGAGACTGCTGACGATCCGGCTCATGGATTCTCTCCGGCCAGGGTGTACCCGCTGAGATCTCCCCCGCAATACGGACACAGCGGCGCCCTGCGGCCGACCAGGTTCCCCTCGCAGTAGGGGCAGAACGCCGTCGGTGCGGCCATCCACGCGCGCAGGCGCTGCCGCTCCTGCTCGGGGCCGTTCCGCCAGATCAATACCGCCAGGGCGGGCGTGCCGGTGATCTGGAGCAGGAAGACCGGCAATAGGGCATCATCATCGGCACCGGCACCCGCCGCGGCCCCCAGCAGCACCGACAGCAGCACGTCGGCGACCACCAGGGCCCCCACGGCGAGCCGGCGGGCCGGCGTCAGGCGGATGTGGCGCCGCCAGACCAGCGCCCAGCCGCCGACGACCAGCAGCGGAGCCATGCCGGCCAGTGCGGTCGCGAACGCCCGCCCGCCCTCGAAACCACCGCCACCGCCGCCGGGGGGGCCGGCGGAGACCGTGACGGCCCACGTGGCGGACAGCCCGAACACGACCAGCACCATCGCCGCGGGCATCACGAGGATGGTGAGCACCAGCTTGACCACCAGTCGCCTCATCGCCGGCCTCCCGCTCAGTCTGCGACCGCCAGTTCCCGCTCGGGCAGGGCGCGCTCGACGTTGGCGGCCAGGAGGGCGTCGAGCGTGTACTCCGTGCCGCACTCGGGGCACCGGGCCTGCGTCAGCCCGCGCATGTTGTAGCCGCACTTGGGGCACAGCAGCGGGCCCTGGTAGGCGCCCCCGCCCGGCATCCGGGCGCGGGCGGCCCGCTCGGCGCCGGTCTCGCGCCAGGCGCAGGCCGAGAAGATCATCCAGGCCACGGCGGCGATGAAGGCGCCGAAGACGAAGGCCACTTCACCCTCGTCGAGCAGCGCCGCCAGCAGGGCGCCGCAGAGGGCTCCCGCCCCGAGCGAGCCGTACACGCTCAGGAGCGTCCAGAACCGGCGGGCCGCCGTCCAGCGCACCGTCGTCCACCACACCACCGTCCAGTAGATGTACGCGAACAGGAGCGTCACCACGGCGACCAGGGGAATCCCGACCTCCTCGTCGAGGTCCAGCACCTCTTCCCCCACGACCGCGGCACACGCCGCCAGGGCGATGGCCGTCGGGAACAGGGCGATGGTCAACAGCAGGTTGCTGATGATGCGGCTCATGCGTTCGCTCCGGCAGAGGCGCGGGCGGCCAGGTCGCCGCCGCAGTACGGACACTGCGGCGCCCAACGGCCGGTGAGATTGGCCTGGCAGTACGGGCACTGCGGCGTCGGGGCCGCCAGCCAGGCATCCAGACGCTCAGCCTCCTCCCGGCGGCTTGAACGCCAGATCCACGCCAGCAGCACCGGCACCAGAAGCACATAGAGGCCCGTCACCAGGAACGGCAAGTCGCCGTGGGCACCGTTGTACTGCAGGACGGCCGACGCGACGGGCATCGCCAGGCACCCCATCATCACCAGCACCGTCGCGACCCGGCGCCAGGAGGTCCACCCGATGCGCCGCCGCCAGACGAGGGTCCACAGGACGGCCACGGTCAGCGCGGCAAGGCCCACCGGCACCGACTGGGCCAGCTCCGAGATCAGGGGGCGCGTTCCTCCGTACCACCGGAACAGCCCCAGTGCATCGGCCACGGTCATCGCGAGGAAGAACACCACCACGGCCAACGGCAGCGCGATCACGCTCAACAGCAGCTTGAACACCAGCCGCGTCATGAAGGTCTCCCTGGGTCTGAGTTTACCGCGATGATCCTACCGCGGCGACAGGCCGGGAGCAAGGCGCTTACGACGCTTCGGCCTCCGGCTCCTCGGCCGGCGGGAGGATGATGCGGATGCGGTTGATGCGGCGCTGCTCGGCTTCCAGGACGGTGAACTTCGCCCGCGCGTACTCGAACTGCTCGCCGGCGGCGGGGATGTAGCCCAGTGTCGAGAACACGAAACCGCCGACGGTGTCGTAGTCCTCCTCCTCGGGCAGGTTGATGGGCATCTCGTCGTTGAGGTCGTCGATGTACATCCGCGCGTCGACCTCGACGGTCGTCTCGTCGATCCGCTGGAACACCTCGGGCTCGGGCTCCTCGAATTCGTCGGTGATCTCCCCGACGATCTCCTCGACGAGATCTTCGATGGTGATCAGCCCGGCGGTCCCGCCGTACTCGTCCAGGACGATGGCCATGTGCACCTTCTGCGTGCGGAACTCCTTCAGCAGGTCGCTGATGGCCTTCGTCTCGGGCACGAAGAAGGGCTTGCGCATCGTCGTGGCCAGGTCGAACGGCGCCTCGGGCGCCACGCCCAGCAGGTCCTTGGCGTACAGCACGCCAACGACGCTGTCCAGCGTGTCCTCGTAGATCGGCAGGCGCGAGTGACCCCCCTCCAGGATCGTCCGGACGCACTCCTCGCGCGTCGAGGTCACCGCCAGACCCCGGATGTCGGTGCGGGGCGTCATGATCTCGCTGACGCGGCTGTCGTGGAACTCGATGACCGAGGTGATCATCTCCAGCTCGTCGGGGTCCAGTTCGCCCTCGGCCTGGCCCTCGCTGGCCAGTTGGAGGATTTCCTGCTCGACCTCGCTGACGCCGTTGGCCACCTCGGTGTGGCCGCTGAGCCTGCGGACGGGCAGGTCCAGCGTCTTGAGAGCCCGGGTGATCGGCCAGCAGATCATCGACGCCGCCCGGATGGCTGGCCAGAGCACCACCAGCGTCGCTTCGCCGGCGTACTTGGCCCAGGCGTGGGGCAGCCCGATCCCGAAGACCGAGACCACGGCCGTCCCGATCACCAGAGCGATCAGGTCGCCTTCCCAGCCGCCGGTGCCGTGGAGGCGCACAATCGCCAGCATCATAAAGAGATACATGACCGTCCGGATCAGGGCGGTCACCAGGAGCCAATCTTCGAGGCGGTCGTCGAGCTGCTTGAGCCAGCCGGCGCGGCGCGGCCCGGCGAAGGCGCGCTCCAGGCGCACGCGGCTGGGATTCCTCAACGTGTAGTGCGCTATCGAGAAGAAAAGCGCGATCAGGACCGCACCTGTCAGCACGGCCCATTCGGAAACGTTCACCTTCAGTCAGACTCCGACCAGAACGTCCCCGGTCAGTTCGGCAGGCGCGGCCGGGGAACTACCCACGCATTCACCTTCCATATCATATCGGATGGATCCGGCAGGACAAGGGCAGAACTTCGCCAAATCCCACAATGAGTTGCATCAACGCAACTGCAGACGTCGCCGCAGAATCCACTCGACCGTCAGCAGCACGACAACCAGCGCCAGCCCTATCGGGCCGTCGTGGAGCCGCACGGCCGCCGCGACGGGCTCCTCCCGGGCGGGGCGCGTCCGGTCGATCATCGTCTCCAGCAGCGGACCCCACGCCAGCAGGTCCCCCGCGGCGCCGCCCGAGCGGGCCGCCACGTCGGCCAGCATCGCATCATCGCGGATGAGCCGCTGGCGTTCGGTGCTCCGGGCGACGACCCGCAGGGGCAGTTCGTCGCTGTCGAGGACTTCTCCGGCCATGTCGCGCATCACGAACCGCAGGATGCAGGGCCCGCCGTCGGGGCCGTCCATCGCGCCGACGAACGAGCCGCCCTCGGTGCGCCGCAGGGGAATCGTCGCCGGCACGTCCCGGCCGCACCGGACCTCGACGGCGACCTCCGCCGACGGCCCCCCCCGCGTGCTGGCCGCCAGTGCCAGCGGGGCGCCGGCCTCGACAAACGGCGCCTCGGTTCGCCCGACGACGACGGGAACATCCGGCGCTTGTATCTGGTCGCCCGCCAGGTAACGGACCGCCTGGCGCCAGAAGCGTTCGTAAGGGCTGGCCTGGCCGCCGCCGGCGCGGTCCATGTGCCATCGCCAGGTCCCGAAGGCCGTGTGGGCGAGGGTGCGTCCCCGCCCGGCGCGGCCGACGGCCAGCACGGGCAGGCCTTCAGTCGGATGGACCGCCAGGGCGACGGCGCCGGCGGTGAGCCCCTCGGTCCGCACGCAGCCGTCGGCGGCGGGCAGCGGCGCCGGCGCGGCCCGGTCCCCGGGGCCGTCCAGGCCTTCGGCGAGGAAGGCCGTCAGCGGATCGGCGGCCCCATCGGCCGTCAGGCGGACCGCGAAGGGCGCTTCGACCGCCCCGATGTCCCGGCCGCCGCACCGCACGGGCAGCAGATCGGCCAGGGGTCCGGCGCCGTACCCCCCAGGACCGAAACTGCCCGCCCCGCCGATCATCGCCAGCCCCCCGCCGTCGCGGACGAAGGCCGCCAGTTGCTCCAACTGCCTGTCGGACCACCGCGTGCGATCGACGTCGCCGAGGATGACCACATCGAAGGCTTTCCACTGTTCAAGGGAATCCGGCAGCCCCTCCAGGTTGACACCCGCCCGCCGGCCCGAGGCGACAAACGTGTCCTCGGCCAGGTGCACCAGCGTGACGGCCTCGACGGTGGGGTCGCGGCGGAGCGCCGCGGCGAGGAACTTGTAGGCCGGGCGGATCGAGTCAACGTACAGCACGCCGATCCGCCGGTCGCCGACCAGCACGTGGATTTCGGCGTCATCGGCGGCGGCCGGCGACGCAACGCGGACGGTCAGGCGACGCCGTACGTCCGGGCCTTCGCCCGCCGCGTTGTCGTGGGTGGGCACGAACGACAGTTCCGCACGGCAGGCAGGCTCGTCGGCGGCCGCCAGGACCGTCGCGCGATCGAGGAGGCGCTCGCCCTCCAGCAGCCGCACTTCCAGCGCCTGGTCGGCCGCACCTCCGGCGGCGAGGTGGACCGTAACGGGGCAGGGCTCCCCGCGAAGGGTCTCGGCCGGCGCGTCGATGCGGTCGATGCGGACGCCGGGCGTCCGCGTCCGGCGCGAGCCGATCGCCAGGGTGTAGATGGGTGTGCGGAGGGCGGCTGCGACGCGGCGGGGCCTTCCGTCGCCGGTGGCGATGCCATCGGAGAGGACCAGGATCGCCGACGGCGGGACGGCCGTCGCGGCGGCCGCTCGCAGGGCTCCCGCCAGGTCGGTGGCCTCGCTGTCGGGCCCTTCCGGCGGATGGGCGGCCAGGGCGGGCAGGTCGTCGGCCCCGGCCGCGACGGCGGCAAAGGCGTACCAGCGGAGGTCGAACGCGCCGATCATCCGGTCGAGGCGCCCCCGCAGGGCGCCGAGGGCCTGGGCGTGACGGCTCGGGGCGCCCGGATCGTCAACGGTGGCCATGCTCGCCGAGCGATCCACCAGGACCGCCAGGACGGGCTTCTCGGATGGGCGCCCCCGCGGGGGCGGGCTCACCAGCACGGGCTTGGTCAACAGGACGAACAGGGCCGCGATCGCCCCCAGGCGCAGCGCCGCCAGGACGGCCTTCGACCGCGGCGACAGACGCTCGTCGGTGGCGGCGTAGAACACCACCACCGCAGCGCTCACCCATCCGGCCGCCAGGGCCATCGCGAGCATGGGCCGCGCCGGGAAGACAGCAACGGCCGCCGCCGTCAACGCGGCCGCCGCCAGGACGACCCCCGCGCCACGGCGGCGCCGCCGCCGGACGGCGTGGACCGCCAGCGCCGCGGCCAGCACCGCCGCCAGCGCCAGCAGCCAGGTCGGGCTCAGGTGACTCTCAAAACGCACGTCCACGCCATGCTCCGCTTCGTTGCCGCCAAGTCAAAGGGCGCCGTGCCTTGCCCATTGCGGGTCAGGCACGGCGCCCATTGTAGCGGCCGCGCAGGTCCGGCGTCCTGCGTCTACAGGCGAACGATCGGCGACGACAACAGGTCCACGCCGCCGTCGCGACGGGACTCGCTCACGCGGTCCCGCCTGCGGATGCGCCGCGGCGTCGGCGTCCGCGGGGCCGTTGTGTCGGCGGCGGTCGCCTCAGCCAGGACGTTGACCGGAGCGGCGGCGGTGCCGAAGTTCTGCTTGAGAATGACGAAGTCATCCAGGTCGACGTCGCCCTCGCCGGTCAAGTCGCCCTGGTCCCACGAAGCGCCGGCAGCGCCGAAATTCTGCTTGAGGATGACGAAGTCGTCCAGGTCGACGGCGCCGTCCAGGTTGATGTCGCCGGGCTTGGGGGCCTCCCCGCCGAACGTTCCGGGGGTCGGCCCTTCGGCGGC
>JAAYZK010000241.1 GCA_012514895.1 Planctomycetota bacterium | reverse complement strand
GTTCCTGTCGTCACCGCGCCACATCTCGACTCTACCCAAATCGCCGTCGCGCAGCTCAATGTACGTCAACCCGAGCGCCGGCAAGTCGGCGCCAACGGCGGCCATGAAATCGATTCGTACGTCAATGAAGGGCGGTTCGGCGCAGTCGATGGTCCGCGTGCCCGTGATTTCCTGCCAAGTTGCCATGGTTTCCCCTTGAAAATGCGGCCCGCCCCGGTGGCAGCCGGAACGGGCCTGGGTGCGCCTTGTGGGGCGCGGGAATCAAGTTTGGTGTTTGTGCGGTCCCTCTACTTACGTAGAGTACCGGACAGTTAGACCCCTGTTCGGGGGCCTCAGACGGATTTTTCTGACATTTTTTTCTCTGCCGTAGCCCTCGCGAGCCGGTCGGGGTCGATCCGCAGGCCGCAAGGCTTCGTGCATCGGTCGCCCTTGGCGAAGTCCCAGGGTGATTGACAGACGGGGCAAAGCCCATTCTCGGCTACCCAACGGACCTGATGGGGTGTAGCTCCCCGCGACTGCATGATCTTCCCCCGGATGCCGTCCAGGTCCATCATGGCGGCCTTTTCCCTGTCGTCACTGGTGAACGGTTCGTCATGCTGGGCGTCCGTGGGTTTGCTGTCGCCTCTCATGGTCATACCGGCCGCGATGTCCTCCAGCGTCAATCGAGTGACCGCTCCACCGTCCAGCCCCGGCCCCAAGAGGGGGACCATAACCCGGAGCCTAGGCTTCTTGCGGTCCTTCTTGTGGTAACGCTTGGCGTCTGGGACCCACAGCCCGACGTTGACCGCTCGCGCCTCCGATCCGCGGTCCGGCTCGTCGTGCCGTCCCGCCCCAGCGTCGTCCCTGGCGTCCTGATACTCCTTGGGCGTCCCCTGCACGCGTCGGCCGGATTCATTCCGTAGGTGGATCAGAGCCACCCCGGTATCCTCGACAAAGCGCCGTCGCGTCCGCTCTACGGCGTCGGGCGTGGGGCGTAACTCGTTGAGTCTCACGGGGCCGTCGTCCGGCGTGTGCCCGCTCAGCCGATAGGCCGCCAAGGCGTCAGACCCGTCAATCGCAAAGGCGTAGGCGCAGAGCAATCGCCAAGCCGTCGTCGTCGCACCCGTCTCCAACGTCACCCGCTCGCCTGGCGTCGGGGGCTCCAGCCAAAGCAGATCCTCCCGCGTCCAGGCGGATCGGGGGTCCGCCCGTACGTCGTCACGGACCTTGGCGGCGTACGCCAGCCCACGCGGACAGACGTACAGCACGCGGAACCAGTCATGGAGCAAGAACACGTTGCGGAGCACGCGGACACGGTACAGCCGCTCGCTGTCCGGCAGGTCACAGACCGCGACAACCGGCGTTATGGCCGTCCCGCCGTCATCAATGAACAACGGGGCGGCGCCCCATGTGGGGCTCGATAGCTCCCCCGCGATATGCCGCTCGGCGTCCGTCGTGATGTGCCAGTCGGCGCCTACGGCTGTGCGGCCGTACGGCTCGGCCCACCGCTCGCGCAAAAGCCAGTCCCGGACGGCCCCCGCGAAGTCCCGTACGCCGTCGGCGTGGCCCCATTGCCAAGCGTTCACCTTGGGCCGCCCCAGGCGGATCGTACGCAGACGCTCCAGGTGTTCGGCGTCGGTCTCCGCCACGTCGCGGGGATCTGTGTAGCCGTGCGCCTCCCGGTCGTGGCAGGCGTGGCAGACGGTCAGCAGCACCTCGCCACAACGAGCGCAGGGCCTCGACGTGATGAATCCGGCGTCGTCGGTGGGGGAGGGGCGGGGTCGATGTCGCCCCGGACAGGTGGGGTTGCCGCAGCGTCTCGATTGTTCAGTCATTCCCGCGCTTTCTCGGCCTGCCAGCCGGATGACAAGGCAGTTACCATCCTCTGCAACAAGCGATGGCGTTCAAGAAGCGCATGAAGCGGCCGAGGCGCCCAGGGTGAGCGCCCCGGCCGTCGTGTTCTTAGGCAATCTCGGCGATCCGCAAGGCGGGGGTGGTCTGCTCAGACCGCGGGGAGTCGATGCTCAGGCCGTCGCCCTCCAACGCAAGCACCAGTTCGCGGAGGTCGGCCATCGCCTGCGCCGCTCGCTCAAAGCTCACGTACGCTTCAAACCAGCCCTTGAGGTCCTCGACCGGCCCCCGGGGGCGGCGTACCCACCTGGGCATGACCGCAGACACTTCGGCGTCAAGGATGTTGGCTTTGTGCTCCAGCCGGCAAAGCAGCGCCAGCAGCGCCCCCGTATCGTCGGCGTTTTCCCCGTTGTCCGCCAGCGCCAGGTCTGTTACGATGGTCGTCATGGTGTCGTCTCCTTGGTAGACGATGCCTAGGGCCGGTCGGTGTTCTAGCACCGCTCCGGCCCGCTTCTTTACCCGCGCCGATCGCGGGGGTGTTTCTTCAGGTGGTCCCTCAAGGCGTCCTCGACAACGCCGGATCGCGTCGTCACGGGTCGCCCCGCCAAGCGGTCCTCGTACTTGCGGACCGCGACGTAGGATTCAAGCTCGGCCAGCAGGGACGCGGGAAGCGTATAGCTCACCGTCACCCGCTGCTCTTTCGTGTTGTCGGTTCCTGTTGCCATGATGCCCATAATACCATAGATCGGCCCGCTGTCAATCCCCGATTCATGGATTTAAGGAAAAAGATACAATGGGCCTGCCGATGCCCTATCGCCCCTTGGGCTTTCGTGGGCACATGGCCAGCGCGTCGCAGATGCGCGTAGGGCTCTGGTCCAGCCAGTCCATCCCCGTACTCGGCCTGCGCGTCGCGTTCGCGTGCCCGACGGCGGGGTCGTAGGCGTACCGCTCGGCGGCGGCGTACCATGGCGGGATATGAGCCGCAAGCCGGCAGTCGAAACAGGCCCCGGATGAACCGGCGTAGTAGTGGGGCACGTCGGCCCCGCAGATGGTGCAGATCGCCCGTCCGGGCGTGGGATGGTCGGTCATGGTCTCCATTCTTGGGGTGGATGAACGTGCGCCCGCCGGAGTCATACTTTCCGGATTCGGATAGTATGCGCTTGCGATGTTCGTGGTGTCCTGCGTGTAGGTGGTGCCGTTGCGGGTGACGGTGCGGGTTGCGGCTATCTGGTTCTTTGTTCCAGATAGCTCTTCGCGCACGCGACCTACCATCGGATGTCCGACACCACACTGCTTGGCAATCTCCCTGTCGCTCCACTTCGCCCACTCATCATCCTGCAGCAGCGTCAGAACGGCCTTCCGCTTGTCGCCATTGGTGCGCCGCAGACCATGAGCGCCGTTTGCCCCAGGAACGACGATCTGCCCCAAAATCGGCCCCAACGGCCCGGATATCGTTCCCCCGAAAAACGCGATTGTAAACCCTTGTCAATAAATGGCCGAAATCAGCTAACTGTTGACACCTGCCGGCGCCGTCGTTGGGATTCACGGCTTGCCGCGCGCCGACGCTTTTCCCGGCAGGAATCGCAGTAGCGCCGACCCTTGGCTAGAGGGGCCTCACAGTCGGGGCAGCAGCGCTCTTCCCGGCCCACGACACCCCTGTCCAGACCGTAGCAGCCTTCATAGGCGCGCTTGGCCTTCCGGGCGTCCTCTCTGTCGGCATGTTCGGACAACGGCAGGACGGCGCGCTCGAAATGCTCGCAGCGCTTGCCTTGGGTAAGCAGACAATGGCGGTCGCCGCCAGAGTAGCCTACGGGGCCGCAGTCCGGGCAGCGCGTATCGACACAGCCCGTGCGAGTACCGCACCTGGGGCAGGGGTAGAAGTCCATGCGGTGCTTGTTGCCGTGCGGCTCCGCTTCGTCCAGGCGTTCGCCCGTCCGGCAGTCCACCTTGACGGCCGATAGCCCCTCCTGTCTGGCATACTCGACGTGCCGTTGCCACTGTTCGGGCGTCATCCACTCAGGCAGGGGCAAACGGTAGTCGTGCCCGTCGGCGGGCTCCAGACGCCAACAGGCGCAGTCGCTCGACAGGTCGGCGCACTCGCGACGGGCAAGGTCCACGGCGGCCTTGCACGGCTTCAAGGTCTCACACATGGGGTACCCTTCTAGTTCTGCCTTGGGAAGCGGCTTCCTCGGCAGAGCGGAGGCTAAGGAGCCATGCGGATGTTAAGCTTCACGGCGGACGAGGTTTACGAGATGGCGCAGGTCCTGGAGCGCACCGGCGTGCAGTTCTACCGTCGCACGGCGGAACTGGCGGCTGACGGGCCGCTGCGCCAGATGCTGCTGAGCCTGGCGGACATGGAGCAGAACCACCTGCAGGTGTTCTCCGACCTGCGGCGACAATTGCCGGCTGAAGGCCGCCGGCAGGGCGATCCCGTGCCGCCGGAGGACGTCGACGAGCACAGGCACTACGTCCGGGCCCTGGTCGAGTCGCACACGTTCGGGGCCGTCGACGAGGCGTGGTTCGCCTCGCCGGCTGCCAGGACGCCGGAGGACGTCCTGCGCCGGGCGGCGGCCCTGGAGAAGGACGCGATTGTCTTCTTCCTGGAACTGCAGGAGCTCGTCCCCCTGCGACAGGGCCGGCAGGAGATCGAGCGGATCCTCCGCGAGGAGCTCCAGCACCTCCGCATCCTCAACGCCCGCATGCACGCCCGGAGCAGGTAGTCCATGACCACAGCAGAGAACACGATGGCGGCGGGCAAGGACGGCAGCATCGCCGCGCGGCTGACGTCGCAGGAGTTCGGCGCGCTCGTGTCCGCCCTGGCCGCCCGGGGCCGGGTCGTGGCTCCGAAGCGATCGGCCGCGCGGGGCCGATTCTCCGACACGGACCTGATCCGCTACGACGAGGTGTCGTCGGCCGGTGATGTCGAATTCCGGGCTAAGTCCGACTTCTCTCCCAAGGAAGTGCTCTTCCCCGTCACCCAGACGCTGCTGGTGTTCGACGGGCAACAGGCGGTTGAGCCGGCCGAGGATGAGCGCCCGATCTACCTGTTCCTGCGGGCCTGCGACATTCACGGCATCGACCGGTTGGACGGGATCTTCCTGCACAACGGCCCCGAGGGCGACCCCTATTACCTTCGGCGGCGCCGGCGCGTCCGGTTCATCCTGATGGAGTGCGCGCAGAGCTTCGAGAACTGCTTCTGCGCGGCCATGGGGACCAACCGCGCCGACGAGTACGCCATGGCCATCCGCTGGGCCGAAGACGGCGTCCAGGTGCTCGTCCGGGACGCGGAGATCGGCCGAGGTCGCTATCCAGAATCGCGCGATCAGGTTACTCCGATTCTGCAGAAAGAGACCTGTAAACGGTCACCACGAACCAAACACCGTAGAAATCCGCCCGGGGAGACCCCGGATTAAGATGCGTGGGCCCCGAACGAACGTACGAGACATCTTGACAGATTCTGCAAGCGGCTGTACTTATAGAGATTGCAGTTGTCGGGCAGCGTGGAGGTCGGGATTTCCATGGAGGCCGCACCGGCCGAGGCCGGGGAGGGTCTTCGCTCCAGTGTCGCTCATCAATTGTGCGGCAGGGGGGCGTTGTCACTTCCCATTCCCGAGTGTGCCGGCGTTTGCTCGCCTGATGGAGGCGGTGCGAATATTGCTTTGTCTGGTCAGTGCAGAAGGACGTGAAGCCATGTTTAGAGGATAGCACCGGCGTTCCAAGGTGATTTGGCTGCAGTGGAAGGCCATCCTGGTTTATGTCGCGCCAGACCTGCGGCCGTGACCAGTTGAGTTCTGTCAGCACGATTCCGCAGGTTGCGACGGCACCGGTTTCCGGCGGCCGTGTTGGTTTTCTGAAGGAATGAAGGAGACGCTGATGTCCAGATCGTCACATGCGTGGCGACGGTTGGTGAACCTGTACGCGCTGGTGTTCCGCCGCAATCGCATCGCCAATGCCTTGCGGTTCAGCTATCGGGGGGGCGTGCCCTTCTCGCCCGCCCCGCGCGTGGAGAATCTCGAGCCGCGCCTGCTGCTCAGCGCGGCGGATCCGACCGAAACCCTGGCCCCGCCGGTCGAGGTGCACCTGGCCGACACGGCGGTGACGGGCCTGGACGACGACGATCTGGCGCTGGCCGGCGGCGTCGGCGACGTGGTGGGCATCGACGTGAGCGACGCCGTCGCCTCGGAGCAGTACCGCCTCGTGGGGGCACACCTGGAGGGGGAAGGCTGGGTGCTCGACCTGCAGCCCCACGGCGGCGATATCCGCCTGGTCCACGACGGCGACGTGATCGCCACGCTGATCACTCCCGAGAGCCTGGGGGGCGCTCCGTTCGCCGCTTCGGGCCGGATCTACCTCGCTCCCAGCATCGCTGACGGCCTGGCCGGCGACGCGTCGGCCGACGACCTGGGCTTCCAGGGCGTCATCCGCCTGTCGCTGGAGGCCGGCGAGAGTGGCAGCGCCGCGCCCATTGACGTGACGGTGACCGTCGGCGCCGGCGCCGCCGACAGCGGACCCAACGTCCCCGTCCAGTCCGGCGAGGCGGCGATCCTGCGCGCCCAGCAGCGGCTGAACTACCTGGCGGCGGCGTATCCGGGGCTGGGGCTGACCGAACTGACCCTCTCGGGCGTGCTGGACACCTCCACCCGCGCGGCTCTCCAGGCGTTTCAGACGGCCGCGGGTCTCACCGCTGACGGCGTGCTTGGCGAGCAGACCGCCGACCACCTTGCCAGCTACCCCGATGCGCCCGTCGCGCTGAGCGACACGATGCGCCGGATGCTCGCCGACGCCGCCGACGGCGCGGGCCTGCTGGGCGGCGTCCTGGACGGCCTGGACGCCCTGTCGGCGGCGATCCCGCTGCTGGGGGGGGAGCGGGTGACCGGGCCCGACGGTGATGCATCTCGCGAAACCGTCTCTCTCGACACGCTGTTCCGCTTCGCCGACCTGTTGCACACTCACGTGGTCGTCCCGGTCAACGCGTACCTCGCCGAGGCCGTGTCCCCCACGTTGGAGGGGTTGGCCGGCGTGCTGAACGCGCTGGGCCTGCAGGCGACTGCCACGCAGATCGCCGCCGGACACGTGATGCTTTCGGCCCGCCTGGCCGACACCGCCCAGTTTGCCAGGACGTTGACGCTGACGTCGATGGTCTCCGAGTTGACCGGCGACACGGACGTCGAATTCGACGTGACCGTGTCGGCCGAGTACGCCCTGCAGTTCACCCTCGACGTTGACCTCGGTCGAGGCGCGACGGCCGCTCAGGCGGTGCACGTGAGGCTCGATGAGTTCAGTGCCGGCCTGAGCGTCGAGACGTCCGACCTGGCCGGGACGATCCCCCTGGGTTTCATCGACGGACGGATCGTCGCCGGCACGGCGGGCAATGAGCTGAACGCCCACATCGACGCCGAGGTCGCCATCACCGGCGGGCTGGGCGCGACGACCTCGCTGGGCGCCCTCAACAGCGGCTGGCTGGCCGGGTCCGTGACCGTCACGCCGGCGGGGTCGATTGACGTGAACCTGCCGCTGGCGCTGGACATCCCAGGGCTGCTGAGCGTCGACGCCGGGCTGCGCCTCACCGATGCCAACCTGTTCCAGGCGCCGGATCCGCAGGTGCAGGTCCGCTGGGACGGCTCCTTCCAGCCGGCGGGACTGATTCCCGATGAGCTGACGCAGTTCCTGCGGATCAGCGCCGGTGAAGTCGTCTCGGCGCTGCGCGAGCTGAGCGAGGACCTCAATACGCTCAGCCAGTTGCCGATGCTCCGCATCCCGCTGCCGTTCGCCGACGGCAGGTCCGTCAGCGACTACCTGCGTTTCAGCGACACGCTGATCGGCGAGGTGATCGACCGGCTGGAGTCCGAGCCGAACATCCCGAGTTTCCGTTCCGCCGGGCAACTCCAGGCGGCGGTGCCGGGGATTTCGAATCTGCGCTACGAGCGCAGCTTTCAGATGGGCGGGGAAGACATCCCCGTCCTGCTGTGGGATTTCAGCCTGTTCGAATCGCTGGCGCCCCAACTGGTGAACCTGAATCTGGGCGCGTTGTCCGCCGGATCGCTGGCGGGGCTGGCGGCCAACGGCGCGGTGAACCTGGCGGCCCAGTTGGACATGGGTTTCACGCTGGGCATCGACCTGCGCCCGCTGGGCCAGGCTTTCTCGCAGGGCGCGATCAACCTGGACGCCAACGACGACGGGTCTGTCACACCCGCCGACGCCGTGACGCTCGGCGCGCTGGTCGGCGACGACCGCTGGAATAACGCCGTCCCGGCCGCGGACGGCAAAGCCGACCTGGAGCTGACGCTGCTGAACGGTGCGGTAGTCCCGGTCAACTTCGACGGGCTGCGTGCCGGCAGCACGATCTGGCAGCTTCGCGACCGCATCAACGCGGCCGTCGCCGCAGCCGGGGCGACCGGGCTGGTCGAATGCGTTTTCGACGCCGACGCCGCCCGCTTCGTCCTGCGCGACTACACGGACGCACCGCCGGCCGATCCGTCGGCCGAGGGGGAAGACGCGGTGACCGAGGAGGCCGTTTTCGCCGCCCGGGCGGTGAACGGCACGCTGGGCGCGATCATCCTGGGGCTGGTCGGCCAGAGCCCCGCCGCCGACCAGTCCGGCTGGGCCGCGTCGGCCGAAATCGCCGGCAATCCGCTGCACAACGACGCGATGAACAAGCACGTGTTCATCCAGGACGCCCACCTGCAGGCTTCGATCGACCTGACCGGCACGTTCACCGGCACCGGGCGTCTGGGGCTGATCGACCTGAACCTCGGCACCGCGGGCAATCCCGCCCAGGCGACGATCGGCACGTACGTGAACATCCCGCTGCGCGCGCCCTGGGACGCTTCGGCCGGCAATCCCAGTACGATCATCACCCTGGCGGATTTCCAGAAGCAGCTTCTGCTGATGGGCAAGAGCGACGAGCAGTTGGCCGCGATGGGCTACAGCGACCCGGCGGCCGCGCCCAATCACGCGCTGGACGACCTGGACATGAACGCTTCGGCCCAGCTCGAGCTGCCGGTGGAGGTGGCCTCGACCGTTCCGGGTCTGTCCGGCACGATCAGCTCGGCCGGCGTGTGGGTCGACTGGGCGAAGGTCTACGACGCCGACTGGGGCTTCAACATCAACGAGGCGACGCTCTTCGACGCCTCGGCACCGGCCGACGGCGAGCTGCGCATCCGGCTGGACGGCTTCGAGGAGATCGAACAGCTCGTCCACATGGGCATCGACAACCTGCGCGATCTGCTGTACACGCTGCTGGACGTCGTCGAGAACAACCTGGCGAACCTCGACGTCATGCGGGCGAAGATCCCCGGGCTCAACCGGAGCCTGTACGATCTCGTTCAGTTCGCCCAGTCGATCCGCCAACAGATCGAAACGGCCGTCGGCCAGGCCGACCCCCAGGCCGCGATCAACGCCCTGCTCGACCAGCTCGGCCTGGAGCTTCAGGGCATCGAGACCATCGACGGCGAGCAGATGCTCAGGATCGGCTGGAACTACGCGGCCGCCGCGCTGTTCGACCAGTTGCCGCTGAACCTTTCGCTGGTCGGCGGCGGGGCCGTCGCCGACGCCGACGGTCCGGTCAGCGGGTTCGGCTCGGCCATCGAGACGCTGCTGGGCATCGAGGGGAACGCCAGCGTTGCCCTGGACGCGGATGTGAGTTTCAGCCTCAACCTGGGCTTCTCCCTGGAAGACCCGGGGATGATGCCCCGCATCTTCAGCGACTCGGCCATCTCCGCCACGTTGGGCGTCGCGGCGGCGGACCTGCAGTTCCAGTCGATGATCGGTCCGGTCGGGGTGCGCGTCGGCTCGTCCTCGAATCCCGGCACGTTCATCCTCGACGCCGACGGACTGCCCGGCGGGGCGCCGGCCGGCATCACGATCGGCCTGGACGACAGCCTGTCGTCCTACGCGCTGTCGGCCCTGTCGTCCGGCGATTTCACCTTCGACCTCAACGCGGTCGGACGCCTGGAACTGCCCATCGACGCGTTGGCCGCGGATCAGCAGTGGGCCCCGCTGGATCCGGCCAACCCGGAGCTGCGGATACGCGTCGATCTCGACGGGATCCTGGACCCCGGCACGGAGTTGATCGAGGTCCTGGCGACACCGTCGGCCGATTCGGTCGCCGGTCTGCTGGCGGGCCTGAACTTCGGCGATTGGGATGCCTTCGACGTCAGCGATCTGGTGGCGGCCCTGGACACGGTGCTGGACGTCCTGGACGCGGCGTTGGGCGACAGCATCATGGAGGCCGACATCCCGCTGATCGGGACGAACCTGGCCAATATCGCCGACTTCGTCGAACGCCTGCGGGCCGCGATCGACGACCCCGCAGGCTCGGTCGTCGAACTGCGGCAACTGCTCTTCAGCGTCCTGGGACCCGGTGACGCCGGGGCGACCGCCGGCTGGCTGCTCGACTACAACGGAGATGGGCAGATCACCATCGATGACGTTCCGGTGGTCGGCGACGCCGACCACATCCAGTTCAACCTGAAGCTCGGTGCGGCCGAGACGGTCACCTTCGTGGACGGCCAACTGCTCGACATCGGCGCCGACGCCCTGGGGCTGGACCTGGCCGGCAGCGTCGTCGGCACCATCGAGTTCGGCTTCGAACTGGGCTTCGGCATCAGCCGCGACCTGGGCGTGTACTTCGACGTGAGCAGCCCGGAAGATCTGTACCTCGCGGTCAACACCGACGTCGACTTCGCCGCCTCGGGCGACCTGGGATTCCTGTCCCTGGACGTAACCGCGCGCGATGCCGACAGCCGAAGCGAGCAGGACAAACGCGACGCCTACGTCGACGCCCAGGGCGACGGCGTGGACTTCACCGGAAGGATGAACCAGCTCGACGCCCGCATCAGCATCGACCTGACCGATGCACTGGTTGCCCTGAACCCCGCGTCGCCGGACGGCAAGCTCACCTTTGCCGAACTGAGCGCCGGGAATCCGATGGACGTGGTGGATACCGAGATCAACCTCTCGGCGGCGGCCCACCTGGAGCTGATGGCCGGCATCGCCCACAACGACCAGTTCCCTTCGATCCGCGCCGACCTGTACCTGCTGTGGACGTACGGGCCTGAAACCGGCTACGCGATCGCCTCGCCGGTCGTGCAGTTCACCGACGTCGGGCTGGACCTGGGGCAGTTTGTCGGCAACGTGCTGGGTGAGGTGCTCAACACCATCGGCGAGGTCGTCGCGCCGGTCGCCCCGATCGTCGAGATCCTCACCACGCCGATCCCCGTCATCAGCGACCTCGGCTCGCCGGTGACGCTGCTGGACCTGGCGGATCTGTTCGGGTACGGCGACTACAACGACTTCATCTACGCCGTCGACACCGTGCTGGACCTGATCGAACTGGTCAACAACGTCTCCAGCCGACTGGACGACGCGGGACTGGTGCTGCCGATCGGCAGCTTCACCTTCAACGGCCACGGGCCCGAGGCGCCCGCGCCGCCCGTGAGCGGACCGGGCGAGGGGCAGGAGCCCTACGAGTACATCCTGGGCAACTCTGTCACGCGCTTCGCCTGGGGCGACGGGTCCGGCCAGGGCGCCTCGACGGCCGACCTGGCCGGCGCCGTGGGCGACGTGGGCGACCCGGACGTCTCGGAACTGCTGGCCCGTGCCGGCGGCATCGGCTCGGGCGGTTCGCCGGGGTTCGACGATCAGAGCGGCTTCAGCTTCCCGCTGCTGAGCAATCCCCTGCAGGTGCTCCAACTGCTCATGGGGCGCGAGGACATCGACCTGGTCCGCTACGATCTGCCCCGTTTCCAGATCGACTTCGCCTACAGCCAGGCCTTCACGATCATCGGCCCCCTGATGGCCCGCATCACCGGCACGGTCGGGGCCGTGATCGACTTCGCTTTCGGCTACGACACCCAGGGCTTCTTCGACATGGCCCGCAGCGGCGATCCGACCGACCTGCTCAACGGCCTCTACCTGGCCGACGTCGACCCGACGACCGGCAGGGAAGTGCGGGAACTGGAGCTGTACGGCTCGCTGGCGGCGTCGGGCGAGGTGAACGTCGGCATCGCCCGGGGCGGCGCCGGCGGGGGCATTTACCTGGGCTTCTATCTCGACCTGAACGACCCCAACGACGACGGCAGAGTCCGCCTGGGGGAACTGTGGCAGAGCTTCATGGCCGGGCCGCAGTACATCTTCGATTTCGGCGGCGTCGTCGAGGCGTTCCTCAACGCCTACGTCAAGGTCGGCTTCGGTCCGCTGAGTTGGGAGAAGAATTGGGAACTGGCCCGCATCACGCTGGTCGAGTTCGAGTTCAGCGCCCCCGATCCGGTCGAGGTCAACACCGACCCGATCCTGGCCGGCTTCACCGATGAAACGGCCTACGCCGGCGTTCCCGCCGAGGAAGGCCTGCTGGTGATCAACGTCGGCGACCATGCCGCCCACCGCTATCCCAACCCGCAGGCCGGCGACCAGATCGACACCGATGACGGCAACGACCTGGTGGTCATCGAGCGCGGTTACGACGCCAACGAGATCTTCGTCACGTCGATGGGCTTCCGCCAGCGGTACACCGGCGTCCAGGCCATCCGCATCCAGGGCGGGGCCGGCAATGACACCATCGAGATCGAGGACGGAATCACCCTGCCGGTCTACGTCGACGGCGGGGCCGGCGACGACCGCATCACCACCAGCCGCGGGGCGGCCGCCGTCTTCGGCGGCGAGGGCAACGACACCATCGTCCTTGGCACCGCCGACGGCAACGTCGTCGACGCCGGCGCCGGCGACGACCGCGTCATCGGCTCAACACGCGACGATGAAGTCCACGGCGGGGCGGGCAACGACGTCATCGACGGCGACCTCGGCGACGACCGCCTGTACGGCGGCGAGGGCGACGACCAGATCCTCGGCGGCCGCGGCAACGACACGATCGTCGGCGGCGCCGGCGACGATGCGATCGACGGCGGGATCGGCAACGACCGCATCTGGGGCGACTACGACGCCGCCGGCGGGCCCGGCGAAGACGGCGCCGACCGCATCGAAGGCGGCAGCGAGAACGATCTGATCTGCGGCGGCGGCGCCAACGACGTCATCAACGGCGGACGCGGGAACGACACCATCGCGGGCGACGCCGGAGACGACGCCATCCATGGCGACAGCGGCAACGATACCCTCTACGGCGGCGCCGGCGGCGACACGCTGTACGGCGACGGCGGCTCGGACAGCCTGTACGGCCAGGACGGCAACGACACCCTCATCGCCGGCATCGCCGCCCAGGTCGGCTCGCCCACCTACGTCGGCGACGCCGAGACCACCCACGTCCTGGACGGGGGGGCCGGCAACGACTGGATCTACGGCGACCTCGGTACCGACACCGTCAACGCCGGCGACGGCGACAACACCGTCATGACCTTCGCCGGCAACGACGAGATCCGCTCCGGCTCGGGCAACGACTACATCGACGCCGGGGCCGGCGACGACGTCATCACCGTCACCGGCGGCAACAACACGATCTACGGCCGCGAGGGATCCGAAACCGTTTCGACCGGCGCCGGCAATGACTGGATCGACCTGCGGTCCGCGGCGGCCGAGCCGTCCAGCACCCACACCGTCACCTCCGCCGGCGGCGACAATGTCATCCACACCGACGACGGCGACGACGCCATCGCCACCGGGGCCGGCAACGACACGATCCACGCCGGCCACGGCGTCCACACGATCCACTCGGGCGCCGGCGACGACACGATCACCGCCGGCGACGGCGAGCACCGCATCTACGCTTCCGCCCCCGGAGCCGTCGACGCCGACCGCGTCACGCTCGGCGACGGGCCGGCCGTCATCGACACCGGGGCCGGCAACGACACCATCCTCGCCGGCGACGGCGACAAGACCATCACGGCCGGCGCCGGCGACGATGTCGTGGCCACCGGCACCGGCGATGACTGGATTGAAGGGGGCGACGGCAACGACCGCGTCACCTCCACAGGCGGCGACAACGTCGTCCTGGCCGGGGCGGGCAACGACGAGATCGTCACAGGGCCCGGCAGCGACTGGATCGTCGGGGCGGCCGGCAACGACCGCATCAGCAGCGGTGGCGGAAACGACGTGGTCTTCGGCGGCGAGGGGATCTTCGCCTTCGGCGACCTGGAGGTGAACGACCCGACCCGCGCCGACTTCACCTTCCCGCCCCGGTTCGCCGATGCCCAGGGCGACCCCGTCACCCGCGTCGAAGGACTCGAGCTGCCGCTCATCACGCCGAAGGTCACGGGCGGCAGCAGCATCGACGGCTCGCTCGACGGCGAGGACTGGATCGAGGCCGGCGACGGAGACGACGTCGTCTTCGGCGGCGGCATGGCCGACCGGATCAGCGGCGGCAGCGGGAACGACTACCTCGACGGCGGCGCCGGCGAAGACACCCTGTGGGGCGAGGGCAGCCACGACGTGCTCGTCGGCGGCGCCAACGCAGACGTTCTCTACGGCGGCGAAGGGATCGACAACCTCTACGGCAACGCCGGCGACGACGTCCTCATGGGCGACGCCGGCGACGCCGGCCAGCGCCTCTACGGCGGGGCCGGCGACGACCGCCTCTACGCCTGGGCGACCACGCCGGGCGCCGTCGGCGACCAGTTGTTCGGCGACGAGGGCAACGACTGGCTGTACGGCAACATCGCCAGCGAGATCTTCTTCGGCGGCAGCGGCAACGACAACGTCTTCGGCGACTATCTGTCCGGCCCGCTGTACGGGCTGAACCTCCTGCCCGATACCGTCGGCGGCGACGACGTCATGTTCGGCGACGCCGGCGAGGAGATCCTCTACGGCGGAGCCGGCGACGACATCCTCTGGGGCGGCGCCAACAGCGACGTCCTCGAAGGCCAGGGCGGCACCGATACGATGTACGGCGGCGAGGGGATCGACATCATCGTCGTCGAGACCGACCCGGCCCGCCAGGCCGCGGGGACCGAACGCTTCGACGGCCATGGCGGCAACCGCTTCCTCGGCGACGCCGCCGACGACAACGCCACCGACATCCTCCGCGCGTACGGCACGATGGGCGACGACGTGATGTGGTTCCGCGAGAACACCCCCGGCGTCCTGACCGTCACGATCCAGACCGGCGGCGGCCCCGTGAGGGCCATCGACGCCGTCTGGCGCGATGCCGATGGAAGCGCGCTGGTCGAGCAGTTCCAGCTCAGTGGCCTGGCCGGCAATGACGTGCTGGGCTTCGTCAACGAAGGACCCGGCGCCGTCGATTTCTCCGACATCAACACCCGCGGACGCGACTGGGTCGGCGTGATCTACGGCGGCGGCGGCGACGACGTCCTGCACGGCACGACCGGGCGAGACCGCCTGCTGGGCGACAGCGGCAGCGACACGCTCTACGGCTACGACGGCGACGACCGGCTGTTCGGCGACATGGGACCCGGCGACGGACCCGGCGTCGTCGACCGCCTGTTCGCCGGGGCCGGCAACGACGACCTGATCGGCGGGCACGGCCGCAACGAGTTGTACGCCTGGACGCGCGACCCGGCTGCCGGCGGGCAGTTCGGAGTGTTCATCGACCCGGCCACGGGCCGTCGCTACGACAACGACGGCGGCGGGCAGTACGTCCGGGAGTCCACGGGCCTCAACCGCATGCTCGGCCGCGACCGCGACGACGTGCTGTACGGCGGGACGGGGTTGGACTTCCTCTACGGCGGCGAAGGCGAGGACGCCCTGATCGGCTGGGACGGCCAGCCGTTCAACGAGGGGCTGGACGGCGGGGACGACGCCTGGAAGGACTACGCCCGCCAGACCGACCGCGTGTGGTACTACAGCGGCACCGCCGCCGCCGACCGCATCGAGGTCAACTACGTCACCGAGCCGGGCCTGCTCACCCAGCACCACATCATCACCCGCCTGACCAACAACAACGGCAACTACACCTTCGACGCCCAGGTCCGCCTGGACTTCCTCGCCCGCGACGCCGAGGGCGAGTACATCTGGGACCCGACCGACCTGATGGTCGACCTGACCCGCCTGCAGGACGAAGACCCCGACGTGCGGGCCCTGGCCTACACCGAACTGGTTCTTACCGGCAGCCTGCTGCCCAGCGAGGGCGACTTCGACGCGATCATCATCGACGCGCTCGGCGGTGACGACGAGATCTACGTCGGCCCCACCGTCCGCAAGACCGTCTGGATCGACGCCGGGGCCGGCGACGACTTCGTCGAGATCGCCTCGGGCAACGCCATCCTGCCCGACGCCACCGAAAACAACCAGCGCAACGACATCTATGCCCAGCCCGCCAATGCCGCCCACGCCTGGACGCTGACGGGCACCACGGCGGTGTGCCTCGGCGACGACGTGGCCGTCACCGGCGAAATGGACGATGCCAGGCTCACCCTCGACATCAAGGGCATGCGCGAGACGCTGTCGCTGAAGCGCCCGATCGGCGGGGCGACGATGCTCTCGGGCGTCCTGGCGGGCGCGATCGACGCCGCGGGGCTGGGCGACGACCTGGAGGTCATCGTCCTGGGCGGCAAGGTCATCCTCCGCACCGTCGACGCGCACGCCGACGACCTGCTGAGCCTGACGGCCAACCTCGCGGCCTTCGCGATGCTGCCCATCACGGGCCTCCGCACCGACGGGACGATCGTCGACGACAGGACGCTCCGCAGCCTGCGCGGCGAGAACCTCAAGGCCCAGTACGGGCCCGACCGCATCGGCCACTCCATTCGCTGGAGCAACCTCACCATCGACTCGCCCGACGACGTCGACTGGTACACGCTGAACCTGCTGGCCGTCGGCCCCGACTCAGTCCTGCGCGTCACGGGCCAGTCGGACCTCGACCAGTTGAACCTCGCGCTGTTCCAGACCGTCGGCGGCGTTATGACGCAACTGGCCACGTCCGCCGGCGGTGAAATCGCCCTGGACGGCGTGTCGGGCCTGGACGTGACGGCGCCCCTCCACGTGCAGGTGCGACAGGCCGAGCCGCTGCCGAC
>JAAYZK010000240.1 GCA_012514895.1 Planctomycetota bacterium | reverse complement strand
AGGTGGTGGTGATCGACGTGGGCTGGACGCCCCAGACGGCGATCCTCCCGGCGGCGCGGCGGTGGCTGGCGGAGGGGGGGATCGTCCTGTCGCTGCTCAAGCCGCACTACGAGGCCGCGGCGGCGGCAGCGGATGGGCGGGCCCGCCGGCGGTCGCACGTGCTGACGGGCGAGCAGGCCCGCCGGCAGTGCCTGGCCACCTGCCAGGCCGTCGCCGCCCAGGGGTGGCTCGTGCGGGCCCTCACCGAATCGCCCCTGGCGGGCAGCGGGGGAAACGTCGAGTTCTTCCTGTGGCTGGAACAGGAACCCGGCTGAAGCCGGAGCCGGGGGGCGGATTTCGGATTTGCGGGTCGGGCCGTCGGCCCCGCCGTGTCCGTGCCTCCAGCCTCAAGCCTCCAGCCTGCCCTGAGCGAAGTCGAAGGGCCTGCCGTTTTCCACCCGCTGGCCGCGCATGGCCAGGGCGGTGGCCGAGGTGATGCGCACGTTGACGAGCTGGCCGATGCAGGCGGCCGGGCCGTTGAAGGCGACGATGTGGTCGCCGCGGGTGCGGCCCTGGAGCTGGAGCTGGCCGGTCGGGGGGACGACGGGCTGCTTTTTCGAGCGGGGGCTGACGCCCTCGACGAGGACCTGCCGCGTCGTGCCGATCATGGCCTCGTGGTGGGCGAGGCTGACGGCGTTCTGGACGTCGAGCAGTGCGTTGTTGCGGCGTTTTTTGACGGCGGCGGGGACGTCGTCGGCCATCGACGCGGCGGCGGCGGTGCCCTCGCGGGGGCTGTACTTGAAGATGAAGCAGTTCTTGTAGCCGACGCGGCGGATCAGGTCGGCCGAGGCGTCGAAATCCTCCTCCGTCTCGCCGGGGAAGCCCACGATGAAGTCTCCGGCGATCGCCACGCCGGGCACGAGGGCGCGGGCCTCGTCGATCAGCTCGAGGTATTCGGCCCGGGTGTACCTGCGGCGCATGGCCGCCAGCATGCGGTCGCTGCCGGACTGGGCGGGGACGTGCAGGTACTCGCAGACCTTCGGCAGGTCCCGCATCGCCTGGAGGATCCGCCGGTCGAAGCGGCCGGGGTAGCTGGTGACGAAACGGACCCGCTCGATCCCGGCGATCGGCTCGATCCGCTCCAGCAGGTCGGCCAGGAGCGTGGTGCGGCCGCCGTCGCTGTAGCGGTAGTGGCTGACGGTCTGGCCCAGGAGCGTGACCTCGCGGACGCCCCCGCCGGCCAGGCGGCGGATCTCCTCGACAATCGCGTCGGGGTCGCGGCTCTGCTCGCTGCCACGGACGTAGGGGACGATGCAGTAGGTGCAGAAGTTGTCGCACCCGCGCTGGATGCGGACGAACGCCTGGGCGCCGTTGCCGCCGGCCGGGCGGGAGAGGTCCAGCGCCTCCAGGCGGCGGTTGGCGTCGGCGTCGGCCTCGCGGGGCCGCCCGGGTCGCGGGGGGGCGACGGCGACGCGGGGGGTGTGCCGTGCGGCGGCCTGGTCGATCAGCTCGACCAGGCGGTCGATCTCGCTGGGGCCGCACACGATGTCCACGCCCGGGAAGGTCTCGGTGAGGGCCGTCCCCAGTCGCTGGGCCATGCAGCCCAGGACGCCGACGATCAAGGGTCGGTCCTGGCTGCGTTTGCGCCGGGTCTGCTCGCCGAGGCGCCCGGCGACCTTGGCCTCGGCGTGGTCGCGCACGCTGCAGGTGTTGTAGAGCACCACGTCGGCCTCGGCTGCCCGGCCGACCAGCTCGTGGCCGGCCGCCCGCAGGCGCCCCAGCACCAGCTCGCTGTCGAGCTTGTTCATCTGGCAGCCGAAGGTTTCCAGAAACACGCGCACCGTGGACGACCTCCGCAAGAGGAAAAAGGCGATCTTACCACAGCGGTCCGTACGGCCCAAGAGGCGGCAATGCGCTGACGGCCAGGGCCGGCAAATCCGAAATCCGAAGCACGAAATCCGAAACAAACTCCAAACGGCAGACGAAACGGAAAAGCACCAAACGGAAGTCGTTTACGTTTATCTGTTTGGAGGTTTTGAAGTTTTGGATTTGTTTCGGATTCCGTGCTTCGGATTTCGGATTTCAGATTCCCGCCCCCGCTCCCTCACCAGGACAGGCGTCGCACCCACCACGCGTCTTGCTGCTGCGGCGGATCATTCCCGCACCCGTGTGTGAGACTTTTTTCTGGCGCGATGTTAGCTCT
>JAAYZK010000239.1 GCA_012514895.1 Planctomycetota bacterium | reverse complement strand
GTTCGTCCGGCGGCAGCAGCAGGGCCGCGCTGTCGTCACCCGGACCGACGATGACCTCCGGTGGCATGGTCTTCTGGCGGCGGATCCAGTCCACGAGTTCCAGTTCGTCCGTCTGCGACGACATGAGCGGTCTCCTCAGACTCTTCAGGTTCCTCATCGGACTCGGACGACGAATCGGCCTGCGTGTCTTCCTCTTCCTCCATCCGTTCCTTGAGCCGCTTGGCCTGGCGCTGGGCGTGGAGGACGCGGTAGCCCTCGACCAGGCAGAGAACGATGGGGTAGCAGACGGCCCCGCCGACCAGCCCGACCAGCACGCCGCCGACCCACAGCGGCACGGCGATTCGCATGCCGAGTCGGGCGAAGGTCGTCGAGATGTGTCCCAGGTATTCCAGCCAACCCATCTCGGCGCCCTGGCGGATAGCCGTCGCGAACGCCTCGAACGTCTCCCAGCGGACCGGGGGCATGCCGAACAGTTCGCAGACCTTGCCGCCGATCCAGTAACAGGCGCCGTACAGGGGCACTGCCGTGAAGACGTTCGTGATGTACACCATGATGATGGCCGGGATGCGGGCGGCCTTGAACATGGTGGCCACCAGAACGACGAGAAACATCTGAATGCCCAGGGTTGGGGTGAAGGCGACAAAGAAGCCCAGGGCCGCACCGGCGGCAATCTGGTGGGGGGTATGGTGGCTCGTCGCGATCGATCGGATTGCGCGGCGTGCGCGCGTGTACCAAGGCAGCCGGGGACTTCGTCCTGGTTTTTCCTTCATGATCTTACCCGATCGTGACTCGATCTAACGCAAACGGACCGACGTCCGGGCGAGATAGCCGCCGCGTACGATGGCGACCGACACCGAATCGCCGGGACGGGCGTCCCGCAGGAGGCGGACCGCCTGCTGGACCGTCTGGACACGATAGCGGCCGATCTGGACCAGAAGGTCGCCGACCCGAACGCCGGACCGTTCCGCCGGGCTCTGGGGTTCCACCTTCGCGACGAGGATGCCCCACGCCACAGGCAGCCGCATGCTGGCGGCGAGCGAACGATCGACGTTCTGGCCCAGAACTCCGAAACGCCGCGACAGGACGCTCTCGTCCGTCAGCGGCCGCGGCTCCGCGAGCGTGAGCGTGACGTTCTGCCGACGGCCTTTCCGTTCGAGGCCGATCTCGATGCGGTCGCCGGGTCGGAGATAGAGCAGGGCCATGCCCACGTCGAAGGCGTCGAACGCCGGCCGGCTGGCGAAGGTGTGAACCCGGTCGCCGGGAAGGACCCCCGCCTTGGCGGCGGGGCTGTCCTTGGCGACGTCCGCCACGCTGAGGGGCCCCGACCGGAAGGCGATGCCCAGCCAGACCGGACACACCTCCGGCGTGGACAGCAGCTCCGCCAGGACCTTGCGAATCTGTTCGACGGGGATGGCGAACCCGATGCCCTGGGCATGGTCCACGATGGCCGTATTGACGCCGACCAGCTCGCCGTCGAGATTGACCAGGGGACCGCCGCTGTTGCCGGGGTTGATGAGGGCGCTGGTCTGGACGAGCCCCTTGAACTCGCGCCGGTCCTCGCCGCTGCCGATGGCGATGTCGCGGCCGAGCGAGCTGACGATCCCCGACGTGACCGAGTTGCTCAGCCCGTAGGGATTGCCCAGGGCGATGACCG
>JAAYZK010000238.1 GCA_012514895.1 Planctomycetota bacterium | reverse complement strand
GGTCCACCCCAGCGTCGTCAGCGCCAGCCCCACGCCCTGGCTGAGGAAGTACCCCAGCACCGCCCCGACGACGGCGTACACGAAGGCCTCGGCGAAGAACATGAAGAAGACGTACCGCGGCGCGATGCCCACGGCGTTGTACACGGCGATCTCGTCCCGCCGCTCGTACACCGAGCCGCGGATCGTGTTGAGCACCGTCAGCGCCGCGATCACCAGCGGGATGAGCATGTCCACCATGCCGGCGATCGTCCGCTCGCGGGCGCGCTTGCCCAGGTAGGCCACCCCCGCCAGGCCGTAGTGCATCTCGCGGCCGCTCTGTTCGAGGTAGCCGGTGATCTGGTCGCGGGCGTCCCGGTAGGGCATCGGCAGGCCGGTGGCCTTGTCCCGCAGCCACACGGCGATCGACACGCGCCGGTTGACGATGCCCTCGCCCATCGACAGCCCCGCGATCGTCCGCGTCAGCACGATGCCCTCCGGATCGATCGGCGAGTAGGGCTTGTCGGCGTAGATATAGCGGTTCGCGTCGGCGTGGACCTCCCGCATGCTCTGGGCGTCGAACGGCAGGATGTCCTGGCCGTCCAGGTCGCGGATGCGCCCCAGCGAGGCCGGATCGAACAGGCTGTGGACGTAGAACGGACGGCCGTTGATGCGGACGATCACGCGCCCGCCGTCGACGTCGGCCGGCGAGATGCCCAGTTGATCGGCGATCGTCGTCGGCAGCATCGCCGGCGTGGCGTCCATCGCCGCCAGTTCGGCGTCGGTCTGGGGCTCGAACCAGCCGCGGGCGGTGACCACCCGCACCTGCGAGGCCAGGGGCTCGTTGGCGTCGAAGGTCATCAGCGACCGCAGGCGGGTCGAGCGCTTCTGCCCGTTGGGCTGGTACTCGACGGCGATCTCCGGCATCAGCAGGTCGCGGTCGAGGCCCAGGCGGGCGAAGACCATGCTGCGGGCGGCGACCTCGACCTTGTGGCCGAACCGCGTGCGGATCGCCTGCAGTTCCCCGTCGGTGATCTCCTTCATCCGGTCGTTCTTGACCAGCAGGCCCGTGTAGCCCGCCTCGCCCATGGCCACCTCGCTGTCGACGACGTCGCTGCTGGTGGTGGTGAAGCAGATCATCGCGAAGGTGATCAGGGCCAGCGTCCCGCACGTCAGGCCGGTGCGCACCTTGCGGCGGTGCATGTTGTTGAGCCCCAGCATGAACGCGGTGCCCACGACGCCCAGCCGGTTGACCTCGGCGGCGGCGACGGCGCCCCGCTTGGCGCGGAGGCCTTCGAGGTTCTCCTGGAACTTGCCGCTGAACAGCACGGTGATCCCGCCGCTGATGAGCATGATGACGAAGCCCAGCAGGATCATCAGCGACGAGCGGATCATCCCGAACGCCGGGTGCAGCAGTTTGAGCAGGGCGAACGACAGGACGAAGATCACCGCGTGGGCGGCGATCTGCTTGCGGACGTCGGGGAAGGCGAACAGCAGCTTCTCGAAGAAGAACGTGAAGGGCACCAG
>JAAYZK010000027.1 GCA_012514895.1 Planctomycetota bacterium | reverse complement strand
TCCCGCCGCCGGCCTGGAGCTGCCGGACCAGTTCCGCCGCGCGGGCCGTGTGCTCGGCGTCGGCGGCCACCAGCGGATCGGTGAACATCGCGTGGACCGAGGAGGAGAACGGCACGACGTTGAAACGATCCTCGCTGTTGAGATTCTGCAGGACCCACACCAGCGCCTCGCGGACCTGGGCGATCTTCTGGCCGCCCATGGAGCCGGACTGGTCGATCACGAAGACGATGTCCTTCGGTTCGATCGCAGCGGCCTGTCGCGCGGCGGGGCTGACCAGGGCCATGACGTAGCCGTCCTCCCCGGCGTCCGGGCGGTACGACACGACGGTTGCGCCGATGTCCCCCGAGCCGTCCTGGTAGACCACCTCGAAGTCCGTCGCCGGGATGGCATTGGCCACCTGGTAGGTCGCCGTCACGTGCGTGGGGCTGTGGCGTTCGGTGGCCAGGTCGTGCGTGGGGCTGTAGACCGGCCCGATCGGCTGCCCGTTGTGGATGTCGACGGTCACGCGGACATCCTCGATGGCCCGCGCGGAGAACTTCTCCGTGTTCAACGGGTAGTGGATGCGGACGAGGTCCCCGTCCTTGGTGCAGGGGACGGTGTAGTTGACGATCACCCGCCGCTCCTGCCCCGGCGGCAGGGGGAACACGCTTGTCCGGTACAGCCCGTAGCCGACGTACTCCAGCAGGGCCGGGTCCTTCTTGCGGCGGACGATCTCCTCGTAGATCCGCCGCGCCTCGTCGGCGCCCATGAGCCTGCCGGGCAGTTCCTGCCCGTCGGCCATCAGCGTCATGGCGGTGATGGCGGCCCCCGGCGGGATGGGGAAGAGGTACTCCACCTCGATCTCCCCCCGGCCGGTGTTGACAAACGCCTGATCCACCGTCACTTGGGCGATCTGGTCGCGGACGGCTATGTCCACGCGGTGGTACTTCACCGCCCAGGAGCCGCGCACGCGAAGCTCCGGATCGACCGGCACGATCATCCCGTCGGCCTTCGCCAGGTGCGCCGCCCCCACCAGCACCCCCGCCGCCGCCAGCCATCGCAGAGCCTTCGCAGTCATCGGTCACAGCCTCCACAAACGGTTCGGATCTCCCACCGACCTCACCGTTTTGGACGCGCGGCGGGCCGGGCGGTTCCGCCGGGCGGGGGAAAAACCGCGAAACTGGAAACAACCGCCCGAATCGGGGATGATGGATGCCATGGACAGGAAGCACCGGGTCATGTGGCCGGCGGTCGCACTGGCGGCGGTCCTGACGGCCGGCGCGGCGGCGCCCGAGAGCCGGCCGGCGTCCGCGCCGGCGGCGTACGGGCCGGGCAGGACCGTCGCCACGCTCGAACAGGACGCCATCCGCGAGAGCAGCGGCCTGGCGGCGTCGCGACGGCACGCCGACGTGCTGTGGACGCACAACGACTCGGGCGACCTGCCCCGGCTGTTCGCCTTCGACCTTCGCGGCCGCCACGTGGGGACGTACCTGCTGCGGGGCGCCATCAGCATCGACTGGGAAGACATGGCCTCGGCGGTCCTGGACGGACTGCCGACGCTGATCGTCGCCGACGTCGGCGACAACGGCGCCCGCCGGTCGGCGGTGAGGCTGTATCTGGCGACCGAGCCGGATGGGCGGGCGACGACGCAGCCGGCCGAGCCGTTCCGCGTCCGCCGGACCATCGTCTTCACCTACGCCGACGGCCCGCGGGACTGCGAGGCGGTCGCCGTCGATCCGACCGAGCCGGCGGTCTACCTGATCGACAAGCAGCGGCGGCCCTCGTGCGGCGTGTACCGCCTGCCCCTGGCGCCGCCGTCCACGCAGCCGTCCGCAAAGCCCGCCATCGAGCGCATCGCGACGCTGGGCCACTCCTACGTCACGGCCATGGACATCAGCCCCGACGGCCGCCGCGCCGTCGTCGGGACTTACACCGACGCCTTCGAGTACACCCGCCGCGCCGACGAGTCCTGGGCCGACGCCTTCGCCCGTCCGCCCCGCCGCATCAGCCTGCCCCCCCGCCGCCAGGGCGAATCGCTCTGCTACGGCAGCGACGGCGCGACCCTCTACGCCACCAGCGAGAAGACCCCCACGCCGCTGATCGAGGTCAGGCCCGCGGGGAAGGCGGACGAGCAGTAGCTTCTACTTCTGCGCCTTGCGCAGGGCCTCGATCGCCGCGTTCATGACGGCGTCGCTGGTGGTGGAGGCGCCGGTGGTGGCGTCGATGCCGCGGAAGTCCGGGTGGGCGACGATCCGCAGGGGGGCGTTGACCAGGGCGCTGTTGGGCTGGTTCTCGCGGTGGTCGACGACCTCGACGCGGGTAATCGCGCCCGAGGCGACGTGGACCTTCACGACGAGAGGACCCTTGTAGCCGAGCGCCTCGCCCGCGTGAACGCCGTCCGGCACGCGCGACAGGTCCAGCGCCTTCAGCGCCTGCACGGCCTGGAGGTTCTCGCGGGCGCGCTGCTTGTTGGGCTGGAGGTAGCGCGTGCCCGTCGAGAGGGTCAGCAGCTTCTCGTAATGGCCGATGGCCTCGTCGAACCTGCCCTGGTAGCGGCAGATGTTCCCGGCGGCAAGGCAGCCCTCGTCGGCGCGCTGCGGGATGGCCATCATGCTCTCGGCCATCTTCATCGCGCCGCCGGCGTAGCCCATCTGGCACCACAACTGGGCCGCCATGGCGCTGGGGAGCTTCATGTCCTGGCCGAACCGGCGGAGGGTCTGGACGGCCAGGTCCCGCGAGCCGATCCGCCAGTGGCACTCGGCCAGGTGGACCGTCACGATGGCCGTCACCCGCGGGCGGTGGAGCAGCGACGTCTCGTACCAGTAGGCCGCCCGCTCCCAGTCGTTCAACAGCTTGAAGTAGAGGTTGCCCAGCATCTCCATCGCCTCGGCGCGGCCGGCGGGGTCGCCCTTGCGGACGTCGACGACGTGGTGCAGCAGCTTGACGCCCTCGCGCCAGCGCTGCGGGTGGGGGTTGATCCGGTCCCAGACGTACGCGCCGAGGTTGATGTCCGGCCGCCAGCCCTGGACCTTCTTCGTCCCAGCCAGGTCCAGCGTGTCGGGGTAGACCAGTTCGACCTCGTTCCACCACTCCGGCAGGCTGGGGCCGATCACGCGGATCCGCCCCTGGACCTCGTCGCGGCTGAGCTGCGGCGGCCCATCGGAAAGGGCACTGTCGGCCTTCGGCTCTTCCTTCGGTTCGGCCGGCGCCGGCTGGGGGGCCTGGCCGGTGATGGTGAGGTCCTTCACGTCGGCCCGCTTGAAGGAGCGGGTCATCGACCCGCCGTTGGGATAGACCACCTTGAAGCGGATCACGGTGCCCTGCTCGACGACGAGCCCCTCGTAGCGCTCGCCGTTGTTCAGTTCGATCACGTCGCCGGCCGCCAGGGCCGCCAGCAGCAAGACGCCGGCCGCAACCGGGAGAAGCGGCCTCCGCGCGAGCGTTCGATGGGTCCGCATGTTCACTCCTTTCCCACGGAACCAGTATAGTTTCCACGGGAGGCGAAAAAAAGAACGCGGCGCCCTCCGTAAGGAGGGCGCCGCGTGAACGGGCGCGGGATGCGGCGCGGCTACAGCGCTTCGCAGACCAGGTCGCCGACCTGGGTGGTCGAGTAGCCCATCTTGCCGGCCGACTGGGTCTTCATCTTGGGCGTGGTGGCCATGATGGCTTTCTCCACGCGGTCGCCGGCGGCGGCGATCTTCGGGTCGTTCAGCTTGCGGCCGGTCTCGCGGAGCAGCATCGCCATCGCGGCGATGGCGGCGATGGGGTTGATGACGTTCTTGCCGGTGTACTTGGGGGCCGAGCCGCCGATAGGCTCGAACATCGAGACGCCGTCGGGCTCGGGGTTGATGTTCCCGCCGGCGGCGACGCCCATCCCGCCCTGGATCATGGCGGCCAGGTCGGTGATGATGTCGCCGAACATGTTGGGCGTGACGATGACGTCGTAGTGCTCGGGGTTCTTGACGAACCACATGCAGCAGGCGTCGACGTGGTTGTAGTCGCGCTCGACGTCGGGGTAGTCGGCCTTGCCGATCTCGTGGAACGCCCGCTCCCAGAGGCTGTGGGCGTAGGTCAGCACGTTGACCTTGGCCACCAGGGTCAGCCGTCCGGGGTAGCCGGCGGCCTTGCGCTGGCGGGTGAGCTCAAAGGCGTACCGCAGGCAGCGTTCGACGCCGAAGCGGGTGGCGATCATCTCCTGCGTGGCCACTTCCTGCGGGGTGTTCTTGCGGAGGAACCCGCCGCCGCCGAAGTAGAGGTCCTCGGTGTTCTCGCGGACGACGATGAAGTCGATGTCGTCGGGGGCCTTGCCGGCCAGCGGGCAGGGCACGCCGGGGTAGAGCCTGACGGGGCGGAGGTTGATGTACTGGTCCAGGTCGAAGCGGGCCTTCAGCAGCAGGCCCTTCTCGAGGATGCCCGGCGCGACGTCGGGGTGGCCGACGGCGCCGAGGTAGATCGCGTCGAAGGCGCGCAGCTCGGCGATCTCCGCCTCGCTGATGACCTCGATCGACGGCTGCTTGGGATCGCCGCCGCGGGCCAGGTACCGGTCGCCGCTGACGTCGAAGTTCTTCGTCGTGTAGGTGAAGCCTTCCTTCTTGGCCACGGCCTTGAGGACCTTGAGGCCTTCGGCAACCACTTCCGGTCCGGTGCCGTCGCCGCCAATCACTGCCAGTTTCATGTCCATCTATCCTTTCCTTAACCCCAACGGGAACGGGGCAGTATAGACAGACGACCCCGCGAAGGCAAGCTTTGAGGCGCGCCGTTTTTCACCGCCGGCCCCCGCCGGCCGATACGGTGAACCAGGGGCTCTCGAGACAGCGAACCGGACCCGGCATTGACGCGGCGGACCCTTGCCGCGACAATGGCCCGCTCGTTGTCGCGGCGGCCGTGACGAACGACACGCAAACCACGAATGGCTGGATAGGAACGACATCATGACCAAACGTACGGCAGTGTGGGCCATCATGGGCCTGTGGGCGACGGCACTGGTGCTGGGCATCAGCACCCATGCGCTGGGTGTAGAGGAAAGAGGCGTCCCGGCGGACTCCTCGCCGCAGGCGCAGAACCAGCAGACAACGCCCCCCCAGGGCGCCCCGGACAATCAGGGCGACCAGGGCGGCCAGGGCGTGCGCGACAACGGCGGCGAGGGCGTGCGCGACGGCAACGGCGGCGAGGGCACCGGCGACCAGGGCAACGGCGGCGAGGGCACCGGCGACCAGGGCGGCGGCCAGCAGGGCCAGTTCATGTTCTTCGCCCTGATGATCGGCGCCCTGCTGCTGCTGTGGGTCTTCGGCGGCCGTAAGTCGCGGGCGGCCGAGAAGCAGCGCCAGGCGATGCTCGCCAACATCAAGAAGGGCGACAGGGTCACCTCGATCGGCGGGATCATCGGCACCGTCGTCGACGTCCGCGAGAACGAGGTCGTCGTCAAGGTCGACGACGCCGGCAACACACGCCTGCGCTTCGTCCGCAAGGCCATCAACAGCGTCGGCACAGAGCCCGAGGAGGGCCAGGGCGAAAGGAAGTAGGCCCGGCGCCGACCGATCCCTGCCGCAGGAACGCGCATGGCTGGCGCGACGCCTGTCCCGGCGACGGGGCAGGGGGCGGGAATCCGAAGCACGAAGCACGAAATACGAAACAAATCCCAAACGGCCGAAACGGAACGGAACGAAAAAGCACCAAACCGCGGGCTTGGCCGTTTGCCGTCTTCACTTGCCGGTTTGAGGTTTGTTTCGGATTTCGTGCTTCGGATTTCGGGTTTCCCGGTCGTATCCAGGATCTCCAACCGGGCAGACGGCTTGACGAGATCATGCGCACCGCTGCTCCTGGCGGGCCGGCGGAGCCGTGTTTGCTTGCGTGTTCGCCGGGATGTTGATCTACTATATCTGCTGTCTGTGCGCCTGCGGCCGGCGAGGGCCGGCGGAAACGGACGGGAGCGCAGGCTCATTGTAAACCGCCGCCGTGCCGACGGCGTACCAAGCACCGGCGTTGCGTACATCACCATGAAACCGCTGCGAATCCTGCTGGCACTGCTGCTGCTGACGGGCGGGCTGGTCCGAGCGACCAGCCGGGCCGACGGGGCGCGTGCGGCGTGGCGCAGCGACGACCTCAGTGCGACGGCCCGCGCGCAACTCGACGTGCTGACTGCCGATAGCGCGGGCGGCTTCCGCCTGGTCGAGGCCGACGGGGTTGTGACGGTCGAGGCGGGCGACGGGTCCGCCCTGCCGGGGGCGCTGGCCGACTGGGCCCGGCGCCATGGGCTGGCCTTCCCCCCCGCCGGCCGTGAGGACCGGCCCCGGCTGCTCGCGGCCGAGGTCGTGCTGTCGGCCGCCGGCGACCGCGACGTCCTGCCCGACGCCGCGACGGCGGTTCTGGCGGCGATCGCGACGGCCGACGGGACGGCCCGCTGGCCGGCCCGCCTGGATGACCGCCCGGCGCGGCCGTCCGAGCCGATGGTGGATGCGTCGGTCGCCCCGCGCGCGCCACCGGCGGCGTGACCGGCGGCGAGCCGGCGGCCATCTCTTTTCACGCCAACGGCTTGCGGGGCGGTTTTCGTGACCTGCTCCCATCGATTCGCCGATAAACCCCTGTAGACCCCGCGGCCACGGCCGCGACGTGCTAAGACGCTTTCATACAACAGTTACTGCATAGAGAGGTCGCTGATGAAAGGCAAGTCCCTAGGGTTGCGGTTCCTGGCGCTGGCCGCCCTGCTGGTGCTGGCGGCGCTGGCACTGACCACCAAGCCTCTGAAGAAGGGTATGGACCTGGAGGGCGGGCACAGCCTGATCTTCAAGGTCGACACCTCGAACGTCTCCGACGCGCGCGGCACCATCAACGCGGTGATCGAGACGCTCAAGAAACGCATCGACCCCCAGGGCGTGATGAACCTGGAGTGGCGGCCCGTCGGCGATGACCGGATCGAGGTCCGCATGCCGGTCGGGTCGCCGGTCGCCCGCCAGGCGCAGTTGGAGTTCGTCAACGCCCTGGATGCCCTGGCCGAGCAGAACCTGACGCCGGCGTTCATCCGCCAGGTCGCCAATGCCCCGGCCGACCAGCGCGAGGCGATGATCGCCCAGCGCGTGGACGCCGACAGCCCCCGCGCCGGCCTGCTGCGGGAGATCGCATCCCTGCAGGGCACGATCGAGCAGGAGCGCGCCCGGATCGCCGAGCCGCTGGCGGCCCTGCGGGCGGAGATGAGGGCGCTGGAGGAGGCGGTCCCGGTGGATCCCGAGGCCCTCGCCGCCAGGCAGACCGAGATCGATCGGCTGACCGAGACGTTGGACCGGCTCATGCCGCAGTACCGCCAGAAGGTCAACGACCTGCGGGCGACGAACCTCCAGACCAGCCGCGTCATGGCGGTCCTGAGGCTGTACGATCCGCCGAAGG
>JAAYZK010000237.1 GCA_012514895.1 Planctomycetota bacterium | reverse complement strand
GGGCGGCATGGCCGCTGCAGGCCGCGCGGACGTCAGGCGCCCTGCAGACCCTCCAGCCGGCACCGCCGGAAGCACGGCCGGCCGCCTGGGAGGATCGATTCGCCATCCCGTTGCAGCGAAAGGGCCTGTCGGGATCAAGTCGGGGCCGATACCGGGGGCGAATGCGCAGCCGGCGGTCCGAGGACGCTTTCATCCGTATGCGTCCGTTGTCCAGCGCCGGGTGACCCGCCTAGGCTTGAAGTGTCGCCGGGGGAGGCGAGGGCCGTCCAGGGTCGCCGCAGGGGGCGCGGCGGGGTTCGTCGCGGATCGGAGGCCTGGGGCCGGTGCGGGGAGGGGCGCCATGGGGGAAGGCATTCACGTCAACGAAGATCGGTCCGGGCTGCTCACGATCGAATGGGCGGTCATGGCCGCGCTGGTCAACGCCATCGGCCTGACGGCGCTGACGGCCCTGGGCCTGTGGGCCACGGGGCAGTTCGCCGATGGGCACCTGCTGCTGCGGCTGTAGCCTGGCGGGGATCGCACCATGGGTCCGACCCGACGACTCGCGTTCGACCCCGGCGGCGCCAAGGCCCTGGAGTGGACGATCATCATCGGCCTGATCGTCTCGGGCGCGGTCGCCGCCATCGCCATCCTGGGCGCCTGGCTGTGCGGGCCCTTCGCGAGCCTGCGGGCGCCGCTGGGCCGCTGACCGTCCGTCCATCCGCTGTCCGTTTTCGGCAGGAACGCGCATGACCGGCACAACGGCTGTCCTGGTAACGAGGCGAAGGCGGCAGTCCGCCCTTCGGCAGGCCCAGGGCAGGCCGCACGCGGGATCCCCAACCGGGCAGACGACTTGACGAAGTCATGCGCATTCCTGCCTCCGGGCAGACCGGCCTCTGCCACTTCTCCAGCCGCGTCCGGGCATTGACGGCTTCAGGCTCCTGTGGTATAGTGCCTTATGAGTGTCGGGAGCCTTCATCGGCTTTGTCCTCTCGACAGCAGTGGCATTCAAACGAGGAGAGGGACATCCATGGGTAGATTCTGCACCGTTCTGGCCGTCTGCCTCTGCGCGTCGCTGACGGCCTCCGCCGCCATCATCCCCATCGCCGGGAACGGCGCCGACCAGGAGGTCCGGCTGGACGGCACCTTGCGCTGGGTCGGTCAGAGCGACATGCGCGTCGGCAACGAAGGCACAGGCTCGGCCGGCATCTTCGTCTTCGAACTGCCCGTCCTGCCGGCCGGCGAGACCGTGAGCACCGCCGATTTCGCCTTCTCGGTCATCGGCGGCAACAACTGGAAGGCCCTGTACCTCAAGGGAATTGATCTGTACGCCCTGCGCATGAGCAACGCGCCGACGGTCCTGCTGACGGACTGCTACAAGGGCCCGTACGGCGGCGACGCCTCGGCGACGGCGATCCAGGACCTCATCGTGTATGAACCCGAGCAGCTCAACCAGGGCGCCCCCGGCGACCTGGGCCGCCACGACACCTCCGCGGCCGCCGAAGCGGCCCTGGGGGCGTGGCTGCAGAGCCTGTACGGCAGCCCGGGCTACGATCCGGCCGGGGCCAACTACGTCTTCATCCGCCTCAACGCCCGGGAAGACCTGACCACGGCCGGCCGCTACTGGACCGTCGCCTCGGCCAACAACGCCACCGTGGACAGCCGCCCGGTCCTGACCCTCACGACCATCCCCGAGCCGGCCACGCTGAGCCTGCTGGCCCTGGGCGGCCTGTCGCTGGTCCGCCGGCGGAAGTAGCCACCCGGTCCCCGCGTATCGACCAAGGCCGACCTCTACGGAGGCCGGCCTTTTCTTCGCGCACGTCGGACTGCGCCGCCCCCTTGCGTGGCGTACACCCGCACGCCTACAGTACCGGCGGCCCGGCCACGGATTGGAGATACGCCCCATGGCGCTGAAAGAACCCGTCCTTCGACCCTTCGGCCTTCAGGCCGTCGCCCCCGCCGGCTGGCTGGGGCCGACTACCATGGCGCGATGGCCCGGGCCGGCTCGGTGAACGATTCGGTCAGTTCTCCGCCGGTCTCGACAGCGCCCTTGAAAAACCTCACGGTGGCTTCGCCCAGGTCCCTCAGGGGTTCCTTGGCGATCGTGACGGACTCGCGGCTTTCCCAGGTGCCGGTGATGTGGAGCTGGGTGGCCTGCTGGGTAAAGGGGACGATCAGGTCCAGGACCGGGAAGTCCAGGTACTGGCTGATGTCGGCCAGGAGGGCCGCGACCACGTGCACGTCCAGTTCGCCCGTCGCCAGCCTCACGGTCCCCCCCGGCAGCGGGCTGATGGCCACGATGGGCGTGGCCAGGCGCCCCCCGGTGAGTGTGACGCGGTCGCCGACGTTGGTGAACGCCAGTTCCACATCCGTATCCGAGGCGGCCTCGGACCGGGCGCGGACCGCGCCCAGCACCGCCGTCAGCACAGGCACGCCGAGCATCCGGCTGTCGCGGACGGACAGCCCGCCGCCGCCCCGGAGGGCCGACGCGGCGGGGGCGTCGGCGGTGAAGCGGTAGCCGACGTCCAGGCGGCCGGCGACGTCCACGTCGGTCCTGCCCAGCGCCGCTGCCAGGCGTTCCAGCGACAGATCGTCCACTGTCATCCACCCCTGCGTGCGTGTCGGCTCGCCCGCCGGCAGGTCCACACGGAAGGCGCCGAAGGCCTGCCCCTCCAGCAGACGGCCGTGGACGCCGCCGATGTCGATGCTGCGGCCGAAGGCCCGCACGTTGACGGTGAACGACTCGGCGACGGCCGCGTCTCCGCCGTGAACGTTCCACCCGCTCAGCCGGCCCGTGCCGTGCACCTCCAGCGGCCCGGCGCCGCCCAGGCCGTCCAGGCGGCCGTCCAGCTCGAAATCGCCCCCGATGTCGTAGCCCACCAGCACGGCGGCCCGCCCGGAAGCGGTCCCCTGC
>JAAYZK010000236.1 GCA_012514895.1 Planctomycetota bacterium | reverse complement strand
GGTCAGCCCGACGGTCGCCTCGTCGGCCGGGATGAACGAGCCGGTCTGCGACAGCAGCACCAGCAGGGCGTTCTGACGGATGTACGTGCTCTTGCCGGCCATGTTGGGGCCGGTGATGATCATCACCCGGTCCTTCTCGGCGCCCAGCGCCACGTCGTTGGGCACGAACTGCTCGGCAAGCTGCTCGGCCAGGACGGGGTGGCGGCCGTTGCGGATGTCCAGGACGTTGTCCTGCGTGATCGTCGGGCGCACCCACCGCCGCCCGACCGCCACCAGCGCCAGCGACGACAGCACGTCCAGCGTCGCCACCGCCTCGGCGCACCGCTGCAGGGCCGGCACGTAGGGGCACAGCGCCCGGCGGACCTCCTCGAACAGCGTCGCCTCCAGCGTCCGGGCCCGCTCCCCGGCGGTGAGCACCTCGCTCTCGTAACGCTTCAGGTCGTCGGTGATGTACCGCTCGGCGTTCTTGAGCGTCTGCTTGCGGACGTAGTCGGCCGGCACCTTGTCGGCGTGGGCGTTGGTGATCTCCAGGTAATAGCCGAACACCTTGTTGAACCCGACGCGCAGCGACGGGATGCCCGTCCGCTGGATCTGCCCGGCCTGGTAGGCGGCCAGCCAGCTCTCCCCGTCGGTGCCGATGCGGCGGAGGCGGTCGAGCTCCTCGTGGTAGCCGCCGGCGATCACACCCCCGTCGCGCAGGACGTTGGGGCAGTCCGGGTCGATCGCCCGCGCGATCAGCTCGGCCGGCTCGTCCAGCCCCTCCAGCGGCCCGCACTGCCGCACGAGCAGCTCGGCGGCGGCCCCGTCGCCGGCCGCCGCGCGCAGGCGGGGCAGGAGCTCCAGCGTCCTGCCCAGGTGCACCAGTTCGCGCGGGCGCACGCGGCCCAGGGCGATGGCGGCGGTGATGCGGTCGATCTGGGCGCACTGGTCCAGCAGGTCGGCGATCGCCTCGGCCCGCGGGCGGTCGGCGACCAGTTCGGCGATGGCGTCCTGGCGGGCCACGATCGGGCTGAACCGCTTCAGCGGGAAGGTGACCCACTGCTCCAGCAGGCGCGCTCCCATGCCCGTGCGGGTCGCGTCGATGCACGCCAGCAGGCTGCCCGACCGCTGGTTGGTGCGGAGCGTCCGCTTGATCTCCAGCGACCGCAGGGTCACCCCGTCCAGGATCATGTAGTCCGACCGGTCGACCGGCTGGAGGGTGCGGAGGTGGTCCAGGGCGGTCTTCTGCGTCTCCCGGAGGTAGTCGATCACCGCCCCGGCCGCCGAGATCGCCGCCGTGTAGCCGTCCAGGCCGAACCCCGCCAGCGTCGTTACCCCGAACTGCCGGTGCAGCGCCTCGGTGGCCGTGCGGGCCTCGAAGACCCACGGCGGCCGCGTCGTCGGGGCGATGCCGAGGACCTGGCGCAGCTCGGCGGCCAGCGCGGGGGTATCCAGGGGCCCGCCTTCGGCCAGCAGGACCTCCGCGGGCCGGATCCGCGTCAGTTCGTCGGCCACGCCGGCCATCGGAACGTCCATGATGCGGAACGTCCCGCTGGACAGCTCCGCCCACGCCAGCCCCGCCAGCGGCTGCTCGCCGCCCCGCCCGCCCCAGGGGCCGAAGACCGCCGCCAGGAAGTTGCCCTCCCGCTGGTCCAGCAGGGCCGGGTCGGTCAACGTTCCGGGCGTCACCAGGCGGGTGACGTCCCGCTCGACGAGGCCCTTGGCCAGCTTGGGGTCCTCCACCTGCTCGCAGATGGCCACGCGGATGTTGGCCGCCACGAGCTTGGCCAGGTAGCTGTCCAGGGCGTGGTAGGGGATCCCCGCCAGCGGCACCGCCGTGGGACCCTTGGAACGGCTGGTCAGGGTCAGACCCAGGACGCGGGCGGCCGTCTTGGCGTCTTCGTAGAACATCTCGTAGAAGTCGCCCATGCGGAACAGCAGCAGGTAGTCGGGGTACTGCTGCTTGAACTGCCGGTACTGCCGCATCGCCGGCGTGTCGAGTTGTGGGGGGCTGTCGCTCATTGGTCAGACCGGCGATGATAGGCCACCGGGCGGCGGGGGACAAGGGAAAGGGCGGAACGGCAAATGCCGACTGCGTCAAGGCCGGCGCCCACCGGGGGCGTCCGTCCGCTTCGTTCGTCGGCCTTCCCTGTTCGCTATCCGATATCCGCCGTCTTACGCCGTCGCAAGCGCCTCGTGCTTGAGGGCGCTGCGCACGACATCCCAGGCGTGCTCGGCGTTCTCGGCGGTCATGTCGGGCCTGAAGCCGAAGTCCAGGTACGTGCGGATCGCCGCCAGGCGGGGGGTCTGCGTCTGGAGCACGGCCCGGCGGTGGCCCAGGGCACGCATCCGCTTGAGAACCGCAGACATCAGCGGCTTGGCCAGGCCGCGCCCCTGGTACGCCGGAAGGATCGCCACCCAGTGCACGCGGCCCCAGGCCTTGCCCTGGTACTTGCGGGTGTACCACGCGGTGGCCGTCCCGACGTCGCCGCCGTCGGGAGCGACCAGGAACAGGCAGCGCTTCTCCATGGCGGGGAGATCCTCGCCGAACTCCACGTCGAACGTCTCCGGCGTGATCGTCAGGAACGGCTCGGCGGCCTGCCAGAGGCTCACCCACGCCTGCTTGTCGCCGTCGACGTAGGGACGGATGCTGTAGCCGTCCGGCAGGGGGTGCTCGGGGATCCCGTCAAGCGTCGGTCGAACCATCATGATCGGAAGATATTCCATCTCAGTCATCTCCTGTGCGTCCATGCCAAGGGCGCCGCCGATGCGGTCGCGATCACGAAGGCATTGTACTCGATCTACGGCGGACAACTAAGAAAGATCCGCGAGCTTCCCGGAGGGACGGGTAAGCCGTTCCGCTATAGGGCTTCGGTCTGCCGAACCGCATCGAGGTACTGCCGCCACTCGGCCGCCAGGGCGTCCCGCGAGCGCGGGGCGGCGATCATGTCCCAGGGGAGCCGTTCGTCGAGGGGGCGCTCGCGCCGGGCGTAGAAGGCCATGTCCAGGCCGGTCTCCTCGAAGGCGCGGCGCCACAGGTCGAAGTCGAAGTGCTCGCGCCACCCGTCGAACCGCGCCCCGGCCCGCCAGGCGGCCTCGACGACGCGACCCAGCCGCCGGTCCCCGCGGGCGATCACCGCCTCCAGGACGCTGCGCTCGATGTGGTGGCACTTTACGGTGACCGGCGACTTGCGCGTGCGCTCCAGCAGGAACGTCCGCGCATGCCAGAAGTAGTCCATGTCCGCCTGCGCCGCCCATTGCAGGGGGGTGTGCGGCTTGGGGACCAGCCACGACACCGACGCGGTGACCGCCCCCTTGTGCCCGTCGACGTCCTTGCGGGCCCACGACATCGCGCGGCAGAGTTCGACGATGCCCTCCAGGTCCGCGTCCGTCTCGCCGGGGAAACCTGCCATGAAGTAGACCTTCACGCTCTTCCACCCGGCCGCGTACGCCGCCCGCACGCCGGCCAGGAGGTCCTCGTTGGTGATGGTCTTGCGGATCGCGCGGCGGAGGCGGTCGGTCCCGACCTCGGCCGCGAGGGTCATCCCGCCCTTGCGCACCTGGGCGAGCTGCCAGGGCAGGTGCGCCAACTGCTTGTCCACACGCAGGCTGGGCACTGAGATCGACACGTGCTGCGGGGCGAACCGCTCGTTCATCCGCGCCATCAGCTCCGCCAGGTGCGGGTAGTCGCCCGTCGAGAGGCTCAGCAGGCTGATTTCCCGGAAGCCCGTGTTGTCGACCGCCTGCTGGGCGGTGTCGATCAGGTCGTCCACGCTCCGCCGGCGGATGGGCTTGCGCGTCGCCCCGGCGTGGCAGAAGCGGCACCCGTGCGGGCAGCCGCGCATGATCTCCAGGCTGATCCGGTCGAACACCCCCGCCGTCGCGGGCACCAGCGGGTGGGTGATCGCCGGCGACTCGTCCAGCGGGACGTGCCCCCGCCGGATCGTCCGCGGCAGGTCGTCGCGGACCGGCGCCAGCGACGCCAGCGTGCCGTCGTCGCGGTAGCGGGGGACCCACAGCGACGGGACGTAGGCCTCCGGGATCGTCCGGGCCGCCTCCAGCAGGACCGCCTCGCGGCCGGCGCCGTCGCGCTTCGCCCGGCGGACCAGGCTGACCAGGGCCGCCAGCGACGCTTCCCCGTCGCCGACCAGCACGATGTCGGTGAAATCGGCCATGACCTCCGGCGCGTCGGCCTGCGTGCCCCCCACGACGATGATCGGGTCGTCGCCCGACCGCTCGGCGGCGCGGAGGGGCACGCCCGCCAGGTCGAGCATCGTCAGCATGTTGGTGAGCACCATCTCGTACGACAGGCTCACCCCGATCACGTCGAAATCGCCCAGGTGCGCCCGCGACTCCCATCCGAACAGCGGCACGCCCCGCTCGCGCATTACCCGCTCGGCCTGGGGGGTCGGGCAGTACGTCCGGTCGCAGGCGACCCCCTCCATCGCGTTCAGGAGGGTGTAGAGGATCTGCGTGCCCAGGTGGCTGACGCCCACCGGGTAGGCGTCGGGGAACGCCAGCGCCACGGTCACGTCGGCCGCACGCACGTCGCCGCAGCGGCGGTTGTGCTCCAGGCCGCTGTACTCGGCCGGGTGGGGGACGTACGGCAGCAGGTCTGTGAGAATGCTATCGCGCAGTATTCGCATGGGCGGTCACTTCCAGCGTACAATCTTGAGCCGACCGGCACGGCTGGGTATTGTAGGAATGTGAGGCCATGACGACAAACGGTTCATCCCAGGATGGCGGCGACAAGCCGCCGCAGGCCGAGCGCGTCGAGGTCCGCCGCGTGGAAGCCGACGGTGACGGCGGCCGCCGGCGCGCTGATCCTGCGTACGTCCTGCGCCGCCGTCCGGGTCGGCTGCGCCTGGGCTGGCGGGTCTGGCTGGCCCTGGCGATCCTGGCCCTGGTCGTCGTGGGGCTGGTCGCCCTGGCCGTGACGGTGCTGATCTGGATCCTGCCGTGGCTGATCCTCTTCGTGGCGGCCATGATGCTGGCACGCTGGATCCAGCGGCTGCTGGGCGCGCGCCGCTGAGGCCGGCGGAAGGGAGTGAGCGTGAAGGTTCTGACCCAAGAGCTCTGGATGGACGTCCCCCGGCGCCGGGCGATCGTCTCCATCCACCGGGAGGTCGAACGCCTCGTCGCCGCCAGCGGCGTCCGCGAGGGGCTGGCGCTGATCAACGCGATGCACATCACCGCCTCGGTGTTCATCAACGACAACGAGAGCGGCCTGCACCACGACTACGAGGTGTGGCTGGAGAAGCTCGCCCCCGAAAAGCCCTACGACCAGTACCGCCACAACGGCGCCGAGGACAACGCCGACGCCCACCTCAAACGCCAGGTGATGGGCCGCGAGGTCGTCGTCGCCATCACCGACGGCCAACTGCACCTGGGACCCTGGGAGCATATCTTCTATTACGAGTTCGACGGCAAGCGGCGCAAACGGCTGCTGGTGAAGATCATCGGAGAATAGTGATGACCATACGTTTCCATTGCGAACACTGCCGCAGGACGGTGGAGGCCCCCGATTCGGCCGGCGGACGGCGGGGAAAGTGTCCTTACTGCGAGGGCAGCAATTACATCCCCACCCCCGGCGACGAGGAGGAGATCGCCCTGACGCCCCTGGACGAATCGACCGAGCGTCTTCGCCGCCAGGAGGTCCGCGATCTCCTGGAGGCCGAGCGGGATCTGCTCAGCGAGACCTCGCACGGGGCGAATCCCTCCCCGCGGCTGTCGGAGCGCGACCCGTCGGAGGTCAAGAGCGAAGACCTGCACCACATCGTGGTCAACTACGCCCTGGACATGACCCTCGGCGACCTCGAACGCGCCGGCACGCACGTCCAGACGCTCCGCAAGTACGGCTCGGTCGGCCGCCAGGCCGTCGACGACTTCCTCAGCGGCCGTAAGCTGGAGCCGGCCCTGGACAAGGTGCCCGTCAAGGTGTTGCAGGGCTTTTTGCGCAATCTGCTGGGTGAGCTGCGATCGCAGGCGTGAAGCGCGAGGCGCCGCCGGGGCGCCTCGCGCCCCCTTGACGGGGGCCTGTGTGCCGGCACGCTCAGGAGCGTCATGGAAGCAACCGCAATCATCTTCGATCGCAAGGCGCCCGCGGGCGCTGCCGCGCCGAAAACGCTTGGGGGCCATCATGCCCATCGTGGGAGGAGCGGGCTGCCGTACGCGTGATCGAGACAGACTCCGGACAGATGCACCAGCCCGCTCCTCCGAGCGGGCTTTCTTATTGAGCGTTGTATAAAGAACTTAACTCTTCGAGGCCATAGGTCTGGCTCGACAACAGCCAAAACGGCCTTCAACGACAGCCGAATCACGCTGAAACGCCAGCGCTATCCTTGAAGCACGGATTCACTTCCCTCTGCACTGCTCGATAATGCGCTAGCACGTCCGGACCGATTCACACGCGCCGGAGCATCAGCGTCCTGTTCAACGGAGGACAAGAGGCATGAACGACAGGGGCGAACCGATCCTCATCAGCCCGGTGGCGGAACTGGAAGAGGAGCATGCTGACGCAGCGATGCTGGATCGATAACGCCCCGTGAATGCGGCCGCCCGCCGTGGCGTGGCGGAGCGGCCGGTGGTGCGGGCCAGCCTGGTGGTCGCCGCCGGGGGGTCTGGCCTGCCGAAGAGGGGCAAAAGGCCCCGCGGGGGGCGCCGAGGCGCCCCCCGCAGGCGGTCCGGTGTGACTACATCCCCTGCTGTTGCGAGCCGCCCTGAGAGCCGCCCTGCTGCTGCGAGCCGCCCTGGGAGCCGCCCTGCTGCTGGGAGCCGCCCTGGGAGCCGCCCTGCTGGCTGCCCTTGGGCTGCTGGGAGCCGGCGTTCAACTGGACGGTCTTGCCGTCCTGCTGGGCCCGCTGGACGACGACGACGGGCGTGTCGTTGAGCCGTCCGACGGTGCCCTGGACCTGGATCTCCTGGCCCTCGCTGAGCTTCAGTCCTGACTGGCGGGCCTGATCGGCCGCCCCCAGGTCGACCTTGACCGTCTGGCCGGTCTGCTGCAGCCGGATCTCAGCCACCAGGTGCTCCTTCTGGTCCTGCTCGGACTTCATGGTGGTGACATCCATGATCTGACCCTGCACCTGGGTCATCCGCTGCATGCCCTGCTGGCCGCTCTGCTGCTGAGCGCCCTGCTGCTGGCTGCTTTGCTGCTGGCTTCCCTGCTGGGAGCCCTGCTGGCTGCCCTGCTGCTGGCTGCCCTGCTGGGAGCCCTGCTGCTGAGCGCCCTGGCGCTGCTGCTGGGAGCCCTGCTGGCCGCCGGGCTGGTAGCCGTACGTGCCCTGGGGCTGCTGGCTCTGCTGCTGCATCTGCTTCTGGGCCTGGGCGTTCAGCGTGACGGTCTTATCCTCCTGCTGGGCGCGGGTGACGATCAGGACGGGCTTGTTGTTGAGCTGCCCGATCATCCCTTCGGCCTGCAGTTGCTCGCGCTTTTCGAGCTTGAGGCCCGACTGGCGCGCCTCGGAGGCCGGCCCGAGGTCGAGCACGGCGGTCTCGCCGGTGTCGAGCTTGACCTTGGCCATCAGGTGATCCTGCTTGGTCTGCTTGACCTTGACGTTGCGGACTTCAACGATCTCGCCCTGCACCTGCTGGCGCTGGGGCGCCATCCGCTGCTGCGAGCCCTGCTGCTGCGAGCCCTGTTGCTGCGAGCCCTGCTGCTGCTGGCTCTGCTGGCGGTCCTGCTGATCCTGCTGTCGCATCTGGGCGTCGACGGGGACCGCCAGGGCCGCCATCGTCAGCAGTGCTGCTGCGAGTGTCACATGTCTCATGGTCTATCCCTCTCTGTGGTCTGGCATGTTGCACGGGTGGGCGTTCAAACGGTCACTTGATCCACTTGTCCGACTCGCCGTACCAACTCTCGAATTCCTCGTCATCCGTTTCATAGCGGATGCTGCTCTGGTAGCTGGAGGTCTTCTCGCCGCCCGCCCCCATCTGCGACTGCTCGGACTGGCGCTCCTGGTCCATCTGAGCGACGGCCGGCAGGGCGAGTCCACCGACGAGCAGCGACACGACCAGCACCAGCACGACCCCATGGAGCTTCTTCCTCATGGTCCTTCCCTTCCCTTGTCAGGTTCTCCCTCGGCGTCGCCATCCGTGTCCGACAGGATCCGGCCGATGGCGCCGCCACGCACACAAGCCCCGACCGGCCCTCCGCCGGGTGGGCCCTGGCAGGCCGGCCGCACACGAAGCCGTCCCACCTGCCATCTATGGTGGTATTATTCGGCGGCCGTCCGGCCGAACCCGTCGGGCCGTTCGTGCGGCGCGCCGGCTGGAGCCGCACGGATCCCGCCGGCGCGCACGTGAGGGGCGCGGCTGCGGTTGATGATCCCTTCGTCGCCGCGGGTCGGCGACAGGGGGGCGGGGGGCCGCAAGGGCGGCTGCCCGGCAGGCCGCCGCCGGTCGGCAGGCCTAACCGGCACGGGCGGAATCACTAGGAGCCCCCGCGGCGGCGCCCGCCCGCGCGCGGAGACACCTGGGGCGCGGCCGGGACGTGCGCTGGATGTTTCATGCGGGAGTGTTGCGGCTGTAACGCCGGTAGCGGTGCAGGTGGCAGGGATGGTCGGGGATCCGGGCCCTGGAATCCGGCCCCTGGAGTCTGACGGCGCCACCCCCCGTGCGGGATCGTCGGAGGGCGGAGTCTCCGATCACCGGTCCTTCGGCTCCGGGGCGGCGGGGTCGTCCGGATCATCGGCCTGCGGCTCGTAGTCGGGGTACAGCCGTCGGATGCAGTCGGGGCACAGGCCGTGGCTGAAGTCGGCCTCGGAATGGGTTCGGATGTAGGTCTCCAGCGTGCTCCAGTAGCCCGAGTCGTCGCGGATCTTCTTGCAGCCGGCGCAGATGGGCAGCAGGCCGCGGAGAACCTTCGCATCGGCGAGGGCCTGTTCGCGCTGCCGCATGGCCTCCACGCGCCGCCGGTCGGCGGCCCGCCTGACGAGAATGAGGACGGCGGTGACCCAGAGGGCGAAGGTCGCCAGAGATCGGTTGACGACGACCTCCCACGCCAGGTCGCCGGGGGGTGGCAGGAAGATGCCGGCGAAGATGAGGACCGTTCCGGCGACGGCCGCGACGATGGTCATTCTCTCCCGCGGCGACCAGAGGCTCAGCAGTACGATGACGATGTAGGGCACGCCGCCGGCGACGCCCGGCGGCAGAGCCACGTCCGCCGCCAGAGACAGCGCCGCCAGGGCGGCCGCCGTGACCCAGAGTGTTCTGGCCGTGTCCACCATGCAGCGTCCTCACGAACGGCGAATTCCGCCCCAGCCCGTTCGGAAGGTAGTACGTTGGATCTGGACGATCCGGAATCCGGAATCTGACATTTGACGGCAACAGCCCGCATGGGGCCGTTCAGTCCCAGAGGCCAGATTCCGGATTCAAGGGTTCTCACGGGCTGACGGTCGCGGTGGCCAGGGCGAGGGTCTCCCGCATGAACGCCGGCAGGTCGTGGGGCGCGCGGCTCGTGACGAGCGTGCCGTCCACGACGACCTCTTCGTCGCGATAGTCGGCGCCGGCGGCCTTCAGGTCGTCTCGGACGCCCTTCCAGCAGGTGGCGCGGCGGCCCTTGAGAACATCCGCCGAGATCAGCGTCTGGACGCCGTGACAGATCGACGCGACGACCTTGCCGGCGTCCATCATGGCCCGGGCGATCTTCACGGCGTTGTCGATCACGCGGACCTTCTCGGGCCCCTGGCCGCCGGGGAGGACCAGCAGATCGTAGTCGTCCGCCCGGGCATCGCTGATCTTCAGGTTGGCCGGCACGGGATAGCCGTGCTTGCCCATGGCGGCCTGGCCGTCCGGGGTGGCCACGTCGACGTGGATGCCTTCTTCCTGCAGGCGGTAATAGGGGTAGAAGAACTCGCTGTCTTCCACGCCGTCCGCCGTCAATATCAGTGCTTTCATGGAAGCGCCTCCTGTGGCTGGGGCGCCCGGCGGTGTCGGGCGCCTTACGTCTTGTGTTCGTGAACGATGAACGTCACCTTCATGTCGACGCGATACGCTGCGATTCTGCCGTGCCTGATGATGATCTTCTGCCCCTTGATCCACGCCTCCTGGATGTCCTGCACGTGCTCGCTGGCCCGCGCGATGCCTTCCCCGATCGCCGCGTCGAAGCTCTCGGCGCTCTCGGCGGTGATCTCGATAACCTTTGCCACTGACATCGATTTCTCTCCTTCGCGGTCTGCCGACCTCGGCGGCCGCGCCGGCCGCCGTCCTCCTTGGGAATTGTAGGCATCGGGCCCGTTGTCCCGTCGGCCGCCCCGCCGCCGGGGCATGGCCGAAGCGGCCCAGCGGCCCGGGGATGGGACAAAGCCCGTCGCCAGGAAACAATGTCACCGGGGTGCCACAACCGCGCCGGACCGACCCATCCGCACGGGTGGGGCAGCGGAGTGGCCACCGGTCCTCCGTAGGGCGAAGGAGGAAGCGAGGGAGCAACCTCGCCCCCAAGCTGAAGACGGGCGGCAGAGGGCGTGGCGCGCGGTTTTTGACGGGCGTCACTGAGGCTCGATGCGCAGGAGCCGCCCGTCCTCCTCGTCGGTGAGGGCGTACAGCCTGCCGTCGGGGCCCTGGGTGACGACCCTGACGCGGCTGTCGAAGACGAGGCGCTGCTGGCCGGTGACATTGCCCTCGTCGTCCAGGGCGATGCGGCGGATGTCCTGGGCGCGGAGGCCGCCGCTCAGGAGGCTGCCGCGCCAGTCGGGCCAGTCGCTGCCGGTGTAGAAGACCAGGCCCGAGGGGGCCTGCACGGGCGTCCAGACGACCTTGGGGTCAATCGTGCCGGGCACGGACGGCTGCCCGACAGGCACCCCCGTGCGGTAGTCGCGGCCGTGGGTCTGGAGGGGCCAGCCGTAGTTGCCCCCGCCCTGGAGGAGGTTGACCTCGTCGCCGCCGAGCGGGCCGTGCTCGGTCGCCCAGATCCGCCCGGAGTCCGGGTCGCGCGCCAGTCCCTGGATGTTGCGGTGGCCATAGGTCCAGATCTCCGGCAGGGCGTCGTCGCGGCCGAGGAAGGGGTTGCCGGGGGCGGGCCGGCCTTCGTCGGTGAGGCGGACGACCGAGCCGAGGTGGCTGCGGAGGTTCTGCGCCTGCTCGCGGGCGAGCATGCCGCCGACCCGCAGGGGGGGATTGCCGCCGTCGCCGATGCTCATCAGCAGCGTGCCGTCCGGCAGCCACAGCAGGCGCGAGCCGAAGTGCTGGCCGCCGCTCTTGTCGGGGGCGGCCCGGAAGAGCGTCCGGATACCGCCCAGGCGCCGGCCGTCGAACACGCCGCGGACGAGGGTGGTGCGGTTGGCCTCCCGCGTGCCGGTGCTGAGGGTCAGGTAGACCCGCACGGGCAGGGCGGCATCGTCGGGATGGACGGCGACGTCCAGCAGCCCGCCCTGGCCGCCGGTGAGCACCTCGGGCATCCCGTCCATGGGCACGGGGGTGAACCGCCCGTCGTCGTAGAGGTACAGGGCCGCCTCGTCGCGGGCGGTGACCAGCGCCCGCCCGTCCGGCAGCCACGCCAGGCCCCACGGATGGGGCACGCCCCGCGCGACCGTCACCGCCCGCCACCCCGCCGCCTCCGGCGGCGGCCCGCCTGGCTCAGGCAGGGCCGCCCGCCCCGGGCCGCCCAGCAGGGCCAGGACCGCCATCGCGCAGACAAAAGGCGATTTCAGGCCCCCGCCGGCCGGCGGAGGTCTCAGAGGAACATCCGGCCGCGAACGAGCCTGGAGACAGGTTTTCATAGACCCTTCCATGCCAATGGATCTTCGCGCGGATCGTCCCGCCGGCGGCAAGGCTCGCGTCCGGGCGGCGCTGCGCATGCATTATAGGAGGGTCACGGTCGAACCGGCGTATCGGCGGCAGCGTCCGGCGGACCGTCCTGGGCGCCGGGCGCATGGCGGTCGAAGTAGTCCAGGGTCAGGTTCAGGTACTGCTCGGCGTACTCGACGTACCCGTGGCCGTGGCCGGGGAAGATGTGCACCTCGTGCGGGTAGCCGAGCCGGTCGAGGCGGGCGGCGACGTCGCGGGCGACGGTCGGCGGGACGATGGGGTCGGCCTCGCCGTGCAGGATGAGGGTGGGCACCGCCGTGAAGCGCTCGGTCAACTCGCGGTCCGGCTGGGCGAGGCGGCGGTAGTTGCCGACGCCCGAAGCGCAGGCGATGGCGGCGAACAGGTCCGGGCGTGCCGTGGCCAGGCCGTACGTGCCGAACCCGCCGGCCGACGCGCCGGTGCAGTAGACGCGCCGCCGGTCGAGGCCCTCGAAGGTCTCCAGGACGTGCTCGACGACCTGCACGAGGTCCTGCTGGCCCTCGCGCCAGTAGCCGCTGGAGGCCCGCGGGGAGAGGATGGCGTAGCCCCGCGCGTTGGCCACCCGCTTGGCGGCGTCGTCGCCGCGGTCGAGGAAGCGGTCCTCGGTGCCGTTGAGGGCCATGAACACCGGCGTGCTGCCGTCGGTGCGGTAGGTGTCGGGCAGCACGAGGCGGTAGGGTTCCAGCCGGCCGGTCGCCCGCGAGCGGAAGGCCAGGCGCAGGTCGCCGGTGCGGCCGGCCCAGGGGTCGTGTCCTTCGAGGATCCGCTGGCGGGTCAGCTCATACTGCTCCAGCGTCCGCCGCACGCCGGCGACGGTCGGCACGTCGGCGGTGCCCGACTGGATCTGCCCCCAGGCGGTCCTGAGGAAGCCGGCGGCGTGCTCGTAGTCGGCCAGCAGCGCATCCTTGCGCGGCAGCTCCATCGATGCCAGTTGGGCGCCGAACCGCTCGATGGCGGCGATCCGCGCTTCGACGGTCGCGGCCAGTCGGCCGACCAGCAGGAGCGGCACATCCATCGCGGGCGCCGACTGCCATTGCGTGCGGAGGATGTACTGGCCGTCGTCCAGCTCCCGCAGCGGGGCTCCCGAGACGCCCAGGACGGTCCGCACGTCGGTGAGCGGGACGTTGCGGGCCCCGTAAAGCACGGCCGGCGGCGTGCGGCCGGCGGCGTCGAGCAGCGTGACGGTCACATCCAGCGACCGGGGCACGAACGCCCGGGCGACCAGGCGGAGACCCTCGAAGGTGCCCTGGTTGATCGTCGTGGCGCCCAGGTCGACGCCGACGTAGCGGGTCGCGTCGATGTCGACGCGATCGACGGCCAGTTCCGCGGCGGAGATCCTCACGGACGGCGGGGCGAGGAAGAAGCCGTCCAGGGCGACGTCCCCGCGGCGCTCCATGGCCGAGGCCAGTTCGAGCTGCCACGTTCCGGCCGCCAGCGGCCCGACGTCGACGGCCAGCAGGCCCCACTGGCCCTTGGCATCGCCCCAGCCGCCCGTGTCGCCGAAGGTCAGGTCGCGCTCGATCGTCCGGCCGCCGCCCGCCAGGTGCAGGCGGACCCGGGAGGGATCCATCGGCACGTAGTGGAAGCGGGCGCAGCGCAGCAGGAGCGTCGCGTCGGGGATGTCCAGCGGCAGGACCAGCGCGTAGCGGACCCCGCCCGGCGCCGCGGCCAGGGGCCCGCCCGCCAGGGCCCGCCCGCCGGAGGCCGGCGCCTTGGCGCCGACGGGGTCGCCCATTCCCTCGGGCGCCCAGGCGAGCCGCTCGCCCTCGTGCCAGTACAGCGGCGACGGCGCCGACGCGGCCGGCGCGCAGCCGGCAACGCAGACGCCGAGCAGGAACAGGACGGTCAGCAGGGCGGCGTTATCCATTGTCCATCCTCCATGACGGTGTCTACGGGCGGGCGGGCGTGCTCGCGGCGGGGCTGGTGAAATCCACCTCGGCGGTCCTGTCGGCCTTGCGGAGGTCCACCTCGCGCGAGGCGCCGCCGGCGGCGACGCGGTGGCGGCCGAAGAAGGCGGGGATCTCGCAGCGGCCGTCCGCGTCGGCGCGGCCTTCGAAGCGGGTCCACCACTGGTTGAAGACCAGGTCGCGGTAGGCCTCGGCGGCGGGGGTGGGCGTGAAGTCGCGCTTCCACAGGGCCGCCTGCGGCCGCCAGTGGCTGCCTTCCCAGAAGCCCCACATCAGGATGCCCTCGACGGCCGGGTGGGCGAAGCAGGTGGTGTAGACGTCGACGAGGGCCCTGGCCTTGCGCTGCTCGTCGTGCGTGGTCATGTCGAACTCGGTCACGCGGATGGGCAGGCCGGTCTTCGCCAGCCGGTCCAGGGCCTGCCTGATCACCTTCGGGTCGGGGATGTACTGGTCGGAGAAGTGCCCCTGGCAGCCGATCCCGCCGACCGGCGCCCCGGCGGCCTGGAGGGCCTCGACCTGCCTGGCGTACATCTCCGTGTGCGGGCCCTCGACCAGCGCCCCGTAATCATTGACGTACAGCACGGCGTCGGGGTCGGCGGCGCGGGCCCAGCGGAACATCTCGGCGCGGATCGGCTCGCCGAGACGCTCGGCGTAGTAAGCCTTCCGCATCATCTCGTTGTTGACGTCGTACTCGCCGATCCGCCCGCGGTAGCGCTTCACCACCTCGGTGACCCGCGCCTCGATCCGCCGGCGCAGCGCGTCGTCGTCCAGCGCCTTGACCCAGTCGCGGATGTAGCGGTCCTCGGCCCACAGCAGGCAGTGGCCGCGCATGGGGATGCCGTTGGCCTCGCACCACGCCAGCATCGCGTCGGCGGCGGCGTAGGAGACCTCCCCGCTCTGCCGCTCGTTCTCCCACCACTTCAGTTCGTTCTCGTGGACCGCGGCGTTGAAGTTGGCTTTGAACAGCTCGAGGTACCTGCGGCGGTCTTCCTCGCTGACGCGCCCCGGGCGGAACATGCGGCCGTTGATGGCCGTGCCGAACCAGAACTCGTGGCGGAGCTGTTGGCAGGTCACCGCCGCCCCCGGTTCGGTGCGGATGACGATCGTGCCCATCCGGTGGCGCCGGATCGCCGCGGCGGTCTCCCCGGCGGCGGCGTCCTCGGCGGCCGATGCGGCGCCGCACAATCCGGCGACGGCCGCGCCGGCACACAGAAACAGCCGAGCTATAAGGGACGGTTCCATCGTGCTCCTCGCGTGATTCCTCGGGTCCATGATGCTGCGCGCACGTCCGGATTGAACTTATAGCATTCCGCCGCCCGTCCGGCAAGCGCCTCGGGCGGCAGCGGACCGTCCGGCCCGTCAGTCGGACGCGAGGGCCGACTGCCCGCCGCCGGCGAAGACGCGGATGTGGCGGGGGCGGACGTAGACGGTGCTGTCGGGGCGGAGGTTCATCGTGGCGAAGCGCTCCTGCGAGATCTCCGACACCAGCCGCTGGTCGGCCGCGGTCAGCAGCTCCACCCGCACCAGCGGGCCGGCGGAGTGGACGCGGATGACCCGGGCCTCGAGGGCGGGCATCCCGTTGGTCTTGGTGTCGATCGTGACGTCATAGGGCCGGATGAAGACCCGCGCGTCGCCGGCGATCTGCCGGCGGTCCTGGGGGAAGGGCAGTTCCAGCGAGCTGAACTGCACCGTGCCGCGGTCGACGCGGCCGTGGAAGGCGTTCACGTCGCCCAGGAAGCGCATCACGAACTCGCTGGCGGGGTGGTGGAAGACCTCGTCGGGCGTGCCGATCTGCTCGATGCGGCCGTGGTTCATTACGACGACCCGGTCGGCGACCTCCAGCGCCTCGTCCTGGTCATGCGTGACGAAGACGCTGGTCACGTGCAGCTCGTCGTGCAGCCGCCGCAGCCAGGAACGCAGCTCCTTGCGGACCTTGGCGTCCAGCGCGCCGAACGGTTCGTCCAGCAGCAGCACCCTGGGCTCGACGGCCAGGGCGCGGGCCAGGGCCACGCGCTGGCGCTGCCCGCCGGAGAGCTGGCTGGGATAGCGGTGGGCCTGGCTGTCCAGTTGCACCAGCTCCAGCAGGTCGCCGACCCGCCGGGCGATCTCGGCGCGGGAGGGCCGCAGGCGGCGGGGCCGCACCCGCAGGCCGAAGGCCACGTTCTCGAAGACGGTCATGTGGCGGAACAGCGCGTAGTGCTGGAAGACGAACCCGACGCCCCGCTTGCGGACGTGGGTGCCGGCGACGTCCTGGTCGTGGAAGAGGATCGAGCCGCCGCAGCCGCCGTCGGGGCGCTCCAGGCCGGCGATGATCCGCAGCAGCGTCGTCTTGCCCGAGCCCGACGGGCCCAGCAGGGCCACCAGCGTGCCGGTCGGGACCGTCACGCTGACGTCGTCCAGCGCCCGGAACGCGCCGAAATGCTTCGTGATGTTGCGGACTTCAATGCTCATCAGGTCTGCTCCGATCAGCCGGCGGCCCGCATCGCCGCGCGGCGGCGCCACTCGACGAGGCTCTTGAGGGCGAGGGTCACCAGCGCCAGCACCGCCAGCAGCGAGGCCACGGCGAAGGCGGCGACGTAGTTGTACTCGTTGTAGAGGATCTCCACGTGCAGCGGCATCGTGTTCGTCTTGCCGCGGATGTGCCCGCTGACCACCGAGACGGCCCCGAACTCGCCCATCGCGCGGGCGTTGCAGAGGATCACCCCGTACAGCACCGCCCACCCGACGTTGGGCAGCGTCACGCGGAAGAACGTCTGCAGCCCGCCGGCCCCCAGCGTGAGGGCGGCCTGCTCCTGCTCGGTGCCCTGCTCCTGCATGAGCGGGATGACCTCGCGGGCGACGAACGGGAACGTCACGAACAGCGTCGCCAGCACGATGCCCGGCACGGCGAAGATGATCTGCAGGTCCCGCTCGACCAGCCACGGCCCCAGCCAGCCGTGAACGCCGTACAGCAGCACGTAGATCAGCCCGCTGATCACCGGCGAGACCGCCAGCGGCAGGTCGATCAGCGTGAGCAGCACGCAGCGGCCGGGAAAGGAGAACTTCGCGATCGCCCACGAGGCCGCCAGCCCGAACACGAGGTTCACCGGCACCGCGATCGCCGCCACCAGCAGCGTCAGCCGGATCGCGGCCAGGGCCGCCGGGTCGCGGAAGCTCGCCAGGTAAGCCCCGACCCCCTTGCCCAGCGCCTCGGCGGCGATCACCGCCAGCGGCAGGAACAGCACGCCGGACAGGAACGCCAGCGACACGCCGATCAGCACGCGCCGCACGGCGGGGCGCTCAGCGAGGGCCGGCGCGGGGTGCGCGGGGCCCGGACGGACGCGCGTCGGCAGTCCCGCGGCCATGGTCAGGCCTCCCTCCGGCGGCGGGCGGCCCACCACTGAAGCAGGTTCACCGCCAGCAGGATGATGAACGAGAGGACCAGCATCGACGTCCCGATCGCCGTGGCGGCGGCGGTGTCGTGCTGCTCGAGCTTCGAGACGATCAGCAGGGGGACGATCTCGGTCTTCATGGGCATGTTGCCGCTGATGAAGACGACCGACCCGTACTCGCCGACGGCCCGGGCGAACGCCAGCGTGAATCCCGTCATCATCGCCGGCAGCACCGCCGGCGCGATCACCCGCCGCAGCGTCTGCAGCCGCGACGCGCCCAGGCTGGCGGCCGCCTCCTCGTTCTCGGCGTCCAGGTCGGCCAGCGCCGGCTGGAGCGTGCGGACGACGAAGGGCAGGCCGACGAACGTCAGGGCCAGCGTCACCCCCAGCGGCGAATACGCCGCCTTGATCCCCAGCGGCTCCAGCAGGCGGCCGATCCACCCGTTGGGCGCGTAGAGGGTCACCAGGGCGATGCCCGACACCGCCGTCGGCAGGGCGAAGGGCAGGTCCACCATCGCGTCGACCAGGCGCTTGCCGGGGAAGGCGTACCGCACCAGGACCCAGGCGACGATCGACCCGAACACCGCGTTGATCGCCGCCGCGGCCGCCGCGGCGCCGAACGTCAGCCGGTAGGCCGCCAGCACCCGCGGGCTCGTCACCGCCTGCCACACCCCGGCGGCCCCCAGCGACCCGGCGCGCAGGAGCATCGCCGACAGCGGGACCAGCACGATCACGCTGAGGTAGAAGATCGTGTATCCCAGCGTCAGGCCGAAACCCGGGAGCACGCCATGCCTGTTGAGCCGGTGAGCCATGGGACTCCTGCGCGGACCTCAGTCCGCCCCGTAGATCTGGTCAAAGACGCCGCCGTCGCTGAAGTGCCTCGCCTGGGCGGCCTGCCAGCCGCCGAAGGCCTCGTCGATGGTGACCAGGCGCACCTGCGGGAAGCGCTCCAGGTCGGCCGGATCGGCGCCGGCCGGCTCGACCGGCCGGTAGTAGTGCCGGGCCGCCAGCCGCTGGCCCTCGGGCGAGTAGAGGAACTCCAGGTACGCCCGGGCGACCTCCGTCGTGCCGTGCCGGGCGGCGTTGGCGTCCACGACGGCCACGGGCGGCTCGGCCAGGATGCTGACCGAGGGCACGACGATGTCCACGGTGTCGCTGCCCAGTTCGTTGACGGCCAGGAACGCCTCGTTCTCCCACGCCAGCAGCACGTCGCCGATCCCGCGCTGGACGAAGGTGTTGGTCGAGCCCCGAGCCCCGGTGTCCAGCACGGGCACCTGGCGGAACAGCGCGGTGACGAACCGGCGGGCCTCCTCGTCGCCGCCGTACTTCTCGGCCGCGAACGCCCAGGCCGCCAGGTAGTTCCACCGCGCGCCGCCGGAGGTCTTGGGGTTGGGCGTGATCACCGAAATGCCCGGCCGCACCAGGTCGTCCCAGTCGCGGATGGCCTTGGGGTTGCCCTTGCGGACCAGGAAGACGATGGTCGAGGTGTACGGCGAGCTGCGGTGGGGCAGCCGCGACTGCCAGTCGGCCGCCAGCAGGCCGGTCTGCCCGGCGATGACGTCGATGTCGTAGGCCAGGGCCAGCGTGATGACGTCGGCCTCCAGCCCGTCCATGACCGCGCGGGCCTGCTTGCCGGCCCCGCCGTGCGACATGTCGACGGCCACCGCGCCGCCGGTCGTCCGCTTCCAGTGGTCGGCGAAGGCGGCGTTGAACTCCTTGTAGAACTCGCGGGTCGGATCGTACGACACGTTCAGCAGCGTGACGGGGCGCCCGTCCGCTCCGTCGCCGTCGTCGCCGCAGCCGGCCACGAGGGCGGCCAGGACGATCGCGAGGATCGTGCAGACAAGTCGAATGATGGTGTGAGCCCGCGTTGAAATCATGGTGTCCGTTCTCCCCGAAAGGGTCGTCCCCCCCTCGCGGAAGGGTCGTGAGCAAGTCTGTCAGAGCATCTCGTCGCGACAGGCCATCGGTTCGGGCACGTCCCACAGCGCAAGCCGGCTGGCCGGGACGTGCCGCACGTTGCCCTGGAACGTCGCGCCGGGCGCGACGCTCAGCCCCGCCCGCCGCAGCCGTTCCAGCACGACCGCCAGCCGCCGGTCCGCGCGGCCGGCGTCCCGCCGGCGAACCTCCGGGGCCGCGTCGGCGCGGGTGGCGCCGCACACCACCTCGCACATCGCCGGCCCGTCCGGCAGGGCGAAGCGGACCTGGGCCACCCACTGCCAGAAGGCCCCGGCCTCGTGAAGCACCTCCTGCGCGACGCACACGACCTCGGCGCTCCCGCATGACCCGCGGACAGCCATCGCCACGTGATCATCCAGGTTGCACGGCCGCCGCGTCAGGCGGTAACGGAGCGTCTGCATCACAAGACTCCTGCCCGATCCGAAACGTCTTTCTGTAGTATACTATGTTGAGTAGTATAGTCAAGAATATTCACAGCCTTTTCCAGTCTGGGGATTTGGAGGACGCGATCGGGATGCTTGCCTGTTGTCGGCTGTTCCAGGCCGAGTTTCGGATCCGGGCCATGGGCACAGCGGGGCATGTCGTGGTTCCGGGGATGGCGCACCCTGTGCCGCAGCGTGGAATCGGCGTGTGACGACGTGGTCGTTCGCTGGGCGGCCCCGGCATGGACGTCTCAGCCGAAGGTTCACCTGTCCGGATCGAATGTTCTTCCTGGAAGTTCTCCAGGCAACGCTCAGCAGGCCTTGCCGCCGGCCAGGTCGGCGAAGGTCGTGGATTCGAGCTTGGCGGCGATGTAGTCGCGGATGTCGCGGAAGACGTCGACCAGGCCGGGGCAGGATTCGATGGGGGTGTGGGAGTAGAAGTAGCGGCTGACCGAGTCGACCGGCGCCAGCGGGCCGTCCATGAGGCGGATGATCTCGGCCAGCGTGATCTGCTCGGGCCGTTTGGCCAGGCGGTAGCCCCCCGATGCCCCCCGCGCCGCCTGGATGTAGCCGGCCCGCTTCAAGGTGTGCATGAGCTGCACGAGGTACTCCCGCGGGATGCCCTCCGCCGAGGCGATGGCATCCAGCTTCACCAGCCCCGCTCCCGCCTGCCGCGACAGGTGGATCAGGGCCAGGCAACTGTACTCACTCTTGCGGGACAGCCTCATGGATGCATCGTAAGATGGGCCGCTGGGACCGTCAAGCCGGACGGGCGTTACCCCAGCCGGTCGCTCAAGCTCATTCCCGGCGCCAAGCTCCTGGAGGCGCTGCGGCAGGCTGGTCACTCGCCGCCGCGCCGTTCGCCGGCGGCCAGGCGGCCCAGGGCCGTCTCGATCCGATCGTTCTGGCGGACCAGTTCCGCCAAGGCGCGCAGAAGGGCGGCGAGGTAGGTGTCGACGAAGAAACCGACCACGCCGAGGATGACCAGCGCGGGCCATCTCGAGAAGAGGCCCATCAGGAAGAAGAGGATGCTCAGGGCGACCAGGACCCACGTGCCGGACGCCGCCCGCTCCAGTTGGCCGACGACCCTGGACGCCCCGCCGGCATACGCCTCCCTGTCCGGCACGGCATACGACAGCGGACCGACGCCCGCCTCGGCCGTCGCATCGGGCACGCGCATGACGAACCGGCACCGCGGACACGCCGCCCGCCCGCCGGCCCGCCCGTCCTCGACCTCCATCGTCTGGCCGCACTCGCTGCACGTGAAGGTGATCATGCTCCCGTTCCTTCTGTTGTGCCCCCGTGGCGCTCTTGGCCGCCCGTCAGGGCAAGTCCGACGCACGAAGAACGGCGGACTGGAGGCCGCAGGCGCAGCCAGGCCTCACAGGCCCTGGGAGAGCGGACTTCAGGCCTTCTGGACCGTCTCGGCGGGTGCGGCGGGCGCGGCGGCGGCGTGGAGACGCTCGAACCTGCCGATGCGGCGCCAGCGGGCGTAGCGGTGGTCCAGCAGGGAGGCGGGGTCTGCGCGCCTGAGCTCGCGGATCGAGCGGGTGATGTACCGCTCCAGGTTCGTCGCCGCCTCCGCCGGGTTGCGGTGGGCGCCCCCGAGTGGCTCGGGGATGATCGTGTCGATGATGTCCAGGTCGACCAGCCGGCGCGAGGTCAACTGCAGCGCCTCGGCCGCCTGAGGGGCCTGCTCGCCCGATTTCCACAGGATCGCGGCACAGCCCTCGGGACTGATCACGGAGTAATAGGCATACTCCAGCATCGCCATCCGATCGCCCACGCCGATCCCCAACGCGCCGCCTGAGCCGCCCTCCGAGATGATCGTGCACAGGATCGGCGTGCGCAGGCGGCTCATCTCCCGGAGGTTGACGGCGATCGCCTCGGCGACCCCACGCTCCTCGCTCTCCACGCCCGGAAAAGCGCCGGGCGTGTCGATCAGCGTCACGATGGGAAGGTGGAACTTCTCGGCCAACTTCATGGCCCGCAAGGCCTTGCGATATCCCTCGGGCATGGGGCAGCCGAAGTGGCAGGCGATCCGTTCCTTGGTGTCGCGGCCCTTGTGCTGGGCGACGAGGACGACCTTCTCGCGGCCGATTCGCCCGAAGCCGCACACGATCGACCGGTCATCGCCGAAGGCGCGGTCGCCATGGATCTCGACGAAGTCCTTGACGAAACTGGAGATATAATCGCCTGCCAGCGGCCGTCGCGGATGGCGGGACACCTGGACGGTCTCCCAGGCCGACAGGTCGGCGTAGGTCTTTTTGATGAGGTTGATGAGCTGGACGCGCAACTGCCGGATCTCGGCGGAGTAGTCGCGGCCGCTCTCGCGGGCGGTGGTGACGAGCTCCTCGATCTGGCGGGCCAGGCGGGCGATGGGCTGCTCGAAGGGCAGCGTGTACTCGGCCTTGGTGAAAACATCATCCGCGGACATGGCGTCCCTTCCCACGGCGGCGGCCCGTGGAAGCGGGTCGTCGCAAGCATCCTTCTTTCCAGATGATATCCTAAGAACGGCCCCGGTCGCCCGGCAAGAAAAAATTGACCCCCCGCACCACCGTTGCTATCTTCCCGGAACGGCGCCGGCGGCCGGCGCGGAGGGAGGACGGCGGGGGAGCCTTCGGAGGGGGCGGGTGTATCGCCATGTCGGAAAAGAATTTCGAGTCCGTCGCGATCGTGGGCGTCGGCCTGCTCGGCGGGTCGCTGGGTCTGGCGATCAAGGCCTGCGACCCGGAGGTGCGGGTCGTGGGAATCGGCCACCGCCGCGCCAGCCTCGATGAGGCGCTGGAGATCGGGGCGATCGACGCGGCGAGCCTCGACCCCGCCGAAGGCGTCGTCGGAGCCGCGCTGGTGGTGCTCTG
>JAAYZK010000235.1 GCA_012514895.1 Planctomycetota bacterium | reverse complement strand
TGTTCCGGATTTGGGTGTCCCGTGCGTAGAATCGGGCCATGTTCGTGCGTCAGAAGCGGAATCGATCGGGCTCGGTCAGTGTGCAGGTCATCGACAAGACCGGCGGCTATCGTGTGGTCAAGACGATCGGTTCGGCACGACATCCCGAGGAGATTGAACGCCTGGTTGAGCTCGGGGAGGCCTTCATTGCCCGGCAGAGTGGGCAGTATCCACTGTTCCCCGTGAACCAACAGGCCAACGCGGTTGCCCGAAGGACAGCAGCGATATAACGAAGACCACGAACACGGTGATCGATGACTGCCCCGCCCGCTTGACCTTCAATGCATCCCGCGTGCTCTGACCCGTTTGCTCCTGCGCTGGCTGCCTTGCCATCTCGGAGCCCCTTTTCCGGCCGACGCCGTCTACAGAGCCATGCTGTCCCGATAGCCCAAGGCCAGGATCATATCCCTTTCACGAAACCATGGCCAGGCCTATTCCAGGTGGTAAAGAACGCACAACAGACCTCGCCTGGTGCGATGAGCTGTGGGTGCTGACGTTGCCCGGGTGGCAGACGTCGGTGGGCGTGCAGGCGGAGATGAAGCTGGGACGGCCAGGTGTAGAGAACGTCGTGCGACCCGATGAGCACGGCGACGTCGAGCCCAGTGGCAGCTCCCGTGGAGAAGCCGAAGGTGTAGCAGGGAAGAGATGAGAGGCCAAAACAGAAGCGGGTGGAGCCGGAAGCTCCACCCGCGTTCGATTCCATGTCCTGCACTCGACAGGTCTGAGCTATTCACGTGCGCGGCGCACGCGGCCCAGAAGCCCGACTATCCCGCCGGCCAGCAACAGAGCCGAGGCGGGCTCGGGAACCGGCGTGACATCGGCCAGAGTGGTGCCAAGGCGGAGTTCATCGAATACCCCCGCCTCCGTCCCGACACCCTTGCCAAAGGTGGCGAGGGCGATGAAGTTGCCGGTGTTCAGCACGTTGCCCGTCGACGAGGTCTGGGCACCCTGGGTCACGGCGGCGTAGACGTTGTCCTCGCCATTGAGGTAGTCCTCAGTCTGGCCGGCCGCCACGAAGGCCGTGAACTGATCGGCTGTCAGCACCCACAGCGTGGCCTGGCCACCAGACGCCACGCCCAGATTGGTGAACTTGGAGATGAGCATGTAGGTGGTGTTCAGCTCCAAGGCCGGCGGAGCGGCCACATCCCAGTTCACCTGGTACGACGGCATGCCCGGGGTGGTAGCAGTGCCCTGGTATCGAATGCCCGCTCCGGAAGCACTGGGGCCGCCGGCGTCGGAGGCGGTGATGAACCGCGGATTCGTGCTGGAGGTCCCGGCATCCTGAACGCGGGCAAACACCGAGGATCCCATATCCGCGTTGACGCTGGTCACCTGGGCCAGCATGCTGCTCCACAGAGTGCTGCCGGTCGGCAGGCTGCTGCCCGAGTACTGAGCGGTCACCACGCGGGCCGCTCCCGCACCGGGTGAGGTCAGCGACTCGGCGCCACCCATGGTGGGAAGGGCGCCGAAGGTCAGCCCGGAGGAGGTCAACGCCTCTGTGGCCGTGGCCCCGCCATAGGTCGCGTAGGCCGCGCCCGTGTTCAGCCCCACGGTGTTGCCGTTGGGGTACTGACCGGCCAGCGTGCCGGGGTTGTGGCCGGCGTAGGGCTCGTAAACCAGCAACGCGCCCTGGGCCGGGACAGCCCAGGCGGAGACAACCGCCACGGCCCCCAGCAGAAGGGAAAGAGACCTCGTGCGTCGCGACATGACATACCCTCTCTCAGTAAAGGCTCGCACTTGATCGGTGTATCAAGACGCCTTGATATCCATGCCGACAAGCATCCTTGTTCGAACTCAACGCTCGCCACAACCGCAAGCTGCCCACCGGTCAGGCCAGGCAACCGTCTGTATCACGCCTGATCTGCCCACGTCATAGCAATCCGGCAACCCCCAGTTCATGCGGGTGTCCGGAGACTGTTGCGATCTGTGCAATGAGGTCGGGCCGAACTGAATACGCTCATCGCGTACGACCCACTCCAGATTGCTAATGTACATCAATGCGCCGCAACGGTCAATCCCTGTAAGTCTGGTTTCTTTCGTAATCCGGAGGTCGACCTCGTGCCGGTTGTTTCTTCCGGCCGCCGGCGTGGCCATTCCTCACCCGTGCTTCGTCGGGGGAGCTCTGCATCTGCCCGGCGGTGGCCGTGATCTCCCCGCCGTGTCTCGCCGGCAAGACGTGCAGGCCAAGTCATGCGGACATGGTCCTGGATCGACCTGCACCAATACCTGATCCACCCATCGCCTACCCCGGCCGCTCTTGTTCTGCGGGCGTCTGTCGGGTAGACTTGTGCACCAAGCGAGGTGACATGGTGTGTGACTTGAGGGAACCAGTTATGCAGCTCCGATCCATTCTGCTCACGGTGGTGGTGCTCATTGGCAGTGCGATCCTTGTGGGCGCCGCCGCGACTGCTGCGCCCGCCGCCGCACCGATCCTCGCAGGAGGCACAAACGTGCAGACCTCGACGTTCGCTCTCGATGCCAAGCGCCTCCACACCGACGGACAGCTTGAGAACGTCTCCCTCGACCCCGCCACCGGCACCATCGTGCTCAACGACTGGTGCCTGATCGAGAATGACGCTGACGGGGCAGGCTATCCCTATGCGCAGGAGATTCTTGGCGGTTCGACCGCGAGCTCACCGCCGAGCGGCGATACGCGCATCCGCAAAGAGCTGGTGCTTGACTCCGCCTCGGTGCGCGAGGCGCGACTTCTGATCTTCCACTGTGCCGAAGTGCTCTGGGAGACCGTGCCCTACGAGGCCTCGGTCCAGCTCACCATCAATGGCCATGAGCAGCAGGCCAGGCTGCATGGGGGCTGGAACTCCATCGTCATCGAGCCCGCCCACCTCCGCCAGGGAGTCAACCAGATCGTTATCGCTACCCCGGCGGACGGCAGGCCGGCCATCATCCCCATCGCCGACCACCAGACCGCGGTGGACAACGCCCCCTGGCGTCGCACCGCCCCGCCGCGCAGCTTCAAGAGCGCTGACGGCGGCAGGACCTGGTCGACGGAACTGGGTCAGGGGGGCGCTCGTGGCGAATACTTCGTCCGCCTCCACGTACGCCGCTACGCCCCCACGGGCTGTGTCCTCTCGCCGGTCATGGACCTGCTGGACATCGACCGCAGGCAGCCCATCAAACCGATGGCCATGGTCCAGTCGCTGTCGGCTCGCCTCGCTCAGGATGCCCCCAGCGGCACCAGCGTCTCCTGCGCCATCCGCACCGGCCCCAGCCCTCTCGTCGACGCCGCCGCCTGGGATGACTGGCGACCGCTCGCCGATGCCCAGCCATTCACGCCGCGAGGCCGGTACTTCCAGCTCAAGATCGCCCTGGCCACGACCGATCCCCTCAAGACGCCCAGCCTCAGCTCCATGCGCTTTGACGTCGCCGCCAGTCTCATCGGCGAGAGCGATCTGAGGCAGTTGAAGGTGGAGGAGTACCAGTCGTACCCGGTGCGGCGCTCCTCGCTCCCTTTCCGCTACGAATCGCTCTCCCATCCGGCCCTCAAGCAGCTTCGCGAGCAGTACCAGCTTGATGCGGTCATCCAGGGCGCCTCCACCCAACTGGAGCGCGTGGCGGCCCTCAACCACTGGGTCGCCGGGCAGTGGGATTGGCACACGCCCGATGACTATCCGGCGTGGAACGCCCTGGAGATCCTCGAGAAGATGCCCAACGGCAAGGCCCGCGGCGGCTTCTGCGGCCAGTACGCGATCGTGCTCACACAGGCGTGCCTGGCCATGGGCATCCAGGCTCGCTATGTCTTTGCGAATCAGCCGGGCGTGATCGAAGGGCATGAAGTCACGGAGTTCTGGTCCGATGAGCACGGCAAGTGGGTCATGATGGACCCCAACATGGATCGCTATTACCTGGACCCCGAGACCCGCGTCCCGATGAACGCGATGGAGCTTCACCAGGCCCTCCTGCGCCACTACTTCCAGGACAGCCGTCTTGGGTATCCCGCCCACAACAAGGCGCGCTTCGATGCCGTCGGCCTGGAAGGCTTTCTGGAAGTTGGGCCGGTCATCGTCGCCGCCGGGCGCGACACCGGCCCCAGTTGGTTCGACCGGCGCACGGCCCACCTGATGTGGGGCTACCAGCACCTCATGCCCGGCAACGACTTCCTCTCCCGTACCCGACCCATGCCCAAGGGGCACGGCTATGGCCTCACCTGGGTGTGGAACGGTTACTTCCACTGGTTCGACGCCCAGACGCCGCGCGAGATGAGCTTCTCCGGCCAGACCGACCGTCCTGCCGACTTCTACTGGAACCTCAACCAGGTGGACCTGACCCTGGAGCAGACGCCCGATCCCGCTGTGCTGAACGTGACGGCCGATACGTTCACGCCCGACCTCCAGTGCCTCCTGGTCTCGATCGACGCGGGTCCCTGGACGGTGACGCCGGCCACCTTTGCCTGGCCTCTGCACCCGGGTGCCAACTCGATCCAGGTGAAGACCCGTAACACCGCCAACGTGGAAGGCCGCCCCAGCGTCGTGAAGATCACGCGCTAGCAGCCCGTTGAAGAAGGCCGTTTTCTGTCCATCGTCTATGCCGCCGCGCCGACGGCATAGACGGCGCGCCGATCGGCGCGAGTCGGGCCGAACGGCCGGCAATGCAGCCAGATGGCCGCCCATCGGGCCATCCGACGCGCCCCATGAGCCAAGACGGCGGCCGCCGGGCCGCCCAGGCCGCCCTGAGCCCGTCGCGGCTTGCCGATCCCGAAGGCACGGACCCGCTTCTGCCGGTCTTCGGCAATTGCTCCGAGTCCGTTCTCGCTTCAGGACTGCTGAAGTTCCCCTGGGCTCCCATGCGCCAGGGGCGGAGCGTTCAGGACAGCCAGGGCCGCGGTCTCTGGCCGGCCCTCGACGCCGGAGGGCTGTCCTGTACAATGCTGATAATCGCGACCGGTGACCGGGCCGGCGCGCCTGCTCCGGGCGAAGCAACGGCGAGGCCGGCCGATCTCCAGCCGGTTCATGGAGAGCTTCCGCAGGCAGCGGGGCCGGCGGGTGAAGGGGCCGGGGATGCGGCGGAGTCCGGGCGATCCCGATCCCATGGCGGCGAGGGTGAGCCTCTGGGCGACCGGCCAGTGGGATGCCCGCTGGCCATCTGCGGCGCAGGCGCCCCCGTCGAGACGGGCGCCTCATCGGCGCCGCAGGACATTCAACCATTCAACCCGGAATTAGTGATGCGTCTGGCGCATAGTACGGGTATAGTGCTGTGCTGCGCGGCGACAGTTCGCGCCTCATGCTGCCCCAGTCGACAAGAGAGATCAGGCCGCTTCATGCCATTCAAGACGCTTATTCAACCGCTGTTGCGAGCGGTTCAGTCGGAAGGTTACACCACTCCCACGGCGATACAGACGCTGGCGATTCCCCACGTGCTCGAGGGCAAGGACCTGCTGGGCTGCGCCCAGACGGGCACGGGCAAGACGGCGGCGTTCGCGCTGCCCATCCTCCAGCGACTCCATCGCCAGGACGCCCCGAAACAGGATGCCCGCGGCAAGGGCGGCAAGGGCGGCCGCGCCAGGCCGATCCGCTCGCTGGTGCTGACGCCGACGCGCGAGTTGGCCGCCCAGGTCGGCGAAAGTTTCGGGACTTACGGACGGCACAGCGGCCTGCGGCACGCCGTCGTCTTCGGCGGCGTCAGCCAGCGGGGGCAGGTGGAGGCGCTGCGCGGCGGCGTGGACGTCCTGGTCGCCACGCCCGGCCGCCTGCTGGACCTGATGGGCCAGAAGCTGCTCAGCCTCGAGCACGTCGAGATCTTCGTCCTGGATGAGGCCGACCGCATGCTCGACATGGGCTTCATCCACGACATCCGGCGCGTGATCGCGCACCTGCCCCCCCGCCGCCAGACGCTGCTGTTCTCGGCCACCATGCCCCGGGAGATCCGTTCGCTGGCGGACGCCGTGATGACCGACCCGGTGCACGTCGCCGTGCCGGCCGAGTCGCCGGCAGCCGACACCGTCGACCAGGCCGTCTACCATGTTCCCAAGGCCGGCAAGATCGACCTGCTGCTGCACCTGCTGGAGAACCCGCGGATGGACCGGACGCTGGTGTTCACCCGCACCAAGCACGGGGCCGACAAGGTGGTCCGGCGGCTGGTGAAGGCGGAGATCGCCGCCGAGGCGATCCACTCCAACAAGTCGCAGAACGCCCGCGTCCGGGCGCTGGAGAACTTCCGGCGCGGCAAGACGCGGATCCTGGTCGCCAGCGACATCGCGGCCCGGGGGTTGGACGTGGACGGCATCACGCACGTGGTCAACTTCGACCTGCCCCACGAGCCGGAGACCTACGTGCACCGCATCGGCCGGACCGGCCGGGCCGGGGCGTCCGGGGAGGCGGTGTCGTTCTGCTGCGACGACGAGCGGGACGACCTGCGGCAGATCGAGCGCCTGCTCGGCCGGGCGATTCCCGTGCGGTCGCACTCGATCAAGTGCGCCGTGACGGCCTCGACGGCTGAGGCGCGGCCCAAGCAGGCTGCGTCCGCCAGGACGAGGACGTCGACAGCGCCCAAGAGCGGTTCGCAGCAGCCTCGAAGGGCGGGAGCGACGGGCGAAACGCAGAAGCGGGAGTTCTGGCGCCACCGGCGGCGGCGCAAGGCGAGTTCACCGGGGGCCGGACGATCCAGGCGGCGCGGCGCCTGACCGGTGATCGCGCCCCGCACCCGGATTGCGGCGACTTCCCCAACCACGAAAGGCGACACCATGGCCAAGCCCAACTACAATTACCAGAAGCGCGAGCGAGAGCTGGCCAAGAAGAAAAAACAGGAACAGAAGCGCAAGAGCAAGCTGGAGAGGAGCGCCAAGCCGCCGCTGGGGGACGCCGATGCGCCCGCCGGCAGCGAGGAGACCCCCTCCTGAGGCGCTGCCGGATCTGCTGCGACCAGGGAGACACTCGTGAGCAGACCCGCCTGGCATGATCAATTTGAGCAACTGCTTTCCCGGTTCGGCGCCCAGCGCGGATTGGCCCGCAAGGCAGACGCCCACGGCCTGGCCGATCTGCTGCTGCGGCGCAACGGGCCGGGCGACCGCGACGCCGCCGCGGCCATCCTCGAACAGGTGCTGGCCGGTCAGCAGCGGCAGGACGGGCCCGACCAGGGCCGCTTCCCGATGCGCCTGCCGGAGACGTGGGTCGATCTCAACGGCACGCTGTTTCTGGTTCCCCACGTCTTGACGATCCTCGAGGAGCACGCCGACCTCCTGAACGGGACCCCGCCTCTTCTCGCACGCTCAAGCCCCCCCCAGAAGCCCCCGCGTGCCCGTTGGCGTCCGCGCCGCCGCTCGGCGGATGATCAGCGAGGGACAGGGCCGTTGACAACGGTCCCGCTGGACCGCACAATCTCCGCGTCGGGCCCGCTCGCCGGCGAGGGTCGGCGCGCAGTCCCGTTTGTCGGCCGATGCAGAGAGAGACGCAGATCCGCTCGGCGAAAGAGCGTCTGGGGTCGGGGTGTCCCGCCGGGCCGTCCTGGCGGCGGGTGGTCCGGTTCCGGACCTTGACGGGCGAAACCTCGGCATACTTGGTGCAACGCTCGGTAGGAGCGCCAGCCATGTCGGACCGCATGTCTGAACTGCAGGGGTCCCTGGTGGACGCCCTGACGTCCGGGGACGATCCGCTGTTCGCGGCGCTGAGGCGCCAGGGTCGCCACGTCCGCCGCGACGGGCGCCGCCTGGGGATCCTGACCCTGCTGACCGGGCGCGGCCGCGCCCGGCCGGGCCGCCGGCGGGTGCGCTTCGACGTCGCCTGGGGGCTGGGCGCCGAGGACTATCTCCTGGGCGACCGGCGGGCGTTTGTCCTGCGCGACGCCCTGGCCGAGCTGGCCGACGGCCGGCTGGTCTGCGCGGAGCTTCACCTGGCCGACGGGCGCCTGCGCGAGCTGCGGCTGCTGGGGACGCTGGAGGGGCCCGGCGCGCCGCTGGCGCCGCCGGACCGCTGGGGCGACGAGCCCGTCCGCCGGATCGTCTACGCCGACCCCTGGAACCCGGAGGGCCCGACGCCCGACCGCCTCGGCGACAGCCGCCGGATCGCGACGCCCTACCCCGTCGCGACGGCCGCGACGATGCCGGAGGCGACGGACCTGCAGCGATGGCTGCTGGACGCCGCCGGGCGGTCCCTGCCCGGCGACGCCTTCACGGGCGAACTGCGCCTGCGCCTGGCCCAGCCGGCGACGGCCGAGGAGATCGAGCGGTACGAGACATCCGGCGGGATCGTCCTGCCGGCCGACCTCAAGGAGGCCTGGCGCCTCACCAACGGCTGCGCCTTCTTCGGCATGACGTTCTACGGCGCCTACGAAGCGCCGCTGCACCGCGACCGGAAGCGCAACCGCTACGAAATCGTGCTGATCGAGCAGACGCAGATTCCCGGCGTCTTCATCACCCTGGCCGTCCGCGACCCGGCCGACGGAACCGGCGCCACCTACAGCCTGCTGGACCTCAACGCCCAGAAGGTCCGCCGCCGCTGGCACCGCCTGCGGGACTGCCTGGCCGACCTGGAGGCCCAGCAGCAGGCCGTGCTGGAAACGGACGAGGCGGCATCGGCCTGACGGGGAGAATCCCCTTGGCGCGCGGCGGGGCGGGGAGCATCATGGGAGCCGTCTGATCACCCCCAGGGCTGAGGAGAGCGACGATGCGCGATGGAATGACGACCTGTCTTCTGGCGGCGATGCTCGGGGCGACGTGCCTTTGGGGGTGCCAGGCGGCCCCGCCGCCGGCGCCGGCCGACCTGGCCGCCGCGGCGCCGGGCGACGCCTTCCTGCTGCCGGACGGCCGGCGGGTGGAGGTGGTCGAGGTGGACATCCTGCCGGTGGTCCGCAACGACTACAGCCGCCGCTACATCTTCGACACCGCGGGCAATCCCAAGCTGGAGGAGCTTCGCCGCCGCGAGAAGCTCGACGCCGTCGTCGAGGCGGGCGGCGACCAGTTCGACCGCCAGGTGCGCCTGCTGGACTGGACGTACAAGCGGATCCCCAGGTTCGGCAGTCCCACCTGCGAGGCTTTCGGCGCCCTGGAGATCGTCCAGGCCGTCGACGCCGGTCACACGTTCTTCTGCGCCCACTACGCCCGCCTGTTCGTCTCGGCGGCCGCGTCGATGGGCTGGGTCGCACGGCCGCTGGCGCTGCGGACCGCCAGGGAGACCGGCGGGGCGCCGGAACATTCGATCACGGAGATCTGGTCCGACCAGTACGCCAAGTGGATCCTCTTCGATCCGACCTACGCCCTGTACGTCGAGGCGGATGGCGTGCCCCTCAGTGCGTGGGAGGTCCGCCAGAAGTGGCTCTACGAGGACGGCGCGGGGCTGACCTTCGTCCTGGGGGCCGACCGCCGGCGCTACACGCCGGAGGACCTGCCGGTGTTCATGGCGACCCACCCGGGCTTCGGCGACCTGAGGCTCGCCGGCACGAGCCTGGACAAGCTGGCGTTCATGGCCTACATCCCCAACACGAATCTCATGGACGCCGGCTACGACTACGCCGGTATGTTCATCACCAAGGATGCCCTCTGCGAAGGCGTCGCCTGGCACCGCCGCGACAATCCCGCCGACCCGGCGGGCGAGCCCTACTTCCCCCTCAACCAGGCGGCCCTGGCGCTCGCGGCGGCCTCGGACGGCCTGGCCGTCACCGCCGACACCTTCACACCCAACTTCGACCGCTTCGAGCACCGCCTCGACGGCGGCCCCTGGCAGACCGGCGTGCCGGAGCTGTGGTCGCTCCACACCGGCCGCAACACCCTCGAAGCCGTCGCCGTCAACCGGTTCGGCGAGCGGGGGCGCGTGTCGAAGGTCGTGCTGGACGTGCGGTGAGGGCAGGGCCAGACGTGCACGGTCCGTCTACCGCCGCCGGCGGGACAGGCTCGCCGCGCCCAGCGCCAGCAGGCTGATCGTCGCCGGCTCGGGGACCAGGAAGCTGCCCCTGTTGATCTGCATGGAGCCGCCGGCGGGGATGTCCAGGTTCCACTGGGAGGTCCAGGTCACATCGCCGGCGCGGGGGCCGGCGTCGTCGTTCAAGACGATGGCGCCGTCGTCGCACAGGTCCCGCAGCGTGACCCACCAGTGGGCGGCCTGGCAGCGCAGGGGCGCGGGGGTCACGACAGTCCGGCAGACGAAGCGGCCGGGGTCGGTCTGGAGGACGGTGCCGTCGCCGATGATGATCGTGTCGTCGCGGGCGGCACGGCCCAGGTCGAAGTCGGCGTACTGGAAGAACGAGAGCGTCACCGGTTCGCCGGAGGGGTTGTGGAAGGCGATCTGCTCGGTGACGTCGGACGCCCCGCTTCCCGCCAGGCCGCCGTGGACGGCCAAGCGGACCTGGATGTAGAAGGCGTCGAGGTCGCCGTACCAGGCCGTCAGCGTGTCGTCGCGAGGATCGATGAGCGTGTTGGTGTCGGTGAGCTGCGCGGCGACCAGGCCGAGCCTGTCCAGGGGCTGCTCGCGGCCGTCCTCTTCAAAACGGAGCCAGAACCACTGCTTGGCCAGGCAATTGACACCGTCGACCCGCCATGAGGCGATGCCGTGCTTCGAATCCGGATCGATGCAGAGCGTGGTGTTGTTGTCCGCCAGCAGCAACGGCGACGCCGCCGCAGCCGTCGCCCAGGCGACGACCAGGGCCATCGCGACCGGTCGGGGCTTCATGTCCCGTCCCCCTTGTGAGGCAGTGCTATCCGTTCCCCCACGGAGAACCCGCCCCCGCCGCCCTGGCCGGCACGGGCCTTCCATGGCCGCCGCGATTATACGCGCATGACAACGCCGGCCGCGGCCATCGCTGGCAGGCCGCGACCGGCGTGCCTGTCGACTCTCACGCCATCTTCTTGAACGTTCAGCAGGTTAGCGCCGGCGCTTCCGCAGCAGCGAAACCGCGCCCAGCGCCAGCAGACTCATGGTAGCCGGTTCGGGCACGAGGTGCTTGTCCTTGCTGATCAGCGCCGAACCGCCGGCGGGGATATCCAGGCACCACTGGAAGGCCCAGGTCGCATCGCCGGTCTTGGGGCCGGGGTCGTTGTTGAGGACCGTGATGGTGTAGTCGCACAGGCTGTTCAGCGTCGCGGGATAGCAGTTCGCCTCGAACCGGCAGGGCATGGGCGTCACGACCGTCTCGGCCATGACGTGGCACGGGTCGGTCTGGATGGCGGTGTTTCCGCCCTGGATCCACACCGTGTCGTCGCGGGCGGTGCCGCGCAGATCGAAGTCGGCGTACTGGAAGAACCACAGTTTCAAGGGATTGCACGTCTTGTTCTGAAATGCGATCTGCTCGGTGATGTCCGAGGTCCCGCTGCCCGCCAGGCCGCCCTGCAGGGCGTAGCGGACCTCCACGTGGAAGCTGCACAGGTCGCCGTAGTACGCCGTCAGCGTGTCCTCGCACGGATCGATGATCGTGTTGGTGTCGCTGAGCTGCGTGCCGATCAGCCCCAGCGCGCTGAGCGGCTCTTCGTAATCCATGCCCTCAAAGCGGAACCAGAACCCCTGCTGGGCCAGGTGGTTGGTGCCGTCGACGCACCACGAGAAGACGCCGGCCTTGGCATAGGGCTCGATGGTGAGCGTTGCGTTGCCATCCTTGAGCAGCACGGGGCTCGCTTCGGCGGCAACCATGGCGACGGCGGCGACAAGACAGATGGCGAGAATCTGAACCTTCATGGATACTCCCTCCCCTCGTTTGACAGGTCAACATCTCTTCCAGCAACCGACGCTGGCTCCCCGTGTCCGCTGGCGGGACGAGACCTCGCTGCAGATCCCGGGGGGCCCTGGTAGTGATCGGCGCGCGGGGGGGCAGGGTTGAACCGAATGCGGGAGAAGTGCGCATCCGGCGGACCGGCCGACCTGTGAGGAGTCTGGCGGGCGTGCCGGACGGGCCGGCCGCGCCCTGCCCGCAAGGGGGGCACAGGCCTGGGCTTGTGCAGGCAGGCCGGTGCGCGGTATCTTCGCCGCCGTGGCGTCGTCGGATGGTCGACGCACAGCACAGGAAGGACCCCATGCCCAAGATCAGCTTCATGGGCGCCGGCAGCACGATCTTCGCCAAGAGCATCCTGGGCGACAGCATGCTCACGGCGGCCCTGCACGACGCGCACATCGCCCTGTACGACATCGACCCGCGGCGGCTGGGGGAGTCGCAGCGGATGATGGAGGTCCTCAACGCCAACATCAACGGCGGGCGGGCGACGATCAGCGCCCACTGCGGAAGCGAGCAGCGGCGCCAAGCCCTGAAGGGGGCCGATTTCGTCGTCAACGCCATCCAGGTGGGCGGCTACGAAAGCACGATGATCGACTTCGAGGTCCCCAAGCGGTACGGCCTGCGCCAGACGATCGCCGACACGCTGGGCATCGGCGGGATCTTCCGCACGCTGCGGACGCTGCCGGTGATGTGGGACTTCGCCCGGGACATCGAGGAGGTCTGCCCCCGCGCCTGGATGCTCAACTACACCAACCCCCAGGCCACCCTCATCATGGGCATGAGCCGCGCGACCCCCGTCCGCTGCGTCGGGCTGTGCCACTCCGTCCAGGGCAACGCCCGGGGCCTGCTGAGCCAACTGGGCATGCTCGACGACGTGAAAGACCTGCACTGGAGGGTCGCCGGCATCAACCACATGGCCTGGCTGCTGGAACTGACCGACGGGGCGGCCGACCTCTATCCCGAGGTCACCAGCCGCACCCGCCGGCTCGTCGACGACGTCCTGGCCGCCGGCGGCGTCGCGGCGTACCGCGCGAAGCTCGAGGCGGCCCACGGCAACGTCCCGAAACGCGACATTCCCACCTGGCGGGCCGCCGGCGATCTGGTGCGCCTCAAGATGATGCTCCTGCTGGGCCATTACATCACCGAGAGCAGCGAACACAACGCCGAGTACATGGCCTACTGGATCAAGAGCCGCTGCCCCGAGCTGATCGAGCTGTACGGCATCCCGCTGGATGAGTACCCCCGCCGGATGCGCAACCAGGAGGCCGCCTGGAAGAAGCAGGCCGCCGACGTCGTCGACAACCCCAACCTCGCGCACACCCGCGGGCACGAGTACGGCTCGTACATCATGGAGGCGATCCTCACCGACACCCCCTTCCGCATCCACGGCAACGTGATGAACGCGGGACTGATCGACAACCTGCCCGCCAAGGCGTGCGTCGAGGTCGCCTGCATGGTCGACCGCAACGGCGTCCAGCCCACGCACGTCGGGCCGCTGCCCGAGCAGTGCGCCGCGATGAACGTGACGAACATCAACACGCAGATCCTCACCGTCGAGGCCGCCCTGAACCGCCGCAAGGACACGCTCTACCAGGCCGCCATGCTCGACCCCCACACGCTGGCCGAGCTGACGCTCGACCAGATCGTCGCCCTCTGCGATGACCTGATCGAAGCCCATGGGGACATGCTGCCGCCGATGACGTGATCACGCCACGGTGACGCTGACGCATGTCTCCTCGCTCTCGGCGTAGCCGATGCGGATGGCGCGGGCGCGGAGCGTGGTTCGGCCGCGGGGCAGGCGGAGCGGTTCGGTGTAGAGCCGCCAGCCGGCCTGGTCGTCCGCGTCGTCCAGCCGCCAGGCGATGGAGGCGCCCTGCGTGGCGCTGTGGAGCTGGATGAGCGCCGGGGCCGCCAGCGCCTCGCCGGGGCCGATCGGCTCGAAGCCGCGATGGTCGCGGTCCAGGGCGATCGCCAGGGGCGCCGCGGTGCGGGGCTGCTTGCCGTCGGGGTGCCAGCGGCGGACCATCTCGCTCTCGGGGATCTCGCCCATGTCTCCGACGTCGCGGCGCCACCGGTCCAGCGCCTCCCGCAGGCGGGCCAGGTCGGCCGCGTAACGCGCCTCGCCGGCAAGGTTGCGGGTCTCCCACGGATCGGCCTGCGTGTCGTAGAGCTCCTCCACCGGCCGGGGCCGGCGGAACAGCAGCGACTGCGCCTCGTTGAGCTCCCCTTCCCGGTACAGCCGCCACAACTCCTGCATGATCGGGTGGCGGTTGAGATACACGATCCACGGCGCGCCGGACACCTCGGGCCGGTAGTTGCGGATGTACTTGAACCGCCGGTCGCGCACGGCCCGCACCATGTCGTAGGCGGTGTCGTGCCTGTCGCGGGCGGCGTATACATACTCGCGCGGGGCGGCGGCCTGATCGCCGAGGAACGCGCGGCCCTGCATGTGGGCGGGAATGGGCAGCCCCGCCGCCGACAGGACCGTCGGGCCCAGGTCGACCGTGCTGACCAGCCGGTCGCTGACGGCGCCGGCCTCCAGGCGACCCGGCCAGCGGGCGATCATCGGCACGTGGATGCCCGAGTCGTAGGGCCACCTCTTCCCGCGCGGCAGCGGGCCGTGATCGCTCCAGTGCATCACGAGAGTGTTCTCGGCCAGCCCGTCGGCCTCCAGTTCGCTCAGGCGCTCACCGAGGATGCGGTCGGCGGTTTCGATATTGGTGTACATCCGCGCCAGCGCCAGCCGCACCTCGGTCGTGTCGGGGAAGACGGGCGGCACGACGACGTCGGCCGGGTCGAACGCCGGCTCGGGGCACTTCTCCGGCCACATGCCGCTCTCGTGGGTGGTGTGCGGGTTGAACACCGCGAAGAAGGGCTGGTCGGGGTCCGGACGGTTGCGCCAATGGGCGTCGGTGGAGCACTCGTCCCACATGGTCCGCGGGGGGTGGAACTGGTAGTCGGTCTTGTGGTTGTTGGTGCAGTAATAGCCGGCGGCCCGGAGGTATTCGGGGAAGCACTTGACATAGTGCGGCACGACGGCCTCGTAGGGGGTGGGCATCTCGGGCGTGAACTCGTTGACGTGGGCCGTCCGCATGTGGTGGGTGCCGATGCTGGTGGAGTACATGCCCGTGATCACCGCCGCCCGCGCCGGCGCGCACACCCCGGCCGTCGAGAACGTCAGCGGCCAGCGGCACCCCTCGGCCGCCAGGCGGTCGAGATTCGGCGTGCGGGCGACCGGGTCGCCGTAGCAGCCGTAAAAGGGGTTCGTGTCCTCAAACGACACCCACAGGATGTTGGGACGTGTCGGGCGAGCCATCGGCACAACCTCTCCTTTCGATCGTGGACCGGAGACGTCGAGCAAGGCCGGCATTGTAGCACCCCTCCGGTCGACGACAACACCCCACGCAGGGCATAAGAAATAACTTGCACGTGCGTATCAATTATGCCACAGTTTCTCCACCCTCCCGCACGGAGGTGGGGGGTCGGACGCGGGTCTGGTAGGTATTCTGGCCTTTCTCGCTCTTCGCCTGCCGTCGGCGGATGATCCGTGCCACCGGCCTGGCGGGCTCCGATGCAGGGAGTCCGGCTATGGGAACTGAGGCGATTTACGAAAACGAGGAGTTCCACAGGATTCTCCTTGCCAGCGCCGGTGAGGCGATCTGCGTCGTCGACGGCGACGGGGTCTACCGCTTCCTGAACGCGGCGGCCGCCGAAAGCCTGGGTGGACGGCCGGAGGATCTGGTCGGCAGGTCCGGCCACGACTTCTTTCCCCCCGACGTGGCCGACCGCCGCTGTGCCGTCGTGCGGCAGGTCATCGCCACCGGCCGCGACATGGTCGTCGATGAGTTCGTGCCGGCGTTCCGGGGCGCCCCCCGCTGGTTCCACACCAGTCTGCGGCCTCTCCGAGCCGCCGACGGCCGTGTCGATGCGGTGCTGGTGGTCTCGCGGGACGTGACCGAACAGAAGACGGCGCAGCTCGCCCTGCAGGCGGCTCACCAGCGGCTGACCACGCTGGAGGCCATCGTGGACTTCGGTCCGGCGGTGGCGTTCCGCTGGCGGCTGGAGGAGGGCCTCCCCGTCGAGTTCGTCTCCCGCAACGTCGAGCAGTTCGGTTACATCCCCGAAGACTTCACCTCCGGCCGCGTCAGTTGGCCCGGCATCATCCACCCCGAGGATGTGCCGCGCCTGCGCGCCGAGGTCGAGCGCTGTGCCGCCGAGGGGGTCTCGCCGTTCAATCAGCACTACCGCATCTTCGCCAGGAACGGGATGGTCCGATGGGTGGACGACCGCAACCGGTTCGTCACCGACGCCGACGGACGGATCACGCACATCGACGGTGTCGTCTGGGACGTCACCGCCCGCGTCGAGGCCGAGACTGCCCGCCTGACCGCCGAACGCCAGACGCGGGCGGTGCTGGATGCCCCCAGGGAGCTGATGATCCTGCTGGACCGCTCGCAGACGATCCTCTGGCCGAACCGGGCGGCCTGCGCGTCGGCCCGGATGAGCCGCGAGGCGTTGATCGGCCGCAAGTGCTACGATGTCTGGGGCGAGAACGGCTCGCCCTGCCGGGGCTGCCCGGTGATCCGGGCGATGGAGACGGGCCGGCCCCAGGAGATCGAACGGAAGGGCTGGGACGACCAGGTATGGTACATCCGGGGCTACCCCGTCCGCGACGCGTCGGGCAACATCGTCGGCGCGGTCGATGTCTCCCACGACGTCACCGACCGCAAGCAGGCCGAGCGGACGATGATCAAGTACCAGCAGCGCCTGCGCTGCCTGGCCAGGGAACTGTCGCTGGCCGAGGAGCGGGAACGCAAGCGCCTGGCGGTGGCGCTGCACGATGACGTCTGCCAGATCCTCTCGGCGACGAAATGGAAGCTTTCGCGGCTGAAGGCCCTCGACAGCGTGACGGCCCGCGAGACCTGGGGCGCCGAGGTCGCCTCCCTGCTGGACCGCGCCATCTACAGCGCCCGCTCGCTGACCACCCAACTGAGCCACCCCGCGCTCTACGAAGCCGGCCTCGCCCCGGCCGCCGCCTGGCTCGTCAAGGACATCGAGGCCGTTCACGGCCTGCGGGTGAGCCTCGAGGCGCCCCCTGACCCCGACCCGCTCGACCCGCGGGTGAGGGTGGTGCTCTTCCAGTGCCTGCGGGAACTGCTGGTCAACGTCGCCAAGCACGCCCGCGTCGACCAGGCCCGCGTCCTGGTGGCCTGGGCCGACGGGACGATGCGCGTCGAGGTCGCCGACAACGGCCGCGGCTTCGACCCGGCGACTCTCCACGCCGGGGCGGACCAGGGCGGCTTCGGCCTGTTCAGCATCCGCGAACGCGTCGAGATGTTCGGCGGCCGCATGAATCTCCGCTCCACCCCCGGCGAGGGCACCGCCGTCAGCCTGGAAGTCCCCCTCGACACCGCCGCCGACCGGCAGGGGCAGGAGGGCCATTCGCCGGATCCCAGGTCCCCGATTCCCGGTCTCCAGCCTGAGAGCCTCACCCGCCCCGCTTCGGCCCGCGGAAAACCGCCGGATCGAGGATCCCGTAGGCGTTGAAGCTGCGGCGGATGGTCAGCCAGACGGCCGTGAAGACGGTCACGGCGGTTCCCGAGAAGATCGCGATCATGATGGCGATCTGGTACTTGATGGCCGTCATCGGGTCGGCCCCGGCCAGGATGACGCCGGTCATCATGCCCGGCAGGGCCACCAGGCCGATGGTGGCCATCGACGCCACCGTCGGCAGCAGCGCCGCCTGCAGCGCATCGCGGAAATATGGATGCAGCGCCTCGCTCAGCCGCGCGCCCTGGGCAAGGCTCTGATGGTAGGCCTTCTCGCTGCGGGCGATGGCCTCGTAAAAGGTCTTCAGGCCGATGATGTCCGCCCGCAGGCAGTTTCCCAGCACCATGCCGGCCAGGGGGATGACGTACTGCGCATCCAGCAGGACCGGCCGCCGCAGGATCGGCCCGACGAACACCCCCACCGGCACCGCCGTCCCCACCAGCAGCGCCAGGAACACCGGCCCGGCGAACCGCCGGACGTTCAGGCGGCAGCCGCGAAGGATGGAACCGTCCGCCACGCCGACCATCACCAGCAACCACGCGAGGTTCAGCCAGGGGTCGTTCCGGCGAAACAGCACCTGCAGGTAGAACCCCACGAACAGAAGCTGCACGGTCATCCGCGCGATGGCGATGCCGGTGTCCCTGAGCATCGGCACCCGCTGATGCAGCAGGATCGCCGCCGGCAGGATCAGCAGCAGGTACCCCGCCGCCAGACTCCACGGTCCGATGTCGACGATCTCATCCATCGCGGCCCTCCCGGCCTGAGCGGTCGGCCATGTCGACGACGCGATTCGGCTGGGAAGACCCGCCCCGCCTGGATATCTCATCCATCGCGGCCCTCCCGGCCTGAGCGGTCGGCCATGTCGACGACGCGATTTGAAAAGTCGGCCCACTCGACGTCGTGCGAGACGGACAGGACCGTCAGGGCGTCGGCCTCGCGCAGACAGGCCGCCACGGCCTGCTTATTGGCCTTGTCCAGCGCCGAGGAGGCCTCGTCCAGCAGGAGGATATCCCGGTCGAGCAGGATTGCCGAGACCAGGGCGATGCGCTGCTTCTCGCCGCCCGACAGGGCGGACACGGGCTTGTCCAGCAGCTCGGCCGCCAGGCCGAATCGCTCCATCAGCGACGGCACGCGCTGCAGGTTCGCCCGCAGCGGCCCGTTGGCCCTGTAAGCGAAGGGGCGATGGAGCACCTCGCGCGCGGTGCCGGCCCCCAGGTCGGGCTCCTGGGCGACGTAAGCCATCCGCCGGCGCAGCAGCCAGACATGCTCGGTATCGACCGGCCGTCCCAGAACCCGGACCTCCCCCTCGGTCGGCACGACCAGACCCAGAACGCACTTGAGCACGGTCGACTTGCCCGAGCCGCTCGGCCCGGTCAGCGTAACCTTCTCGCCCGGACGGATCGGCAGGTCAAACCCCCTTACCACCCACCGGTCCTCGTAGCGAACGCCCAGGCGGCGGATGTCGATGGCGAACGTGTCGTCCATGGCTGTCTGAAGTCCATGCAACCCAGGTCGCTGGGGCGCCGTCGGTTGCGAACGCATGCTATCCCAGCGCGGCACGGCCCGTCAAGCGGCCGGGCGATCTGCCCATTCACAACGCCCGTCGCCGGCACTATGATGCAGGGGGTCGATGTCCCCATGAGGAGAACCGCCGCCATGGCCGTCCGCTCCACCGTCCAGACTGTCACCGCCCACCTGTCGACCGGCGAGGTCGCCATTCCCTACTGGTCGCTGGCCGCCGACCGCGACGGGCCGACGCTGCTGGTGACCGCGGCGCTGCACGGCAACGAGGTGCAGGGGGCGGAGGTGATGCGGCGTCTTCGGGGGGCGGCGATGCGGAAGATGACCTGCGGGCGGATGCTGCTGGCGCCGATGGCGAACCTGCCGGCGGTTCGCAACCGCAGGCCGCACATCACCTCGGGGCCCGAGACGCCCTACGGCGTGGCGTTCGGGTACAACATCAATCGCACCTGGCCGGGCGACGCCGAGGGCACGGACTCGGCGCGGGTGGCCCACGCGCTGCACCCGGTGCTGGTCGAACCGGCGGACTTCGCCCTGGACTTCCATTGCTGGCCGCTCATGCGCGCCACGACGGCGCTGTTCAACCACGCGTACCCCGAGGCCGTCCGGTGGGCGCGGTCCACCTGCGTGCGTTTCGCCCTGGGCAGCAGCAGGCCCGCTGGGCCCTCGGACGCCGAGCCCGGCGACACGCTCATCCGCCACATGCACCGCCGCGGCCGCCGCGGCATCTGCGTGGAGCTCTCCGGGCAGTACCTCATCGGCCGGCGGGAGGTCGCCCGCGGCCTGCGGGCCGCGACGAACATCGCGATCGAACTGGGCCTGCTGGGGGGCGAACCGGCGGGCCTCGACGAGCCCATGGTCTGGCTGCCCGACGCCCCGATCGAGTCCATCCGCGCCCCCCACGACGGCCTGTTCGCCCCCGCCGGCCTGGCCCCCTCCGACCGCGTCGAGGCCGGACAACTGCTCGGCCATCTCATCAGCGACCGGGACCTCGCCGTCACCGAGCTGCGAGCCCCCCTCGCCGGCTATCTCTGGACGTACGGCCGCTTCCGCGACCACGTCGACGTCTCCCTGGCCGCCCAGCACCCCTTCGCCGACGAAGGCGACGTGCTCGTCGAGATTGCCGAGGCGAACGAGCCGCCGAAGATCGAGTGGAGAGGCTGACCTCCATGCCGGAAACGAGGCAACGCGCGAGGTCCAACTCGCTGTGGCTCCATCACGCCATCAAGCTGAGCATCCCGGTAATCGGCATCATCGCGATGGCGGCGTTCCACGTCCTGACCGCCGAGATGAGGGTCCAGAACGTCTGCGACGGCGCGAACCTGAGGCACCCGCCCCCGTCGGCCCACGGGTTCCGCACGACCGGCACCGGAAAAGAGACGTGGAACCGTCCCGCCCGCCGGAGGACGGCTCGATTCGAGGCGCCGATCGAGGACATCAACGCCTGGATCGTCCGCTCGCCGGGCACCTACGGCGTCCGCCCCACCGTCGAAGGCTCCTGCCGCATCTACAGCGTCGAGTCCCACTTCTCGAGGAACATCACCGTAACCGTCGACGACGAGACCTGCGAGGTCGTCGTGAGGATCGACTGACGATCCTGGGATGTAAAGGAACATCGCTCACCCGGTCCGGAATCGCCGGATGGACCTTTCTGCGCCGCCGCGTAGCGTCCCCCTTGCTCTTGACAGGGCGCCCCCGCGCGTTAGAATGGCATTCGTCAGCTCCGGGGGGACAGGGGCGCGTGGGTGTCATACGATCGATGGACCGGGCTATCCGCATGACTGAGGGTACAACCATGGGACGCACGACGCGAACGATCGGGTGGGTCTGCACGCTGATGCTTCTGGCCGCGCAGGCCTCGGGGCGCGAGGCGATCATCGTCGACCACGCCGACGCGGACATCGCCGCGCTGAGCGAGGCGCAGCTCCAGAACGCCAAGGACAAACTCCACATCGCCTACGGCCACACCTCGCACGGCAGCCAGGTGACGACGGGGATGAGCGGACTGGTCGGCTTCGCCAACGGCGGGGGCAAGGGGCTGTCGCTGCCGGCGAACTTCCTGGCCTGGAACAACGGCGGGACCGGCGGCGCGCTGGATCTCCACGACTACTTCGTGGCCGGCGACCTGGGCAACCCCGACCGCACGACGTGGGCGACCCGAACACGGGACTACCTCAACGACCCCGCCAATGCCGACGTCAACGTCGTCATGTGGTCCTGGTGCGGGCAGGCCGACACGACCGCCGCGAACATCGACCTGTACCTGACCCTGATGAGCCAGCTCGAAGCCGACTACCCCCACGTCCGCTTCGTCTACATGACCGGCCACACCAACGGCTGCTCGACCACCGGCAACCTGTTCCTGCGCAACCAGCAGATCCGCAACTACTGCACCGCCAACGGCAAGATCCTCTACGACTTCGCCGACATCGAAAGCTGGGACCCGGACGGCCTCTACTACGGCGACAAGCTCGTCAACGACGCCTGCCAGTACGACTCGGACGGCAACGGCTCGCTCGACCGGAACTGGGCGCTCGACTGGCAGAACAGCCATACCCTGGGCGTCGACTGGTACAGTTGCTCGTCGGCCCACAGCCAGGCGCTCAACGCCAACCGCAAGGCCTACGCCGCCTGGTCGATGTTCGTCCGCATCGCCGAGAGCCTGCTGCCCCGCCTCCCCGGCGACGCCGACGAGGACGGGGACGTCGACCTCGACGACTTCGTCATCCTCAAACGGAACTTCGGCATCGCCAGCGGCGCCACCTGGGGCCAGGGCGACTTCGACGGCAACGGTTCGGTCACCCTCACCGACTTCAGCATCCTCAAGAACAACTTCGGCGCCGCCGCCCCCTGACGGGAAAGGTGAACGTAGAATTCAACAGCGAAGGAAAGGCCACAGAGGGCACAGAGAGAAACGGGCCTGACGGCGAGTTCGCTTCTCTGTGTTCTCAGTGCCCTCTGCGGCTCAGGCCGTTGCCGTTCCTGCTCGACATGGGCTGCAACCACGGAAACGGAAGAGGATACCGTTATTCGCTTTTTCGCACCGTGTCCGGCAGGAGCCAGCGCTCCCGCTTGATGAACCTGCCGTTCTCGAAGGTCTGATCGCACCTGCCCCGCGCCTCGAGGTGGTCGAAGCAGCTCCGCATGCAGCCGCGCGAGCCCCCGATGCCGTACGAGCCGTCCCCGCCCCATTCTTTCAGCATGGCGTGGCCCTCAATGCGGTAGCCGGAGGGGTCTTCGTCCGAGGGCGTCCAGCGGTCGATGGACATCGGCCAGCACATCTTGTAGGCGTTGTTCTCGGAGAGGTCCTGCTCGGCGACGTTGCAGCGGTAGCCGGGCAGCGACTGGTGGATGAACGGGGAGAGCATGGGGTCGCCCCCGTGGTAGCCCAGGGTGCAGCGGCCCATGTGGACGTCGCCCCAGGTGTAAGTCTTATCCTCGATGCTCACCGAGACGGTCTTGCCCTCGCGGAGGTGCGGGATCGCGCCGGGCGTGCAGCCACGGACGCAGGCCATGCAGCGGTCGCACAGGCTGCCGGGCTCGACGAGGGGGTCGGGCTGCAGTTCGGCGTCGGTGAAGATCGCGTGCAGGCGGACGCGGGGGCCGAACTTCTTCGTGATGAACACCTTCGCCCAGCCCATTTCGCCCAGCCCCGCCGCCATGGCGGCGATGCGGATCGCCAGGTGGACCTCCGGGGCGACGGTGCCCGGCCGCAGGGGCTGCTCGGGGGGCTGGCGCTCGGGCACGCCGGGGTAGTACGGCACCGCCTCCCAGCCGTGATCCTCGATGAAGCACGCCAGGTCGTACATCGGCATGGGGATGAAAAGGGTGTTGAGCAGCCCGTGGTAGCCGAAGTAGGTGTACGTCGGCCAGTACGTGCCCTCCTCGATCCCCCGCCAGTTGCCCCGCAGGATGCGGCGGGCGACGACGATGACGGACTTCGCCCGGGGCATGATGGACGCCGGGTGCATCCGCCGCGGCGCGCCGGCGAAACGCTCGATGTTCGCGATGCCCACCAGGTCCAGCCCGCGGGCCAGGGCGAAGTCCTTGACGGCCTGTGCGGTCAACTCAGCCATGGTCAGCCCTCCTGTCCGGCCAGGCGGGCGATGCCGTCGCGGCCGATCACCCACGCGGGTTTGTCGCGGAACGCGCTGTTCAGCGGGCGCGTCAGCACGTCGCGCCGGTCCTGCATCAGCGAACACGACCGCATGCACAGCGCCGCCAGGCGGTCGGGCCGCCCGG
>JAAYZK010000234.1 GCA_012514895.1 Planctomycetota bacterium | reverse complement strand
GTCCTCGGCGGTGACCTTGTGCGTCTCGAACTGCCCGGCGAGCATGGCGCAGAGCACCTCGCCCAAAAGCATCTCGTCGGTGCCCAGCCGCGTCAGCAGCGGCGGGTCGCCGGTCTCGGGCTGGAGCAGGTCGACGCCCAAGGCCTCCTTGACCGCCATGGCGGTGCCGAGGTTCAGCGTGAGGGTCCAGGTGCGTCCGGCGGCGTCAGTGAAGGTCTTCATCAGACCACCTCCAGCCACTGTTCGAAGCGGGCCAGCTTCGCCGTGACGGAGACCGTCACGCCTTCCTCCAGCGGTTCGCTTCGGCTGAAGTTGGTGATCGAAAAGTCGCCGATGGGCCCCTCGGTCCCGCTGGCACCGGTCGCCCCGGTCAGCACGGCCAGGGCGATCGTCCCGGCCGTCAGGAAGGCTGTCTTCACGGCCTCGAACCCGGCGTCGCCGGGCTGCCAGAGCATCTCGAACTCGGCCGTGCACTCGCGCAGCGTCGGGGCCGTCGCCCGCCAGCCCTGGTTGGCGCGGGTGGTCACATCGGCTTCGCCCGCCTCGAGGGTGAGCGACACGTCGCGGACGTTGCCCATCTCGTTGGCCGGCGAGGCGGTGCCGGCGACGTCGTGGTAAATCTTGGCGTTCATGCCCAGCAGAAAAGTCTGCGACATCGTCTGACCTCCATCTCAGTGAATCGAATCCCGCCACAGGGCGGGCAGTTTTGTGCGTTCTTTCTCGAAGGCCGGCCCCATGAAGGGCCGGGCCCGTATGCGTGTGCGACGGCGCTTGCCCTGGCGCTTCAGCGTCGTCGAGCCGCCGTACTCCAGCAGGCTGGGCGCTTCGCCGCGGCCCTTCTGGCTGAGCCGCGCGGGGCCGATCACGACACTGCGCTTGCCCGGCTCGTAGCCGAACCAGATGAACCGTCGCAGCAGGCCCGTGTGGCTTGACGGCGGCGACCCGGGCGGCGAGGCGGCCTTGCGCTTGCGGATCGACCGCTTGGCCGTCTGGCGGACGAAAGCCCCGAACTTGCTCAGGACCTTGCGCGTGGCCCGATCCACATGGTTGCGGATCGCCTTGGTGTTGAACATCAGCACGCCCGGTTTGAAGCCGATCATCGCTGGGGTCCTCAGATCAGCCGTCGAAGGATGAGGCCCGTCACGCCGGCCTGGCCGGCGAACATGCCGGCACCGCCAGCACCTCCGGAGGCGTCGAGCTTCACATCGTCCACAGCGATCCGCGTTGCCGTCTCGATATAGCCGCCGCCGCCACCACCACCGCCGGCCTCGTCGGAAGGATCATCCTGACCGTCATCGCCTTTCGCGTGGACGCCGCCGTTGGCACCGAAGACGATCGCCGGGGCCGTGATGACGATGATGCCGCCACCGTTGCCGCCGTTCGCATTGCCCACCGCTCCGCCAATCCCGGCACAGAACCGATAGAGCCGTGCGGGTCCCACCAGTTTGGCGAGCGTCTGGGCATCGCCGTCCCAGCCACTGGAACCCCACCCGCTGTAGTACTGCTCATGATAGAACGGGACGTAGGGGTCGTGGTTCACAGGCTCTTTGATGATCGTCGTGCCGCCCGAGCTACCGCCGGGAATCGGATAGATTGACTGGCCCGAGCCGTGGAAGTACGGAGGGAGACCCGACATCGACTCGGCGTTCGGGGGGAGTCGGCCCGGTTCCATGGACCCGCCACCCTCGACACCAGCCGCGGCTCCCGTCACCGACAGGATGCCATTCAGGATGATCGGCGAACGGCAGTAGACCCACTGGACGGGGTACATGCACTGGGCCCAGTTCTGCTGCTTGACCGTCACGCCGGCATCGACCGTCAGGCTCGCGTACTGGTGGACCGGCTTGGTGAAGTACTGCGTCGCGCCACCGCCGATGACGAAGTGAGCATGCCCGTCGGAGCCGTCGCCGAACGTGGTCTCGATGCTTCGATAGGGCATGTCAGCCTCCCAGGACCACGGTAACCGTGGCGTTGTCGTCACCAGCGGGAGCGATCGTCGTGCCTGCCCTCGGTCGCTTCCCGTCGCCGGATTCGGCTGTGACGATCTCGGCCGTCGCGTCCCAGTAGACGTCCGTGTCTGCAGGGATGGCCGTGCCATCGCCGGTGGCCTTCGGGAAGCTGAACACGCCGACCGCCGTCAATGACCCCCTGTAGCCCGCCAGAAGGTTCCGGTTGGCAACCCACACGCGGCCGCCCAGGACCAGGATTGCGCCGGCCGGAGCGTT